>CAYSKP010000188.1:0-16099 GCA_964431645.1 uncultured Pirellulales bacterium
GTCCGTGGGGGCCAGTTTCAGCGGTTTGCCCATAAAGTCGTATTCAAGCCCCCGGTTCATTCGGCCAACCAGCGACAGCAGGTGGATCGGATCGATATCGAATACCGGCTTGGCCGTGCCGAAGCTAAGGGCGCTTGAACCCCGCAGGTATTCCTTTGATTCAAGAAGACAGCAGTTCTTGACCCTTCCGTAATCGGTTATTTTAGCGAAGAAATCCATAGGGTCTGCCATATCTATTCGTTTTACAATCGGGATTATCTCACCCGGTTTGGCGTTCTCAATTATCTGTTTATAATCATCCATCTTTTTTCCCTTTAAACGATTTATCAGCTTCGGCCAATAAAAAAAGCGGCCTGTTGTTTTTTAATCCAACAGGCCGCTAAAATACCTTATTTTAAGTTTACTTAATGCAGATGTCCCGCTGCCGGTCGGATTTTATCCAACAGGCCACCACCACATGTTAACTTTTTTGCGGTTAATCTGCTTCATAATCATTCTATCCTACCACACTTGTCACTTTTTGTCAATTACCTTTTCAACTTTATCTCAAAATAATTTTAAGGGCTAATAATCACTGCCTTTTTAAGCAAAAATCTTAGCAATCCCAAATAATATACTCCGTAAGATTAACTGTGTTTAAAAGATTATTACATTTTGATGCTTCTTCAATGATACGCGTTTTTGCTATAAGTAAGAAATATGTCTTTGGTAATAAGAAAAAGGTAATTGCAAATGTAATTGCTGTATTGATAGCTTCTTTAATCATCACCTCTCCAAATCGCTCCTTTTTGAAAACATCATCACAAGTTCAAATGGCCGATATTTTGGGGATATATCCCGGGTATCCGGAATATATGCCATCGATTGTCGGTATTACCGTGCCTGCCGACGGCGATATATTTATTGCTCCGGCAAATATATTAATCTTTGCCGGAGCAGTTAATTTGAGCACGCGAGTAGCGCAAGTCGATTTTTATCAAAATTACACCTTAATCGCCACTAATCATTTCCAGCCGTTTTCTTATATGTGGAAAGATGTCCCTGCCGGAATTTATACATTGATTGTAACTGCCACCGATGACGCCGGCATAACAACTGCTTCTTTTCCTGTCACCATCGCTGTGATAGACGCCACCGCAAGCGGCTGCACATGTCTTGAAGGGTGCCCCGAAAGGGTCGAAATTGCCCCGCCATTTTCTATTGATGGCGCGGGTAAATTCTGTTTCGAAACAGATTCGCTTGGAAGTTTCGTTCTTTCATGGAATCTCGACAGGCTGGAAATAAATGGGGTAAGTCTTAGAAACGCATGGGCCAACAAATTCCCTCCTAAAAGAGGAGGCAAATACTTCATATATTACGAAACGCATCAGGAATCCGGTCACTTCGAAATGAGATAAATTTCGCTTTCAAACACCGGATGATTATAAAACACCTTTTTTAAGAATTATATTTGCATATAGGGCCTTTTCACCGCTTGCGACAACTGCGTATGCCTTTTTGGCCCTTTCATAAAACGAGAATCTTTCGACGAACTCAAAATCTGTGAATTTTTCACCGCTTGCCTTTATTATTTTGTGATAATCCTCCCAGATGATAGGTTTTGTTTTGTCTCCCGGGACAACAGACATCAAAGCGACAGGTTTATCAACATACTGGTCAAGCGGCAGAAATTTTAAAACAGCTTCGAGTATCTCGCACACTCCGTGGCCTTCGCACCTGATTAGCCGCTTAGCCACACTTGCGGCCGGAAAATTGCCGTCCGCAATGACAATTTCATCATCGTGCCCCATCTCCATAAGCACCTTCATAAGCTCTGGAGAAATCACTTCCGGTATATTTTTAAGCATATTTTTAACTCATAAATTTCTTACTTTTTTGATGGTCTGAATTTTCCAATATAAATCAAACCGATTGCCAGCAGTAGTATCCCCCACCATACATCCGCGTGGAGCCCTGTCAATTTTACATTTGCCGGCGGATAAATCCAGTTGTATATCCCGGCGCCGAATATAAGCATGCCGTAAATTGTCAATAGTAACCCTACAAAAAACCATATCGGAATCTGATGTTCCTGTTGCATCGATATCTCCTTACCAGAATATTATATTAATTATTATCAGCGCAATTAATACAACAGATGCCCATAATTTCGGATTATCATACCATGGAGCAGGGCCTTCATCTGGAATATCAGTCAATCCCATAACAAGGTTCTTCAACTCCGCATCAGGTTTTGGCTTTGTAAACGCGCTGACAGCCACAGTAACACTGAGGCATACAACAAGTGACCATAATGCGCTATACATGTTTACAGCCATTGGTTGTGCCTTTTTCGAACGTGCAATGTATTTTGTATGATCGAAATTGAAGGCCGCGGCATCGAATTTTTTCGATACATACGATGCATCAATCTTCACATCCGGATTGAGCACAACTGTTGCTCCTTCAGCGCCGAATTTAACATTTTGTTTTGTATCAACTTTTATCGCATCGGGAACAAGCACCCGCAGGTTTGAATCTCCTTTCAATGTAACAGCTTTCTGTAAAGTATAATGTCCTGATGCGGTTTTTTTCTGCTCATCTATCGCTATTTCCACGTTTGTAGTTCGTACCTGTCCGCTTTCAACGACGACTTGCAGGATTTTACCATTTTCTTCTAACGTATTTACGACCGCGTTATTTCCAACAACAACCATCGGCTGAGGCTTTGACCCTTCAGGGAAGGTATGCACATATACCCACATACTCATTGAAACAATGATTGCGGCTAAAAATCCCCAGAAACCCGCCGCAGGCGTTGCCCGCTTCCAGAGCATACCAAGTATAACTGTTCCGAAAAGCGGCACGATAAAGAAAAATACAAGCACTTGCAGAAACTCGAGTATGTTCGAGAAATAGAACAATGCGTAAGCCGTTCCAATTGATATCAGCACGCCAAGTACCGAGCACCACCTGCCCATATTGAGATAATGCTTATCGCCGCCTTTTTTGTAAATTAAAGGCCTATATACGTCATAAGTCCAAACAGTCGCAAATGCGCTTACGTTTCCCGCCATACCGGACATAAACCCGGCTATCATAGCAGTTACGCCAAGCCCAAGAAGTCCCGGTCCGAGATATTGTCCCATTAATAAGGGCAAGACATCATTAAAAGTTCTGTGAGTTATATTTGCCCGGACATCGCTTTCCGGCACAAGTATCATCGGGCTTCCATCGCTATTTAGCAAAACCGCCAGCCCCAGCAATCCCGGTATAGTTACGATAATTGGGACAAGCATTTTTAATGTCGCGCCAATGACGGTTCCATTCTGTGCCGAACGCAGGTTTTTGGCGACTATGACTCGCTGGACCTGTAAAAAGTCGGTGCACCAGTAGCCGAAACTGACCGCCAGGCCCAGTCCAAAAACCATTCCGAACCAGTCGATTCCCATCGGGTTGGTATCGAAAGAGCCGAGGTTTCGCCAAAGACTGGTGAAATCGGCATTTTGAAGATTAGGATGCACAATCGTCGCGTTTTTCTGAACGGTTTCCATCATTTTAGTCCAGCCGCCCGCGCTTATGATTCCCAGAATTGGAATTAGAAGAGTTCCAAGCCATATAAGGAAAAATTGCAGCACCTCATTGAATACGGCAGAAAGAAGGCCGCCCAAAAAAACATAAATCGCAACAGTTATGGAAGATGCCCAGATGCTTACGTTCATATCCCAGCCAAGCAGCAGATTTAAAATTTTGGCCATGGCGAACATACTTGCGCCGCTGACCATTACGGTCAAAAAAGTAAATGAGATTCCCGCCAGTGTCCGTGCCCCCTCGCCGTATCGAAGTTTAAGATACCCCGGCACGGAATGTGTCCTGCAAATATAGTAGAAGGGCATCATGACAACTGCCAAAAATAGTATCGCAGGTATCGCGCCTATGAGATAAGCGTGCGCACCTAACATTCCATATTGATATGCCATTGCCGACCAGCCCATTGTTTCGAGCGAACTTAAATTTGCAGAGATAAAGCTCAGGCCTGCTATCCATGCAGTCATCTTGCGGCCGGCCATAAAAAAATCTTCACCTGTGCTGGCGAATTTTTTCAAATAAAATCCTATGGCAAGCACAACCACAAAATAAATCGCGATTATGACCATATCTATCTTTGATAAACTCAGCAGATGATTAGATTCCGATGGAGCCGCTGCGGCCGCGTTTGCTATTGGAGCAAAAAAGACCAGTAAAAGAATTATTGCACAAAAATATTTGAAGGGCGTCATGAAATTTGTCTCTCCTTAAATTTCATCTTTTTCAAGTTGATTCCTTTAAGCTGTTTTTAAACTCGGCTGTCTATTTTTCACTAAATACTGAATTTGTAAAGTATTTTTCAGGCTGTTTGCCTGGTTTTTGCCTGTGCCAACTGGTCTACCGCTACTGCGACAACGATGATAATGCCGATGACAATCAACTGTGCATTAGTCGAAATGCCAAGCAGTGTGCATCCGTTTCGCAAAAAACTTATTAAAAGCGTTCCAATGATTGTCCCTATAATCGTCCCCTGACCGCCTGATAAACTTGCGCCCCCGATTACCACTGCCGCGATTACATCGAGCTCAAGTCCTAATCCTGCGGTTGGCTGCGCTGATACTGTCCTGCTGACCTGTATCATCGAGGCGATTCCTGTAAGTAATCCTATAATCGTATAAATCCAGATAAGATTTTTTTCTACCCTTACCCCAGCGTGAAATGCCGCCTCACGATTTGAACCAATCGCGTATGTGTATCTGCCAAGGGGGGTATATTTGAGTATGAACATCGTCATTATTATTACAGCCGCAAAAATCAGAATCGAGACTGGAATTGTTGCGATAATACCTTCACCGAGATATTTGTAATCCGGAATATTTATGGGTTGTCCATCGCGCATTACAAGAGCAATCCCGCGGAAAAAACTCATTGTCCCTAATGTTACTATAAACGGCTGCAATCGAAACTTTGTTATTAAAATCCCGTTAGCAAGGCCGCATAAAATTCCTGCCAAAATACCGGCCCCTGTTCCCGCCCAAAGAGCAAAACCTTGCGGATTTGCGCCGCCGATTGCCTCCATCAATGCGGCCGCAAACATTCCGCATATAGCCGCCATCGAACCAACTGACAAATCGATACCGCCTGATATTATCACGAAAGTCATTCCTATCGCGATTATCCCGTAGACACTTGAACGTCTAAGCACGTTGAGAAGATTATCTATTGAAAAGAATGTATCGGGCCTCAATATTGCTAAGATGCAGACAATCAACATTAAACTTCCGAACGGCAGCAATTGTCTGATAAGTTTTCCCATCTAATTTCCTTCTACAGCGGCCAAATGCATAACTTCTTCCTGAGAAGTTTCATTTGTTCTAAGATTGCCGACCAGCCGGCCTCTCCTCATCACCAAAATCCGGTCAGCTATCCCGAAAAGCTCGGGCAATTCAGAGGAAATAAACAATATCGCTTTACCCTGCTCGGCAAGGCTGTTTAGCAGCGCATAAATTTCTTTTTTTGCTCCAACATCGATTCCGCGGGTAGGTTCATCGAAAATCAGAAATCTTGCCTCGGCCAAAAGCCATCTGGCTATCAGGACCTTCTGCTGATTTCCGCCCGAAAGTGAATCTATCGGAGCGTCTGGTCCCGGCCATTTGATGCCGATACGCTGACTTAAATCGTCAGCGATTTTGTTTTCTTTGGCAGGTTTTATAATTACGGCCATACCAATTGCATCAAGATTGGGCAATGTAATATTCCAGCAGCATGATAAACCAGAAAATAAACCGGTTCGTTTGCGGTCTTCAGTCAAATAAGCAATCCCATTGGTTATCGAATCGGCTGGAGTCGAGATTTTTATTTCAATATCATCAAGGTAAATGCTGCCTGATGTTTTTTTGTCGATACCGAAAACTGCACAAGCTGTTTCGGTCCGCCCGGCGCCGACCAGTCCGGCCATCCCGACAACTTCGCCGGCTTGTATCTCAAATGAAACATCTTTTACCTTGGCCTTGGCGGTTAAATTTTTTACTTTTACTAATGTCCGCCCGATATCTGCTTTACGACTAGGGAAAAAATCTTTCAGTTCCCGTCCAACCATATAGCGTATTATTTGCCCAATACTAAGATTGGAGGCAGTTTCGCAATGCACGACAGCTCCATCACGCAGGATTGTTATATCATCAGCCAGATTAATTATTTCTTCGAGTCTGTGTGTTATATAAATGATTGTTATTCCCTGTTTTCGAAGGTCTTTGACAATCTTAAAAAGCCGCTGTGCTTCTTGCTGTGATAATGATGATGTAGGCTCATCCATCACAAGCACGGAGACGTGTCGCATCAACGCCTTTAGAATTTCCACAACCTGGCAATCGCTTGTGGAGAGGTCTTTTATTTTTGCCTGGGGGTTAATATCGAAATTTAATCTCCTGGCAAGTTCGGCCGTCTTTTGAATCATTGCTTTTTGATCAAGTATAAATGAGAATCTCTTTGGCTCATTGCCCAGGAAAACATTTTGTGCCGCCGTAAGGTGCTGCGCTAAATCCAGCTCCTGGTATATCATTGAAATGCCTGCGTCAATCGCCTGCTGCGGATCATTAAATTCCGCCGGCCTTCCCTCAATTTTAATTGTCCCCTCATCAGGTCTAAAGACACCGGCAAGGATTTTCATCAGTGTCGATTTGCCTGCCCCATTTTCCCCGACAATTGCGTGCACGGACCCTTTAGTGACCATTAGGTCAACGCCGCCAAGCGCCTGCACCGGCCCAAACCTCTTGGTTATGCCTTTCATAACGATAGCAGGAGGATTTTCTTTATCCGCCATTGTGCCAGTCATTTTAATAGTGTCTGGATTTCCGGAGTATCGATGTTCTGTTTTGTAATGAGGTTAACGCCCGTGTCAATCTGCTTTTTCACGTCCTTGCCGTTCAATTTATCGACTAATGTCTTTACGCCTTCATAACCCATTTTATAAGGATTCTGCACGACTAATGAATCGATGTCCCCGCTTCTGAGCGCCTGTATTAAAAGAACACCGGCATCGAAGCCGACCATTTTTATCTTCCCGGCACGCCCTGAGCTTTGCAGTGCCCGAAGAGCCCCCATCGAAGTCGATTCATTGCATGCGAAGATGCCATCTAATTGCGGGTTTTTAGTCAGCAAATCTTCTGCTGCCTGAAGGGCAGTTTCAACAGTGTCCAAACCATATTTAGTATCTACAATTTGAATTCCCGGGAATTCTTTTTTGATTGTGTCATTAAAACCATTTACCCTTGCAACCGTCGAAGCTGAGCCCGGCGCAAATTGAATCACAATTATTTTCCCCGTGCCGTTAAGAATTTCCCCCATCCTTTTGGCAGCAAGAACTCCGCCCTGGTAATTATCTGTTGCCACAAACGAAAGGTATTTTTCTGTCTGGATGCTCGAATCGATAATCACGCATGGTATATTAGCTGCGGCCGCCTTCTCTACCGCAGGCACTAATGCCTTATCATCATTAGGTGCAAGGACAATCCCCGAAACCTTTTGGGTGACAAAGTCCTCCATAATTTGAATCTCTTTTTCCCTGTCTTCACGCTCTGGCCCATTCCATATAATCTGGGCGCCGACTTCTTTTCCCGCATCAAGCGCCCCTCGATGGACAGATTGCCAGAAGACGTGCGTAGTTCCTTTTGGTATCACAGCAATCCTGTATGATTTTGTCTCGCCTGATTTTTTCTGTTTGCAGCTAAGCCCAAAACAGACAAATAATGTGATTAAAAGGATTAAACCAGATCTCGTTTTCATTTTGTTTTCCCTAAATCTTTCAATCTAAAAGGATTAATCATCATTTTTTCACCAAATTGCCACATTATAAAGTATTTATAAGGTTTTTGCCTATGCTGATTAAGCATTCTCCCTATTTTTCTTTTTGAATGCTGAGCTATATTTCGTTTTTACATCTCAGTCCCTCATTGGTTACCGAAAAACACATTAAAATTAAAAAATTTTAAGGAGTGCCAAAATGCTTGTTAAAAATAGAAAAAGAATAACAATTATTGTGGCAGCTATCATCGTGTCGGTCGTTAGTGGTGCCTATCTTGCAGCTATGGACCCAATTGCCTCGAATTCACACAGTAATTCGAAAATGCACAAAAAAATGGGGGAAAAACCGATGATGTATGACCACAAGGGTAAAATGGGCATGTGCAGGATGCATATGATGATGGCTCATGCGATGTTCCAGAAGAAGATAGTCGCAAGCAGTGATGGCGGCGCGATAATTATGATCGGCAAAAAGCTCTATAAATATGATAGCAACCTTAATTTGATAAAAGAAACTGAAATAAAAATAGATGTTAATGAAATGCAGGCTGAAATGCACCAGATGATGAGACGTTGCCCGATGTGTCAGGCCGGCTCAGACGAATTCAGCTTTGATAGTGAAACCGCACAGGCAAGTGCTAAAGACTCGATCAACCTGCTGCTTATGGCTGAATAAAACAGATTACCTGTGTAAAAGCATTTTTTTCATTTGGCTTGTGAAAATGAAATTTGCATATCAATTTTCCTGCCTAAAAAATTTTTTATGATGGATATTGACAGTTCTTCTGCGGGCATTTATCATATCGCCACAGTAGTTTGGAAAAAAAACTACTGAAATGCCAGACACAAAAGTAATAGTTGTAATTCCTGCCAGATACGGCTCCACAAGGTTCCCAGCTAAAGTTCTCGCTAAAGATACCGGCAAATTTCTCATTCAGCATGTTTATGAGCAGGCAAAGCTTGCCAGATTGCCTCAAAAGGTCATCATCGCCGCTGATGATAAAAGAATTGCCGATGCCGCAAAATCTTTCGCAGCCCAATGTATCTTGACCAGCCCTGATTGCCCCTCCGGCACCGACCGTATCGCGGAAGCTTGCAGGGTGTGCTGTACACACCATTTTCCTCTTTCCGATAACGATATCATTGTAAATCTTCAGGGTGATGAGCCTGAAATCGATCCTGCCAATATCGATGCTGCGGCAAAGCTGCTTATCGATAATCCAAAAAGCCAAATGGCAACACTTGCCGCTGAATTCGAGACAAAAGAACAAATTGCCGACCCCAACATCGTAAAAGTAATTATATCGAGTATCGAGAATCGAGTATCGAGCATCGGCAAGGCAATTTACTTTTCCAGAAGCCCTATTCCATATGACCGTCAGCAGGGGGGCATCGGCGAATTAAAGAACTATCTCCGGCATATCGGCATATATGCTTACAGAAGGGATTTTTTGTTCAAGATTACGAAATTACCCCAAAGTCCTTTGGAAAAAATTGAAAAACTGGAGCAGTTGCGTGCTGTTGAAAATGGATTCGATATACTTGTCGCAAAAGTGAGGCATACCTGCGACGGCATCGACACTCCCGAACAATACGCGGCTTTTGTTAAAAGATACAAAGAAGGAATAATTACATGAGTAAAGAAAGTGAATTATTGACATCCGTAAGCAAGACATCGACAGACAGTGAATTTTTCTCGCCGATACCGCCTGGGTATAAGCCCGGTAAAACGAAATACCTTTTTGTGATGGGTACCGTGATGAGCGGCCTGGGAAAGGGGATATTCTCATCGTGCCTTGCCAAGCTGATGCAGGATAAGGGCCTCAAAATTGCCCCCATAAAGCTCGAAGGTTATCTTAATATAGATTCAGGCACACTTAATCCATTCCGCCATGGCGAGGTTTTTGTCCTTGATGACGGTATGGAATGCGATATGGACCTCGGCACTTATGAGCGAATGCTCGACCAGGATTTATCTAAAGCGAATTTCTGCACTTCCGGCCAGATTTTTAATGATGTCCTCAATAAAGAACGCCATGGCGATTACCTCGGCCGTGATGTCCAGATGATTCCGCACGTTACAGGCGAAGTCAAACTGCGCCTGCGAAATCTGGCAATGAAATCGAATGCCGATATTGTTTTCGTTGAAATCGGCGGCACGGTCGGCGACCTTGAAAATGCATACTTCATAGAAGCGATGCGCGAGCTTGCATACGAAGAGGGCGCCAATAGTTCCTGCTTTGTGGCTTTAACATATATTCTCGAGCCGCAAACACTTGGCGAACAGAAATCAAAGGCCGCACAATTAGGTATTAAGCAATTGATGCAGCTTGGAGTCCAGCCCGATATAATTGCATGCCGGGCAACACATGCGGTAACGGAAACCGTTCGCCAGAAAATAAGTGTCTATAGCAATGTCCCTGTAGAGCGGGTTATTTCTCTGCAGGATTCAGCAAGCATTTATACAATACCGGCTATGCTTCGAGACAGGGGGCTTGATTTCGAAGTCGCTCGTCTTTTGAAGATCGAAGACCGCCTTAATCTGCGTAATGAACGAAAATCATGGGCTCAATGGTGCGACTTTACAGACAGAATCGATGCGGCAAATAAGCCCGTTAACATCGCAATCACCGGCAAATACACCTCCGTCCGCGATAGTTATGCCTCAATCATCAATGCCCTTGAGCATGCCGGCATAGCTCTGGGTGCAAAGGTCGATATTAAATGGATTGATACAACAAACATTAATGATAATAATGTTTCCCAATATCTTGCTGATGCGGATGCTGTTATTGTTCCCGGAGGATTCGGCACGCGCGGAGCGGAAGGCAAAATCTGCTGCGTTAAACATACCAGAGAAAATAATATTCCTTATCTTGGCATCTGCTTTGGTTTTCAGATGGCGATAATCGATTTTGCCCGCCATGTCTGCGGATTAGAAGGGGCCAACAGCACTGAAATCGATTCAGAATGCAAAGAACCCGTTATCGATTATCTTCCTGAGCAATTGAAAATCGAAGGCCTCGGCGGAAATATGCGGCTTGGCGGTTTCGATATCGAGCTTAAACCCGATACTTTTGCCTGGAAACTTTTTGCCAAATCAAAGACAGTCAGGATGCGATTCAGACATCGATACGAAGTTGCTCCCAAATATATTGAGACCCTCGAAAAAGCAGGTATGGTTTTTTCCGGCAAGAACCCCGGTCAGCCCATTATGCAAATTCTGGAATTGCCAAAACATCCTTATTTCATTGGTACTCAAGCACATCCCTGTTTGACATCGAGGCCTCTTCGTCCCCAGCCAATGTTCGCAGGTCTTGTTGCCGCCGCTATGCAGAAAAAATATCCAAAAAGCGGCACTCCAGAACATGCTGCCGCTGTGCGGAATCTAATGACTTAAATTACTCCCTATTCAAAAAGCACAGACACTTTTTTTCTCGCTGCCCAGCTTATTGCTTTTTTGTCAGTCCAAACCGCTAAATCCAGGCTTCGCCTGCAGTCACATTTTTCATAAACCAGCTCATGCCTGTTAGACAAAATCGCATTAATCAATTTCAGGCAGTTGCCGCTTGCCCGATTCAGATTGCCTATAATTTCTCGCAAAAGTTCCTGCTTGTCTCTCTTTTTATTTTGTGGTTTCCAGCAGTCATAATCGCTCACAAGGGCAACCAGTGCATAACACATTTGTGCCTCTCTTGCCAGTTTCGCCTCCGGTATTGCCGTCATTCCTATTAAGTCTCCACCCCAAATTCGATGCATAAGCGATTCAGCCCTTGTCGAAAACATCGGACCTTCGATTCCGACGTAAGTTCCTTTTCGATGGGTTTTGACATCTAATTTTCTGCCGGCTTCAGCAATAATATCGCCAAGCCTGCTGCATGTCGGCTGTGCCATTTCCGTATGCACCGCGCCATAATCATCGAAAAAAGTATTCTGTCGGTGAAAAGTCCGGTCTATAAACTGGTCTGCAATTACAAGCTCACCCGGCCGAATTGTGCCGCGAAGCGACCCGACAGCGCAGGTAGCTATTATTGAATGTGCACCCACTTTTTTTAGCGCAAAGATATTAGCCGCATACGGGACTTTACTTGGGGATAGTTTGTGACTTGGTCCGTGGCGGTTTATAAATGCTACATTTCTTTTTCCAATCCTTCCAATCATTATCCTGTCGCTCGGTTTGCCGAAAGGCGTATTTACAGTATTATATTTTGCGTCTTCAATTTTGTCAGCCAGCAAATCACCAAGTCCTGACCCGCCAATCAATCCAGTTAGCCATTGTTCCATATTTATCTCCATCTATAATGCCTTTTTTTATATCGACTCTTGGTTTTTCTCTAATTACCTTTATTTTGAATTTTAATCTGTTATAATACGCGGCGACCGAGTTTCTATCCTAAAAAATGACAATTACTAAGCAGATAAAGCAAAAAGCGCTCGAAATCGGCTTTGATGTTGTCGGCGTAACCGATGCTTCGCCTGTCAGCAAAGACCAGGTCAGCCGTCTAATCGGCTGGCTCGATGCCGGCTACGCAGGAAATATGACTTGGCTTAATTCAAATCTCGAAAAAAGAATCGACCCATCTAAGCTTATGCCCGGTGCCAAATCTGTCATAGTCTTAGGCCTAAGCTATAAACCGTCAAATCATATTAAAATAGATAATTCGAATCCTGTAGGCATGATTACCGCCTTTGCTCAATATGATGATTATCATCCATTTATAAAAAAATTACTGCGTAAGCTCACTGATTTTATTATCTCAATAACCTGCCCCTCTGTTCAATTTAAGATTTGCGTCGATTCTACACCGCTTTTGGAAAGGGCACTTGCTGCAAGGGCAGGGCTTGGTATAATCGGTAAAAATCGCATGCTTATAAATCCCCGGCTCGGTCCCGAAATCCTGCTCGGTGAAATCATCCTTAATATTGAACTTGATACGGATAAGCCATTAAAGGGTTCATGCCCTGATTGCGGCAAATGCGTCGAGGCCTGTCCCACCGGCGCTTTGAAAAAGGATGGCTCTTTTGATGCCACAAAATGCATAAGCTATCTGACCATTGAGGCCAATACAGATGTCCCGCCGCAAATGGCCCCCAAAATCGGAAATCATCTCTTTGGCTGTGCCGAATGCCTGCTTGCCTGTCCCTATCAGCAAAAAGCGCCGTGCCGCGCGAATAAGGAATTTGTTCATTATCCCGATAGAGCTGCGCTTAATTTAAATGAATTTTTAAAACTTGATGAAAACCAGTTCCTTTCTAAATTTTTCAATTCTCCGATTCTAAGGCCGGGTCTTGAGCATTTGAAGAAAATCGCTGTTATATGCCTTCACAATTTAAATTTAAGCTGATGAAAATATTTAATCAGTTCATTCATTTCATGATAATAGCAGCGGCTGTCTGCTTTTTTGGCTGCTCGTCGAAACAAACAATTGCTGCCGATACTAACATCTGTGAAATGTCCGCGCATTTCATAAATGTCGGGCAGGCCGACTCCACTTTGCTTGAGTTTCCATGCGGGGCTGTCTTAATAGATGCCGGCGCTCAGGACCAGCAGTATGAGGATAATCTTATCACCTGCTTGAATAAATTCTTTGAAAAAAGGCCCGATTTAAATAAAACCCTGGAATCTATAATTATTACTCATAACCATATTGACCATACAGCGGCATTGAAGCGAATTTGCGAAAACTTCACAGTTAAAAGGTACATCGATAATGGAAATATCGAAGGGTTTGGAACAGCGAACGCCCGGTGGATACGCCAAATAGCGGAATCAAACAACATAATCGTTCGCGAAATTACCAATGACCAGGTGACTGCGGGAGGTAATAAAAAAGGCCTTACCAACAAATTTATAGACCCGATAAATTGCAGCCAATGCGATCCCAAAATTGCTGTTTTGTGGGCACGCCTTTCGGAAAATCCCGGCTGGTCGAAAGCTGATTTCAATAACAAGAATAATCAAAGTATTGTCATAAGAGTCGACTTTGGAAAGGCATCTTTTCTTTTTACAGGCGATGCTGAAGAACGCTGCACAAATACAATGCTCGATTACTACAGCCCCGGTTTTTTGGAAATTCTTACATTGCAGCCGGCCATTTTAGATATCGATGTTTATCATGTCGGCCATCATGGCTCTTTTAATGGAACAACTCCCCAGCTTCTTAAAGCAATGACGCCCGAAATTGCTGTCGTATCCGTCGGCAATTGGGATTATGGAAAAGGCACCCGCAACCATTTCACCACATACTATTACGGCCATCCAAGAAAAGTCATTTTCGATATTCTCAGCGATGCTATTGATAAAAAAAGAAGTCAGCCGATTGTTACTAAAGTTGCCCTTGCATCAAGAGATTTTGTCGATTACGACCTTAAAAAGAAGATATACACTACGGCCGCCGATGGAACCATTAGAATCAAGGCAAAATCCGACGGCACTTTCACTGTAACCAGAAATAATGATTAAGAGTAGACCTTTGCCAATCAGACGACCAAGAAAGAAAAATAAAAATGTTAATCTGGAGAACCAAAAACGGTAGCTGTCCCCATTATTCCCCATTATTCCCAATTTTCATTATTCCCAATTTTTAGTTGTTTTACTCATCTGTTTTTGATATTACTAAGAAGAAAAGGTTCATGCTAAATTATAATGTCAAACCAGCTTTGACTTTGCAGAGTATAAAAGTTTTAATGTTTCAAATCTTTGCTATAATCTTTTTGTTAGTATCCTTTTTATTTCTAGCTCTAAGTCATTATTACCGGGGGATGATTATAATTTTTAATTTTATTTATTTTTTTACAGGAAGTTTAGGATTTATATTCATATCCATATCTGAGCAATACAAATTATCTGGAGAACCAGGTTTTAGAAAATATTTTAAACAAATATTTTTATACTTACTATTTGGATTATTAGGATTTATATTCACAATAACCTTAATTATTTTTTTCGATTTTGGTTTAGTCTTTGAAGGGTTCATTTTGGTGGTAAGTTGGTTGTTAGCGATTATATCAGTCTTATATTTACCTATTAAGCAAAAAGCTTTATATAATGACAACCATATAGGGGGCAATAGATTGGCAGGATTTATGGGTATGTACTTGAACTTTACATTTCTTCCCATGGTGTCTTTTGCACCTTTTATTATGAAAATAATCGTTGTAATTTGCTTATTCGTTGGTTTGTATTCAATAATATTATTTGTTTTTGGGCGTGGCCCATGGTTAGCAATAATATTTGCTTCTATATTAACCCTGATATTTGCATTTATATGGGTATATACATGGCAAGAAACTAAAAGAAAGGCTTTATATATCTCCATATTAGACGGCGATCTTCCTAAAATAAAAAAGTTAATATCTCAAGGTTACAATGTAAATGCTATTGATTCGTCTTTGGGATCGACACTTCACGCTGCCATTAAGTTTGGATATAGACCACGAGGAGGTCCATATGTATATACAAAATTATTTAGAAAGCCAAAGATAGAAAGAGAAAAGATAATATTAGAAATACTTGACTTATTATTAAAAAACGGTGCCAATATTAACGCTACTGATGGACAGAGTAATACAGCCTTATTACTTGCTGTAAAAGAAAATCTGCCTATTGTTGTTGAATGGCTCATTAGCAAAGGGGCAGATATTAATAATAGAAATAAACTGGGTGACACACCATTAAAACTTGCGATAATGAATGATCAAAAAGAAATAGAGGAATATCTTCGTCAGCATGGGGCAAAAGAATAATTTATTTAAAATTATCAACCCGCCAAGAACAAGGAAAAGGAACAAATAGAAAATAAAGAAAATAATGGAGAAAATAATGGAGAAAATAATGGGGACAGCTACCGTATTTTTGGATTTGACATTAATAAATGGGCATCGATAAGATTTTATTATGCCGAGAATAGCCAGAGCCGTTGCCGTTGATTATCCACATCATATTACCCATCGCGGTAATAACCGGCAGGACATATTCTTTGTCGATGATGACCGTCGGGATGAGAAACAAATGAATAGGATTCGTTTTGGACACGCATACTGGCAGACCACTAGGCACCGAAAAAACTTCTCGGTAGGCGTGTCAGACCTTTACCAATCAGACGACCAAGAAAGAAAAATAAAAATGTTAATCTGGAGAACCAATAACGGTAGCTGTCCCCATTATTCCAATCAGACGGCCAAGAAAGAAAAATAAAAATGTTAGTCTGGAGAACTAAAAACGGTAGCTGTCCCCATTGGGTATTTAAAAATGATAGATAGTATTTTTGGGCTAATGAAGTTGTGTTCT
>CAYSKP010000189.1:0-11201 GCA_964431645.1 uncultured Pirellulales bacterium
AGTTGTCCCAGAGGCATTGCCTGCCGTAGTTACTATTTCATTAGCCATCGGTGTGCAGCGGATGGTTCGAAGACATGCCCTGATGCGTCGTCTTGCGGCTGTTGAAACGCTCGGAAGCAATTCCATTATCTGCTCAGATAAAACAGGGACCCTAACGAAGGATGAAATGACAGTTCGCAAGGTTTATGTCGCAGGCAGGGTCCTGGATGTTTCCGGCGCAGGATATGAGCCTAAAGGCTTGTATTCATTTAATCGTATTCAAATAGAACCATCTAACCAGTTAAAGCAGTTTCTGCAAGCGGCGACCCTTGCCTCGGACGCGCACATAGTCCACAACACACAAGATGGTCATTATGGAATCAAGGGTGACCCGACTGAAGGCGCATTGGTTGTGGCTGCCGCTAAGATAGGGCTCGAGAAAGACGACCTTGATAAAGAATTTCCGCGATTTAACGAAATTCCATTTACTTCAGAAACCAAACGAATGACAACATTGCATACTACTAAACATGGTGTTATCGCCTGCTCTAAAGGTGCACTCGAAATAATTCTCGAATCCTGCACAAAACAGTTGGCTGAAACTGGGGAAACAACGCTTGATGCTGCGGCCAGAACAGCGATTTTGGAAGCAGCTCACCAGATGGCGGCCGAAGCAATGCGTATCTTGGCTGTGGCTTCGAAGCCGGATGCTTCCATTGAGACCGCTGAACGTGAAATGACCTTCCTTGGTTTTGTGGGGATGATTGACCCGCCTCGTCCCGAAGCTAAAATTGCGGTAGCGACCTGTGAGCAGGCTGGTATAAAAGCGGTTATGATTACCGGCGACCACCCTGTCACTGCTCAGGCAATTGCCCGTGAGTTAGGGATTCTCAAGAGGGGACGAGTTGTAACAGGTGATGAATTGGAAATTATGTCTGATGACCAGCTCGAAAAGGATGTTGTAAATATTGAAGTTTATGCTCGTGTTTCGCCCGCGCACAAACTTCGCGTTGTTACAGCCCTGCAAAAGAAAGACCATATTGTGGCGATGACCGGCGACGGTGTTAATGATGCGCCTGCCCTGAAAAAAGCCGATATAGGTGTCGCGATGGGCATTACCGGCACCGATGTCAGCAAAGAGGCCGCGGCGATGACTCTTACTGATGATAATTTTGCATCAATTGTTGCAGCCGTTGAGGAAGGCAGGGGCATTTTCAGCAATATCAAAAAGTACCTGATGTATCTGCTCTCATCTAATCTTGGTGAAATCGGCCTGATGGGTGTCGCCACACTTGCAGGTATGCCGCTGCCTTTGAGCGCGGTGCAAATCCTTTTTGTTAATCTTTTTACCGATGGTCTTCCGGCCCTTGCTCTGGCAGTTGACCCGCCCGAGGGAGACCTTATGCGGCGCAGGCCTCGTAATCCGCGCACCGGCATTTTCACCAGACCAGTTATTGCTCTTATGACGGCAGGCGGCGTCTGGTCAACCATCGTAAACTTGAGTCTTTTTGTATGGGCCAGGCATTCCGGCCGCAGTATTGAAGAGGCGATGACGATGACCTTTATGTCACTTGTCCTTATACAATTCTTCAAGGCCTATAATTTCCGCTCCGATCGTCACTCAGTCCTCAATAAACCTTTTGCCAACAAATGGCTCAATTGGGCGATTTTTGGAGAATTATTAGTCCTGTTGCTCATTGTTTATCTGCCGGTTCTGCATCGCCCGTTCGGTACTTACAGTCTTTCGCTTGTGGACTGGGTAATTGTCTTGGTTCTTGCATTCACGGTTTCTCCTGTGCTGGAACTTGTGAAATGGATTGAAAGACGTATTTATCACCGGCAGGAAAATAATAACAATGACCAGTGAAATTGTCCTTTCCGGTTTTATTGCATTTAACGGCCATATCTAATATACTTAGCCGTTCGCGTACAGCACAGGTTTTCAAAGGCATTCAATAATGTTGTCCGATTTAGAATTGCAAAATCTTAAAGGTCTTTCAGAAACTCAGGTTCAGGAACGTCTGAAAAAAGACGGCTATAATGAACTTCCATCGTCCGGTAAAAGAAGCATCTTCAAAATCATTCTTGAAGTATTCCGTGAACCGATGTTTTTGCTGCTTGTTGCATGCGGCACAATTTACCTGATTTTAGGCAACGTCGGTGAAGCAATGATGCTCCTTGGCTTTGTATTCGTAGTAATGGGCATAACTATTTATCAGGAGGGCAAAACAGAGAGGGCTATAGAGGCTTTAAGGGATTTATCGAGTCCTCGTGCGCTTGTTATTCGTGACGGTATTCACAAGAGAATCGCGGGCAGAGAAGTTGTAAAAGAAGATATAATTGTCCTGAAAGAAGGGGATAGAATTCCCGCTGATGCGGTATTGCTTTGGAGTCTTCATCTAACCGCGGATGAATCTCTTTTAACAGGGGAGTCGTTGTCTGTCCGCAAACTGCCATCAGACAATGTCAATTTAGAATCAAGAAGGCCTGGCGGCGACGATTTGCCGTTTCTATATTCAGGCTGCCTTATAGTGCAGGGACAGGGCATTGCTCGTGTAATAGCTGTAGGAGCAGAAACTGAAATAGGCAAAATCGGCAAAGTCCTCACAACAATAGGAAATGAGCAAACATTACTGCAAAAAGAAACAGCCAAGGTTGTCAAAGTTATATTTCTTATTGCCATAGTTCTTTGTCTTATTGTTGTAGTGGTTTATGGTTTAGTAAAAGGCAAATGGCTGGAAGGTATTTTATCCGGCATCACTTTGGCTATGGCGATTTTGCCCGAGGAATTCCCTGTGGTTCTTACAATTTTTCTCGCCCTTGGCGCCTGGCGCATCTCTCGTAAAGGTGTTCTGACAAGAAGGGTGGCCGCTGTTGAAATTCTCGGGGCGGCCACAGTTTTATGTGTCGACAAGACCGGAACTCTTACAGAAAACAGAATGTCTATAAAAAAACTATTTAACAATCACAAATTCTGGGATGTGAAAACTGAAAGGGATTTCTATTTGCCCGAAGATTTTCATGAAGTAGTTGAATATGGAATCTTAGCCAGCAAGAAAGACCCGTTTGACCCCATGGATAAGGCTTTCAGTGAGTTAGGACATAAAACTCTTTATTATACCGAGCATCTTCATAATTGGCCATTGATTGAAGAATATCCCCTTTCAAAAGAGATAATGGCCCTTTCAAATGCATGGGAAACGTCGGATGGCAGGGGCTATATAGTTTCCGCAAAAGGAGCCCCTGAGGCTATAGCAGACCTTTGTCACTTGAGCGTAGAAGAAAGAAATTCACTTGCCGGACAAATAAATACTATGGCTGAGCAGGGTCTGCGTGTTTTGGGTGTGGCAAAGGCGTTTTTTGATAAACAAAAACTTCCTACATCCCAGCATGATTTTGATTTTCGTCTTATCGGCCTTGTAGGGCTCGCTGACCCTGTGCGTCCTGCTGTGCTGGATGCGATTAAAGAATGCTATAATGCCGGAATCAGAGTTGTGATGATTACGGGAGATTACCCGGCTACCGCCCGCAATATAGCAAAACAAATTGGCCTGAAAAATTTCGATAACTGCATGACAGGCCCTGAGCTTGAAAAATTAAGCCATGAAAAGCTTAGAGACCAAATCAAGACAGTAAACGTCTTTTCCAGAGTTGTTCCAGAACAAAAACTGCTTATTGTCAATGCCTTAAAGGCAAATGGCGAAATCGTTGCGATGACCGGTGACGGGGTAAATGATGCACCTGCACTGAAATCAGCCAATATCGGTGTTGCCATGGGCGAGCGCGGAACCGATGTTGCCCGAGAATCGTCTGACCTGGTGCTTTTAAATGACGATTTCACTTCTTTAGTTGATGCTGTCCGAATGGGAAGACGTATTTTCGATAATCTAAGGAAAGCAACAGCTTATATAATAAGCGTTCACGTCCCCATTGCCGGTTCTTCGTTAATTCCTGTTTTGCTGGGATGGCCTATAATTCTGCATCCGGTGCATATTGTTTTTCTTGAATTGATAATAGACCCGGCCTGCTCTATAGTTTTTGAAGCCGAAACAGAGGAATCAAACATAATGCGAAGACCGCCAAGGTCACCCAAAACATCTATTTTTGGTAAAAGACTGGTGATTCTTAGCTTGTTTCAGGGTTTGTTCTCTTTGCTTGTTGTAACAGGAGTTTTCAAGATTGCGATGTCAATCGGTCAAACTGAGGCAAACGCAAGGACATTGGCATTCGCGACATTGGTAATTTCAAATCTTTGTCTGATTCTTACTAATCGTTCCTGGTCAAGAAGTATCGTCAGTTCTATGACGGTTCATAATAAATGGCTTTTCAGGATTTTAGGGGGCGCTGTTTTGTTCCTTGGTTTAGTGATTTATGTCCCATTTTTGCAAAATTTATTCCATTTCCAATCTCTGGACGGTTTGGATGTTATCATAGCTTTGGCAGCTGGCGTGCTCAGCGTAATATGGTTTGAAATCGTAAAAATATTCATACACAAGAATAATTCGGATATGATTTAGTCCGAGTCTCAAAATGAATAAAACTGCAGCTGCTCCTCGAATATCAGAAGGCTTTTTATGGTGCAGGTGCGTATAAAAGGAACAATTATTATGCTAGGATATTAATTGGGAAAAAACAATTTCTTCATGTTTTCGGATTACGAGTTACTATAATACTCTAAACTCTTATATTAACGATATGTTTTTTGACTGAAAGACTAATGATGAAACAATGGTATGAATCTTTATTTGAAAATTACGCCAAAACTTATGATAAGGAATGTTTTGTCCAGGGAACATCAGGCGAATGCGATTTTATCGAGCAGGAACTTGCCTTTGATAAATCCCTAAATATAATCGATGTGGGCTGCGGCACCGGCAGGCATTCGATTGAACTGACTAAAAGAGGTTATAACGTTACAGGTATAGACTTGTCTGATTCTCAGCTTGCAAGCGCAAAAGAAAAAGCAAAACAGGCCGGATTGATTATTGATTTCCAAAAACACGATGCCAGGGCTTTACCTTTTAAAGCTCAATTCGATGCCGCGATAATGCTCTGTGAAGGAGGATTTTCTTTGATGGAAACCGATGAAATGAATTTCGAAATACTTAAAAATGTTACTAAATCGCTGAAAACTAAAGCTAAGTTCATATTTACAACTTTAAACGGCCTTTTTCCCCTTTATCATTCAGTTAAGGAATTTCACGAATCAGCAGGTGACAAAACCGCTGCAACATTTAAAAGCGACACATTTGATTTGATGACATTTCGCAACCATAGTAAAAATGTCTTCGAAGATGATGCGGGGAATAAAAAAGAATTGGAGTGTAACGAGCGTTATTATGTGCCAAGCGAGATAACCTGGCTTTTAAAAACGCTTTCGTATAAAAAGATAGATATAATGGGAGCCAAACTCGGGGCATTCTCAAGAAAAGACAAGCTGACTACAGAAGACTTTGAGATGCTCGTAGTCGCGGAAAAATAATTATGAAAGTGTTTCTTCAAACCTTTGGGTGTCAAATGAATAAGCTGGATTCAGCAATAGTTGAGTCCTCTTTAAAAAATGCAGGCTATGAATTTGTAAACAAACCCGAAGATTCAAATATTGTCCTTATAAATACCTGTTCCGTGCGCGACCATGCGGAGCAGCGTGTTATGTCGCATCTTGGGCATTTGAATTATCTTAAAAAATCGAATCGAGAGTTGATTGTGGGTGTAATCGGCTGTATGGCCCAGCGATTAGGAAATGAGCTGCTTAACCATCCGGCCGTAGATATCGTTTGCGGACCGGCACAGATTTCACAAATACCGCTGCTTATAACCCAAAGGGTACGGGAAAAAAGAAAATCGCTGGCTGTTGCAAGTAAAATTCGTGAGATATCACAAGATGCTCAATCACTCGAAAAATATGAATCAGAATATGGATTTACCACCGAATTACCCTCTCAGGCATACGTGCGGGCTATGCACGGCTGCGATAAATTCTGTTCTTATTGTGTTGTCCCCTATGTCCGCGGCCCGGAAACATCAAGGCCTCCCGAATCGATAATCGAGCAGTCTAAACATCTTGCTGACAAAGGTATTAAGCAGATTACGTTGCTGGGCCAGAGAATCAATGCTTATGAATATAAAGCAGGTGATAAAACATATTGCCTTGCGGACCTGCTTGAAATGATAAGTCAAATTGAAGGTATTGAGTGGATAAAATTTGTAACGAGTTACCCAAGTAAAAAATATTTCAAAGAAATTATGCAGGCAATGACAAATGTTTCGAAGATTTGCCGTTATCTCCATATACCGGCTCAAAGCGGCTCAGACAAAATCCTAAATGCTATGAATCGCGGTTACACCTGTGCCGAATATCTTGAATTTATAGATATGGCTCGTCAAATCGTCCCTGATATCGCCATTGCAGGCGACTTTATTGTTGGTTTCCCCGGTGAAACTGATGAAGATTTTAATGAAACGATTGAACTTTTAAAAAAATCTAAATACAAAAATTCGTTCATTTTCAAATATTCACCCCGGCCGCAAACAATTGCAGACAAACGGCTTGAAGATAATATCCCGCAGGAAATCAAGCAGAAACGCAATTACGAGCTTTTAAAGATTCAAGAAGAAATCAGCATGAAAGTTGCGTCTGAATTTATCGGCCGGACTGTAAAAGTTCTCGTCGAAGGACGAAGTAAAAAATCTCATCAGGCAGGTTTCCCAACCCAGCTCGTCGGCAGAACAGCCGGCGACTGGATTGTTATATTCAATGGTCCTGAAAATCTTGATGGTCAATTCACTAATGTCAAAATCGCCAGAACAACCCCGCTTACACTTTTTGGCGATCTAATGTAACAAGGAGTGTACATCGGCGTTTTCATTGAAGTCATTTTCCTATGAGGTTATAATACCTCAGGTGTATGAAATGGCTGTATTTCAAACGGGACGGAGAGGTAGGTATGGAGCAGAACAATACGCAGCACGAGGATATAGCCGGAAGAACCCGGAAACGTACTATTTTGCGAAGAATTGTATTTGCTGGTGTCTTATATTGGCTTTATGGTTGTATTTATTCTCGCGGCTGTTTTTTACAACAATGTTGCCTTATGGACTGATGCGGACTTTGCGCAACGGCTG
The DNA here is from genome assembly GCA_964431645.1 of uncultured Pirellulales bacterium. GTDB lineage: Bacteria > Planctomycetota > Phycisphaerae > Sedimentisphaerales > Anaerobacaceae > Fen-1362. The sequence continues at coordinate 7,105 of CAYSKP010000189.1, forward strand.
GATTCTGCTATAAAAAAAGCCGAGGGGTGGGTTGAAGAACACAGGCTGGAGATTCTTGAACAACCAAACACAGCGCTTCTAGCAATGCTGCGTGAATGTAACGACCTCAACTCTAATCCTGTATTTGTTAGCATTACCACATCGTTTCTCAATACTCGAATTACTCATTACAGCAGATGCTTGAAGCGGGAAGTTGACCCGAATTGGTCGATTAGTGAATCCGATCTCAATCAACTTATCGGTAAAGAGTGTATAGATAACCAGTGGCGGCTTTATGCTATCGCACCAGATAAGGCGAATTTTGAAGCGGAGAAATCGGGTTTATTTGACAAGCAACGGTGGCACAGAAAGCAGTTGACTCATCAGTTTCTCGCATTAATGTTGCTTCGCGACAGATATGACTCAAGTGAGCGAATCAGTAAATTGATGGAATATCTCTGTGGACGATTGAAAACTGAGATGACGTTCTCTTTACCTGTAGTTGATATTTATATTCAACGGCCGACCTTTGTATTGCGGGCAGGATTCCCACAGGATGTTCGTAGGAGGTGGATAGAGAGAATAATTGCCTAACAGCAGTCCGACGGCGGCTGGAATGACAGGTGGTTTTGTTTTACCACGACCAGAAGTCAGTTTGTTTTTAATTTTGATGAAACGCCAAGTGACCAGCACGCCACCGTTCAAGCGGTTCTTGCTCTTTATCTTGTGAAATATCGTTATCAGGAACAGTTCGGCCTCAAGTAAATCCCCTTTTTCATGGCAATCTTTCCCTGCTCATCGGCAGGAAGGGATAGCGGTTTCAATAGTCCATTAATTCTTGCGGGCCGGTTCGCAAATGTTAAAATCAACCGAACAAAGCCCCGCTGAGCTCTTCGGCGAGATTCTCTGATTTGATTCATCATACTTTAATCAATGAAGAGTATGCCTCCGTTTTCTTAACCTTGTTTTGCAGAGCCGCCAGCATTCCTTCGGCCGTCTCTTTAATTGTAAGTGTAGAGTTGGTGTAAGGATTCTGTTTTGTTGCTTCATCGACCATCTTTATCCATTCTGGAGGTATGGTCTTGGTTCCAGTAAATGCGCCGCACAATCCCGCGGTTGCGGCAGTGTTGCAGTCAGAGTCGCGGCCGTTATTGGTTGCTAAAAGTATTCCGTCTTTTACGTTCCCCTTTACCGCCTTAAAGAATGACAGTGCCACAGTGCAGCATTCGTTGGCCCTGGACTGAGGATAAGCTCCTGCGGCCTTGTCAGTATCCTTGTTATAAATTTTCATGAATTCTGCATAAAGCTCTTTTCGCTGGTTGATTGGGTCATTGAATTTGGCAGCTATATCAAGGCCCGCTTGTATTTCTTTTTTCATATCAGCCGATGAGTATTTCAATGCGGTTTCTATAACAGAGTCTATCGTAGCGTCGGCTCTCATGGCGTGCGCGACCGCGGCCATATAAGCTTTGCCCCACTCGTACCCGTTGCTTTGGGCCGGCTGATAAACCCGGAGAATATCCTGCATATCTTTAATAGCGCCCTCTTCATCGCAGGCGTTTATCAGGGCTATTGGGTGAAAGCATCTTATTGGTGCGTTCAAATGGAGGTAGCCCTTCTCGCCGAGCCGTCGGGCAGGAGTCGTGCCTGCTCGTGCCATTTGCATCAGGTCCCTGTCAAATTGCTCGGTCATCTGCTTCATACCTTCCAGCTTTTCGTCACTATTCATTACCTTCAGCCATGTGCCAACCAGGTCATCTGCCGTTATCCTGTCCTTCTTTTCGATTATGGCAAGATACATATACTTTTCGCGTTCGATTCCGTCTTCTGTGGAGCCGGCCGTCAGTAGGGTCCCTTTAATGACACGGCGCGGCAGGAATTCCTGTAACATGTTGTATTTAAATGCGATTTTTCGATAGTCCCAACCCTCAACCGGCACTCCGAACGCAGAGCCGAGATACGCCCCGGCGATACAGCCGTAAATCTTGTCAAACAAGCCGGCCGTTTTATTCTCATTTTCGGCTGCTGTGGCAATTGAGGTTATTGATACAAGATTTAAGCCGGTAGCGCAGATTCCTGCCTGACGCAGCATCTCTCTTCGGTTTAGATTCCTATTCTCCATATTTATCTCTCCTATCGGCTGTTTTGTTTTTTAGTTTCTATGTTGTCTCAGACAAGGCCATCTTATCATCAAAGCCGAAGCACAGCAAGAATCAGAAACCTTTTTTCGACCGCAATGTTGCAAAATAAAATCCTTTGAAAATTAATCCTTTTTAGGTATGCTAATCGATTATATTTGAATACTCCCTTTTTAATTTAGAGATGATTATATGAGCGATTTTAAAATTGAGCCGTCAACACGTATAAAGCGCCTTCCGCCATATTTGTTTGCTCGTCTTAATGCCGTTAAAAATGCCAAAAGACAGGCCGGTGCAGACCTTATAGATTTAGGTATGGGTAATCCCGTTGATGGTGCTCCTCAGATTGTTATTGATAAACTTTGTGAAGCCGCAAGGGACCCCCGCAATCACCGCTACAGCGCATCTCGCGGCATTAAAGGTTTGCGAAACGAAATGGCAAAAAAATACGCAAGAAACTGGGGTGTGGAACTGGATCCCGAAACTGAGGTTCTGGCATGTATAGGGTCTAAAGAGGGTTTCAGCCATATGTGCCTGGCCATGCTCGGCTCAGGCGATACTGCGATTGTGCCCGACCCCGCCTTCCCGATTCATAATTATGCTGTTGCCCTTGCGGGTGCAAATGTCATTTCCCTGCCGCTTGGCTGCGACCAGAAATTTATAAACAATATTATTATGATATGTGAGCATCTGTATCCCAAGCCCAAGCTGCTGATTTTGAATTATCCCCATAATCCGACGGCCATGACAGTAGATGAAGGCTTCTTTGAGCCTATTATTGAGATCGCTAAGCGTTTTGGCATAGCCGTCATTCACGATTTTGCTTACGGGGAAACCTGCTTTGATGGTTATAAAGCTCCGAGTTTTCTTTCGGCCAAGGGTGCAAAAGATGTGGGCGTCGAATTTACAACTATGAGCAAACCATACAGTATGGCAGGTTTCAGGATTGGATTTGCGGCAGGCAATAAAGATATGATTAACTACTTAGCCACTATAAAGGGCTATTATGATTATGGTATTTTTCAGGCGGTGCAAATTGCCGGTATTATTGCGATGAGGCACTGCGCAAAAAATATTATTGAACAGAATAAAAAATATCAATCCAGGCGTGATGTTCTTTGCGATGGCCTCAATCGAATTGGTTGGGATGCCCCTAAACCTCGTGCCGGAATGTTTGTCTGGGCCAAAATTCCAAAAGAGCATCTAAAAGACAAAAATACACTTGAATATTCGATGGATTTAATCGAGTACGCCGATGTCGCGGTTGCGGCAGGGGGGGCATTCGGTGAAAACGGTGAAGGTTATGTCAGAATTGCATTGGTGGAAAATGAGCAGCGGCTAAGGCAGGCTGTTAGAAATATAAGCAGATTCGTTCGCGAAAAACCTGTAAAAAAAGCCAAACAGTAAATTCATCAAAAAAAGGGGCCAGATATGAGAGAATTTTTGTGTTTTGCTCTGCTTTGTTTTTTTGGAGTTTTTATGAATCCCTCATTAGCTTCAATCGGAATATTCGAAAATCACGCTGATGTCGGCGATGCATGTGACATCGGAATCCCCGGCTCTGCTGTTTTCGATTCCACTAAAAACGAATATCGAATCACCGCCAGCGGGTACAATATGTGGTTTGACAGGGACGCCTTTTATTTCCTCTATAATCGCCTCGAAGGCGACTTGCGTTTCACCGCCGATATTAACTTTGTCGGCAAAGGCAAAAATCCCCACCGCAAAGCCGGCTGGATTGTCCGTCAGACGCTCGACAGGGATTCACCCTTTATCGGCGCTATTGTCCACGGCGACGGCCTTGTCGCTTTGCAGTGGCGACCGGTCAAAGGCGGCCAAATGAGCGACGACCTTGAAATACTCCGGACAGTCAAAGAGATTGTGCCGGTAAAATTGGAACGTCACGGTGATGTCTTCAGTCTTTCAGTCGCTCCCGACGGCAAAACTTTCCAGAATGTCGGTTCGATTTCGCTTGCGCTT
>CAYSKP010000190.1:0-29978 GCA_964431645.1 uncultured Pirellulales bacterium
ATAACATCCGGCCTGTCAGAATCCCAATAAGCGTTTCCGCCGTGAACATAAGGAAACATAAATGCATCCGGCGTGATTACCCTTTCCTCAAAAAACACCAACCGTTCCTTTGACTTTTTTATCTGCCCCAGTTTTTTTATAACTTGTCCTTCGGCGTGATATGCGCCCGGATTGGGATACATAGATGCATTCATTGCCTCATGGATAATATATGTCCTGTGCATATCTTTATCCGCCTCCGGGCAGCGGTAGCTTTTGACATTCTGGCAAAATCTGTAAAGGGCCCCTCTTTTGAGCAATGATACACGTTCCGCGTAAGGTAAAGTGAGTGTCCAGTCGTATCTTACGGCAGGCCAGCCCGAACCAATTTCGTCTGTTGTCGCAAGAGGAGTAAGAGGCGTGCACCACCACGGTTCCCGTGGCGCAGGTGTATTACTCGGAGGTTGTCCCCCGTTAACAATCTTGCCATCGTATGTCTCGGCATATGCCATCCATGCGGTAACGAGCTGCCTTAGACCGCTAAGGCATACAATTCTTTTCGCCTGAGTTCTTGCCTTCGATAGTGCCGGCAGCAAAACGGCCATTAATAACGCTATAATCGCGATAACAACCAGAAGCTCGACTAATGTAAATCCATTCTTCGTCCATAATGGACTACGAAGGACAGGCCCTCTACACAGACCAGCAGCTTGTTCTTTGCTTTTCTTTAACATTATTGTTTTAAGCCTCCTTATTATAATGATTCACCCCAAACAGCGTTATACAGCCATTTAAGGTCTCTGCATACCGCAGGGCTTGTTGAGCAGGTTGGCCGAGTTGTTATCAGGTCATCGAACCATTGAATTGTTTGGGGAGCTTCCCATTTACGATACTCACAATGGCCATCTGCCATACCGAAATTTGCCCCGCCTTCATGCATATCGCCGGAAATTTTATCCCCACCGTCAAAAATCGGAATACCATTTGTGACATAAGGAAATTGAATGGCATCGGGAGTCAAAATCTTTTCTTCAAAAAATACAATCCTCTCCTTAGATTTTTTTATCTGTCCAATTCTCTTTGCTATTTTTGCTTCAGCTCCTCCTGGGTAACCACAGAAGCTGCACAATGCATTCATCGAAACAGGCATAACATATGTTCGATGTATGTTTTTATTAGCGGCCTCCTGACATCTGTACATTTTAGCGTTAGCGGCAAATTTATATAAAGCGCCTCTTTTTAATAAACTTACCCGCTCAGCATAAGGCAAGGACTCTTGCCAATCATATCTTGGTGTAGGATATGGCCCTCCTGTTTCATCGGTCGCTTCTAAAGGCGGTAATGGCGTGCACCAAAACGGGTCCTTTACACCGCTCCAGTTATCCCCTGCGCCTCGTATTGCCTGGCCGCCATTGACAAGTTTGCCATCATAGGTCTCGGCATATGCCATCCAGGCCGCGACAAGCTGCTTCATATTGCCCATGCAGATAACACGTTTAGCCGTTCTTCTGGCCTTTGTTAATGCCGGCAGCAAAACGCCCATCAATAGCGCGATAATCGCGATAACAACCAGAAGCTCGACTAAAGTAAATCCCTGCAAACCAGCGGCATGCCTTTGGCTCTTCTTCAACATTTTGGTTTTCACCTATCGCATCTCTGTTTTTTGGGCGTGGGATGAGATTTCCTAATTCTCTAAGTATAAACGTTTTCCTCTTAAAAATCAATGGACAGACGGTGGTGTTATCGCAGGAACATTTGATTTTTGGATCATGATTCAAACGAATAAATTCTTTCGTTTTGAAATATTCCAAAAATTAAAGGCATATATCTTACGATATGCCCTTCTTCTTAATTGAATAAAGAAAAATATAATGGGATATCTATTGTAAAATTTAATTATCTTGACATCGCCCAAAGCGCATTAAGAAGCCAATTATAATCTTTTAGACAAGTTGAACTTGAACTTGGCTTAAAGCCTGTTTTAATCCAGGTTATTGTGGCTGGACATTCCCATTTACGGTAATCAGCATGACCATCGGCAAAACCAAAATTTGCACCATCACCACCATGCATTATATCTGGCACGTCAAAAGACCATAACCCTATGCCGCCTGCAGGAAATTGGAAAGCATCAGGAGTTATTATCTTTTCTTCAAAAAATATAATCCTTTCTTTCGATTTAATAATCTGTCCTAATCTTTTGGCAACTTTACCACCCGGGCAAAAAGAGGGATGGGTTGGATTTTTCCATTCCGCATTTGCCCAGGCAGGCATAATATATGTCCTGTGTGTATTTCTGTCTGCCTCCGGACAGCGATAACTTTTTATATTCTCGCAATATTTAAAAAGCGCACCCCTTTTCAATAAACTTACCCTCTCTGCAAAAGGCAAAGCAAGGTCCCAATCATATCTTACAGGCTGCCAGCCTGTCCCCGCTTCATCGGAGGTAGGTAAATGGTTAGAGGCATTAGCCAGGGGTGTGGACCACCATGGTTCTTTTACCCAATTAAACCTGCCACCAGCACCATCCTCTCCGGCTTGTCCTCCGTTGACAAGCTTACCATCATTTGTCTCTGCATAGCTCATCCAGGCAGTACAAAGCTGTCTTAGGCCGCTTAAGCATACAATTCGTTTCGCCTGAGACCTTGCCTTGTTCAAGGCCGGCAGCAAAACGGCCATTAAAAGGGCAATGATGGCTATAACCACTAACAGCTCGACTAACGTAAATCCTTTCCTCATTTTCATAAATGCCCTCTGACATTTAGCCATAGTAGGATGTGTTGTTTTAAATTTCTCTTATAATATTATATGTTTTAGGCACTATATAATCAATCAATAATGCATCAGTGACTTAAAATTTCAATTAATATAAGAATGCAGCCAAGTAAACGTTAACTTTTTAATTTATATGCCCCCGATGGAGCTGATCTTAAAGATTATGCGAAATGATTATGAATATATCCAAAGCAAAATGATTAAATCTAAAAAAAAAGGGCATATATTCTTAAGATATATGCCCGTAATTATCATCTAAAACTCTCTTTATTTAGGGGTGACACCCCAAACCGCGTTTTCAACCCATATCGCATCAACATTACCCTTGCAGGCATTTCGATAAACATCATATGAGGGAGGATTTGTTATAGGTGTAGCTAATTCTATCGTAGAGTGACATTCCCATTTATGATATTCCGCGTGACCATCGGCAAATCCGAAATTGGCACCGTTTCCATGTATAACATTAGGTCTATCGGAATCCCAATAAACAGTGGCCGCATTTGTGCTGTATGGAAATACAAAAGTATCCAATGTTATTCGTCTTTCCTCAAAAAATACCACTCTTTCTTTTGATTTTTTTATTTGACCGATTTTTTTTGCAACTTCTCCTTCAGCATGCCCATGTGCCCATCGGGCGTTCATTGATTCAGGTATAATATATGTTCTGTGTGCATCTTTATCTGCCTCGGGGCAGCGGTAACTTTTTACATTTTGACAAAACTTATAAAGAGCACCCCTTTTTAACAAACTTACGCGCTCGGCATAGGGTAAAGATATATCCCAATCAAATCTTATTGCAGGATACGGTCCGCCTGTCTCATCGGTCGTTTCCAATGGCGGCAGAGGTGTGCACCAATACGGCTCTTTTACATCCCCGTTACTCCAAGGTTGTCCACCATTTACTAATTTGCCATCGTATGTCTCGGCATATGACATCCAACCCGTAACAAGCTGTTTTATCCCGCTTAAGCAAACGATACGTTTTGCCTGGGACCTTGCCTTATTCAGGGCCGGCAGCAAAACGGCCATTAAAAGGGCAATGATGGCGATAACAACTAATAATTCAACGAGTGTAAATCCTTTAAAGACTCTCCTCGAATTGGATTGAATTCCCATTAAAATCTCCTATTCAGCATAATTTAAGCCCGCCAAAAGGCCTATAAAAACCCTTCTGGCAATACGACAACCTTATCCTCCTGTAAATTACCAAATACTGAACCAAAAGGCAATAGTATATTTCAGTAATCGATACTGAAATTCTTAGGGAAATTCGATTGCAGCGTTGAAGGTTGAGGTTAGGCGGCTCGTTTCTGCCAGCAAAAACCTGCAATATTCAAACGAAAAGTATTGCATTAGTCACGTCTAATTATTCTAATTGTCCCGATGTTTACAAAGATAGCGATAATTGGTGACGGCGGCATGGGAACAGTGCTGGCGATGCTGCTGGCGGAAAAGAAAATTTCTGTCAGCATCTGGGGATATGACTCTACGCAATTAATGGAAATGGCCCGTGCCAGGGAGAATATTAAATTCCTTCCCGGCCATAAGCTGCCTGAGGGGATAACTTTTGAGGCGGATGATAAAAAAATTATGGCAGGCGCTGACCTTATTATCTCGGCCGTGCCGTGTCAATATATGAGGGACATATGGATACGCCTTAAAAAATGGGCACCTAAAGATATACCTGTCTGCTCGGTTGCCAAAGGTATTGAAAATAAAACTCTGATGAGGCCGACGCAGATACTTGCTGATATTCTTGAAAATAAATCACAATATTTAGCGGCACTATCAGGGCCGACGATTGCGGATGAGCTTGCCCAAAAATTGCCCGCTACCGCGTGCGCCGCTTCTATTGACCAACAACTTGCGCAAAAAATACAGCAATCTTTCAGCATGCCGTGGTTTCGCATCTACACAAATACTGATGTATTGGGAGTCGAACTTGCAGGCGCTATGAAAAATATCATAGCAATTGCCGCAGGCATAATCGATGGCGCAGGGGCAGGTGACAATGCAAAAGCGGCGCTTCTTTGCAGGGGACTTGCGGAAATATCCCGGCTGGGTGCAGCTATGGGAGCAAGTCCGCAGACTTTTACGGGTCTTACCGGTTTGGGTGACCTGGTCACTACCTGTATATCTCCAAAAGGCAGAAACCGCTCATATGGAGAACGAATCGGGCGAGGCCAAAATCCCAGGGAAGCGCAATCTGCTACACAGTCTGTCATTGAGGGAATCTCGACGTGTAAATCTGTTGTTGAGGGACTGCTTGAAAAATATAAAGTTGAGATGCCGATTACCGAGGCTGTCTATAATGTCATTTTCAAAGATAAACCTTTTCAGACTGCCATAACTGAACTGATGACAAGGCAGTTAAAATCCGAAAACATATTATTTCAAAAAAGTTGACTGATATTCATTTTAATGTATGATGTCTGTAATAAGGGGCGGTTAGCTCAGTTGGCTAGAGCGCCAGCTCGACACGCTGGAGGCCACTGGTTCGAGTCCAGTACCGCCCATTTTTTATATTTTCCGTTCGGAAGTCGAATTTCTCTCAAATCAAAATCAATCAGTCAATTTTTATAATAAAAAGGGCCGTTATATAAAAAGTGTATCTACTCGTAAGATTTAAATTGCTAATGAAATTAACAGGAAAATGAACATCAATCGCTTCAGCATGATAAAACGAGCTTTGATTTTATCCATTGCGGCACTGAGTATCGCATCCGGCCAGGAAAGATTTACTTTTTACTATGAAAATGACGGAACATTCGTCAAGCCGCTATACCGCACCGACCGCCATTACACTGACGGCGCAAAATTTGAATTCACTCATCAGCCGGATGTTAATTTTCTAAAAGAATATTCCAAATGGGATCGTTTCTGTTTAAACGATGGTCAAGTCAATACCGCCCTGGGATATTTTTTGGGACAAAATATTTATACACCTGACCATACCGAAAATCCTGCAGAAAGATCTGATTGCGATATGAAATACGCCGGCTGGCTGTATGGCGGAATTTTCGCTCAGCGACAGTCGGACAACCGGATGGAGCATTTAGAGCTGAATCTTGGAATGATAGGGCCGGCAGCAAGCGGCGAAAGCGCTCAAAAATTTATTCATGATATAATCCATACAGATGCACCGGAGGGCTGGGAAAGTCAGCTTGACAACGAATTTCATGCGGATTTGACATTGCTGAGGAGACAGAGAATTCCAGAACTTGCAAAAAGGACCGAGTGTCTTGATACTCACCTGGAATACGGAGGCACATTAGGAACACTGCATCGCAACGCCCAATTGGGGATAGTTTTCAGATATGGAATGAATATACCAAATGATTTTGGACCAACACGGCTTGCAGCGCCGGCATCCGGCTGCAGCGGTTTCCCCGATACCTTCGAGAGCTTTTATATTTTCGCGCGATTTAGCGGCAGGGTTGTGGAGTTTAACAGATTTTTAAGCGGACTTACGCCTGAACCGGTTGTCGGAGAAATGCATTTTGGATTTGCATATCGGCGCAAGTCTTTTGAAATAAGTTATTCGCAGACATTCATGACAAAAGAATTCGAGCACCAGGAAGACTCAGATTCCTTCGGTGCTATTAATCTTTTGTGGCATTTTAAATAAGCAATCAGGCACAAATACAGTTTATGCCTTAATATTATTCTTTCTCATTGAGGTCTTCATCGAATTTATTTCGATTGGAGTTCCACCATTTATGGGCCTGCTCGTAAGAATTGAATTCCTGTGAAATGAGAAAATCAAGGGCATCTTTGATACTTTCAAACGCCTCGGCATTCGAATTTTTCATTCCTTCAATCAAAATATCGACAGCGGTGGGATTTGATATATCTATAAGCGAGGAAATGACACCTTCTCTTACATCTTCATATTGGCTGGCGATTCCGGCCTTGAGGACAGGAAGCCGGATATCGAGCTCTTTAGTATCAGCTATTTCAATCGCGGCAGTCCTTACATCTTCGCTTGAGTCAGACAACGCCTCCAAAAGGACATTGCCTACAGCAGGGTCTGTTACATCGGCGCATGCCTCTATTCCGGATTGCCTGATTTCCTCCTCGCTGTCATTTAGCGCCTTGGAAGCTACATATACTATATTCGGGTCATCACTTTCATCCATTGTTAACATTTCCATGGCGGCGGTGCGGACCTCAACATCATTATCGTCAAGGGCTTTATAAACCATCATCGCTTGTGATTCAGGGTGCGCTTCGGCATATTCTGTCATGAAGTCCATTTTCTCTTCAGCAGTTTTCAAAGCTTCGAAGGCTTTCAAATCGGCGGGCTCAGGAGTATTGGGCTTTAAAGCCTTGTCTTTAGCTGCTGCAGGAGGTTGACTTATGGGCTTGGGCGAGGCAACTGCTTTCTTTCTTAATACGGGTTTTGGGGCCGCAGTATTAATATCATTAACTGACGGCTGAGGTTTTGTTTGAGTCTGAGAGGTTTTCTTTTCCGGGGCCGGGGGTGCCGGTGTTTGGCTGGATTTATCCTGTTTTTTGGAACACCCGCCAATAATTACAGCAGCTGCGAGGATCAATATTAAACCGGTTTTAACAGCCATTTCACTCTTCATAATTAATCCTTTATTAAAATTTAAATAATTAATGATTTGTGGAAACCGAAACGCCTTCGGAGAAAACACCCATACTAAGATTAAAGGGCATGTTATCGCTTTTAGCGTCGAGTGTTGTATTATTGACTTTTAACCAGAATCTGGAAGCTTGGAAATCGAATAAGCCCTTTACGGTGCCGCCGCCTGCATCTGCTTTCGTGCAACTATACTTCAATGGTGCATTTCTTGTTCGTTTAAATGTGCCTGCCGGGACCGTAAAGGCAGAATTGCCCCATCCGATACTTACATCTTCAATGGTTAAATCAGGGGTTAAATCCCTGAAGACCAGGGCGCCTTTGACATAGACATAATCTTTATTTTGAGTTGAACTGTTTTTAACCTTTACTTTATCGACCCTGACATAATTGGTGCAGTTGGCAAGGAACTGAATTGGAATCGGCTGTGCGCCGTTTATAATTAATGCGTCAAGTGATTCGTCTATGCGGGCCGACGCTGAATAATCACCTATTTCAACTTTTATCGTAAACGGGCTTCTCAGGCAGCTTAAATCGACTTTATAAAGGGAGATGTGAATGTCACCCGCGTATTCATAAGGCATAGGGGGCCTTTTCCAGAAATTTTTCATGCTGATGTAAATGTTGTTTTTATTATATGTGAATCCGTCAGGACGTATCACATCATTAAAGTTAAAAGGCACAGAGATGTTCCATATAACCTCGTCTGCCTGTAAAATACTTATTCTTAACTGATTAGTGGAAATCAGCTCAGCGAGTGTTATGTAATATCGCCCATCTAAAACTATTGAATCATCGTTAGAAAGACTGCCCGCTTTTGCCGTAACATTTGTTATAGCAAGTGATGGTTTATCCCCATATATACACATATACTGGCTCATCTGCGGGTCGTTAAGAGAATTAAGAACAAATGGAGGCATAGCAGCAGTTTTAGGGATTAAAAAAGAAGCAACTTTAGTCGCCGTCTTATCGAAGGCATTGACGTCTATATCACATTTCCATGCACCTGAGGATGAAATCGGCCTTAAAGCAGATTTATTAGCCCACGGTTTTATATACCATTTACCAGTATAAATGTAAGAAACAACACGATAATCAGAGAATTTGAGGCTTGAAACAGTTCCCTGCAGATAATCAGGACTGGCAATGCTCGGTATACGTGTATATTCAAAGCGAACTCCCTTTCCCGTAAGAGGAACATTTACAATGCGCCTGTCTCCAATAATGCGGAGATTTGCATTAAAGATGCGGTTTGTATCAGGGACAAAGGCGACATCGATTTGCTTGCTTTCACCGGGCTCCAAAGAGAATGCCCAGTCGGCAACAAGAAAATTATCTGCATCAGGACCATTAACGTCAAGAGTTACAATATATGGCGAACATTGACCTGTGTTTGTAACAGTAACCGGACGGGTTGAAGATTTTGTAACCAGGACTGAACCGAAATCAACAGAACTCTGCTCGACTTCATATTTGCAGGGAATAAACTCGAAATTTTTAATTACAACTTCAGTTTCGCCATTGTAGTAAGGACGGCCGCCATTTAACCATAAATTGATTCTTATATTTTCACCGCCCGGCCAGGGAACATCAGTGCCCGCATAAGCCCATGACTGGATATCATTATCAGCATCAAAAAAGCTGTCAAACGCAATAATGCCGCGCCCCCAGTTAAAGCTGTGTGTTATAGTTTCGGCATCGGATGGATAAATATTGAACCGGTGAAGATGGCCCGGTTTATTCCATGGTTGAACGACAAATTGTGCATTGTCCTTGTCAGGGTCGCTCCAGCGTCCGATTTCGATATCCATCTCCCGATTTTTGTAGTGAGGCGCAAATTCATCCCAGGTGAATATCCCTAAAATTACATTAGGGTCAAGCAAAGGATTGTTTTGAAGTTCAAATTTATAAGTGCCGTCCCCGAGGGATTCTTCAGTAAACACCTCCACACATTGCCATTTACCGGCTTTGTTATTAATTTTCAGATGAAGGCCGTTTGTGTCGACCCACGCGTTATTGCAATCAAACCAGTTCTGGCCGGGGTCTGCTTTTGCGTTTATTGTATGCTTAACGTACCAGTTATATCCTGCAAATTGAATTGCATTGCTGCCGCAGGAAGGACGAAATGCGCCAACGCTTGGAAATCTAAACGCCTCGGCGGGCATTGCAGGCAGCCCTGCGATATCTTCAAAATCAACAGGCCAATCGGCAATTTCGGCTTTGGGGACAAGAAATGCAATAACCTGGTTTGCACTAAGGTCATACGGCAGGCTGGTGCTTATATCACATTGCCATGAACCATTGGTTTCTATATTTGTCCATGGCGAGGCAAAGCTTGGCTTTGGCCACCAGCCCTCATTAAAAATATAAACTACTATGCTGTAATCATCAGGATTGATATTTGATACAAATCCCTTGAGCTTTCCTGTGCTGCCGCAAGGCGGAATTTCTTCAAATTGAATACAGTCAGAACATTCGATTTCTCTTAATATGCAATCATCGAAGTTGACTACGCTTATACCTACAGCTTGCGGCTTTTCAAGGCTCAGAACAAATCGAATATACCGCGTATGACGCGGAGCGGGATTTGTCGCAAAATAAAGCAGCGTCCAGTCAGAATCTGAAATATCTATTTCATCACTCGAATATTCGAGCAATGTGTTTTTTGTAATATCGAGAAAGGCAATTTTTATCTTTGCTTTCGAGCCTTCCACCCATGAAAAACTTTGTGAGCCCGTCCTGACCCAGGCACTCGCGAAATAACTCCTTAATTCGACCGCCGGGCAATCCTGATAGGCCTCAGAAAGTCTGTCTGAATCGGCAATACCTGTATATTGCCACAGGCCGTTTTCTCCTAAGCGTGCGGCTGTAGTTGTACTGCCGGCGCCGCCGAAATCAGATGCGTTAGAAATCCAGCAGCCGGAATTAGGAAAGCTGCCGTTTGAGTCGCTTTCTTCAAAGCCGTAATCACAAAGCAGATTGCCAAAAGCAAAACTAAAAGATGTATGTAAAAGTAACAAAGTAATTGTTAAAATCAACGCACATCTCTTTGTGCCAATTTTCCTGTACATCGTGAAGACCTCCAATGCCGCATACCAATAAAATAGACTTTTACAACGTATATATATCGGCATCCATCATTGAATTGCTGTAGATTTCCAGGCTGATAGCCGTTATCAATACTGAAAAACAGTATCGATAAAGAAATTCATTGAAAACAGCGTTTAAATCGAAAACAGAGTTTAAAATTAAAGCTGTTGAAAAACTAAAAAAATAGTTGTTTTTAGCTTGTATTTACATTTTTCAAAAGAATATCATGAGACAAGGCACTGGATTATTAATAAATTATTTGAACAAAACAGATAGTCGGCCGATATGCTTTTATGCCTCTTAAGAGAAGAGGCAAAACGCGCCAGTTAGTGGTGCATATCCTAGAATTACGAAATTGACGGGATGTCATAGTGAAAACAGCCTTATCAGCAGCACTCATACTTTGCATTTTTTCAGTCGCCGGATGCGGTCTTACCGGCGCACCCAGGACAAGAATGGGAAGTTATCCCGCTTCATCTTTTCCCTCACATTTCATAGATATTAACGGTCTGGGTAATCATGCATACGGCGTAGGTCTGACAGAACATAACGGGATTATTTACACCGCCTCCGGCGGGCATATCGATATAGCTCATCTGAGAATCGCGGCAGACAATACAAGATGGCTTTATAACAAATCCAAGTATCATCTTTTGAATTCAGATAAAGATTTTTATTTCAAACTGAACGTAGAGCCTTCTCAATATCATGTAACACTCGAATATCCTGATTACTGGAAGAATTTACCGAAGGAATCACGCGAAATAATAGCGGATAAAGTGTCTTGCGAGATGGGTCAATATTTCACTTTTACCATGACAACATGGCATGAAGTGCTGACCTGGTTTGGTTTCAAATGCCTGTTTTTCCTGCCGGAAAAGGCTTCAGCTTTTTCATGGGAAGATATATATTCGAATCTGCTCGGGACACGTCTGGGTGCAACGGCTGCAGAAGATAAACAGCATGGATATAACCAGGCAATGACTATTCTGCTCAAAAATGAGATGCAAAAGCTCGAAGCGCAGCCCATACAGACCGCAAGGCTGGCGGCAAAAATGGTGAAGAAGAAATCTTTTGACGGCCAGCAAAATCTCGACATGACAAGAAGTACTGATATAGGGCAATATGATGGATATGTCACACCTTTTGTTTTGCCGGGTGTTTGCGAATATGCCCCTGTAAAATCATATCCCGTGCCCTCATTAAAATTTTTCAATGCATACGGATTCTCAATGAATCTCGAGATAGAGCCCAAAGAATTCGAAAGCGCCAAAATAATGAAAATTCTTTATCCTGATGGCTCAGGCAAGCGCGTTTATCCCGATAAGCACCTCCCGCTAATAATACGATACATCGAGAATGACTGTGCAAAACAGGGATTTGCATTGACAACTGCTAAAAAATACGCAAAAGTTGTTTCTGCAAAATAATAAGAACTTACATCTGGATGTCATTTCCTCTTGTCCCCTGCTAAGTTTTTACGAACAGATAATTAGGCTTTTCCCAATAAGCATACAGCCCAAATTACTGTAACATAGCTGTATGCGAATGGAAAAAATAATTATAACGCTCTTCATCGGATTAATATTTATCAGCGGCTGCTCATCAGATAAATCAACTGCAACTGCACCGAGGCTGCGCCTTGGCAGCTACGCAACAGATACCCCGGGTGCAAGATTCCTTGATACCGATCATCTCGGAAAACATTCTTATGGTTTCGTTTTTTCATCTGAAAAAAACGGGATAGCATATACCTGCAGGGGAGGCCATATCGATGTCACACATGTAAGAATAAATGCGGATTATACAAGATATTTGTATTATAAAGTTAAGAAAAACTTAACAAATGATAAAACTGATTTCACATTTAAACTTAATGTAGAGCCTTCGAATTATTATGTTCATTTAACATATCCTGCGGACTGGGAAACTAAATCACCAGAGGAAAAACAGGAAATAATAAATGACGTCTCAATTGAATTAAGCCAGTATTTCGTTTTTTCAATGACCACATGGCATGAAATATTGACATGGTTCGGATATAAATGTATGGCAATAGTGCCGGAGCAGCCTTCCGCTTTTTCGTGGGAGGATATATATTCGAATCTTCTGGGCACAAGAATAGGAATAAAAGCTGTCCTCGACGATAATCTAAGTTACGATACGGCACTTACAAAGGCACTCAAAGAGGAAATGCAAATTTTAGGCGGAGTATCAGCAAAAGAAGCGCGTTCCGCAACGGCCAAAATGAGAGGAATCTGGTGGAAAGGCGCTTTTATTGTCGATATGAAGGCAAGAAATTTTGATATAGGACAATATAACGGCTATGTAACACCCTTCATTGTTCCGGGTTTCTGTAAAGATGCCGAGCCGCAATCATATCCGGCGCCAAAACTCGAAAAATTCAATGATTACGGTTTCAAAATGAAGCTGGAAGTAGAGCCTAAGGAATTCGAAAGCGGCCAGATTATGGACGTCATTCATCCCCAT
Source organism: uncultured Pirellulales bacterium (assembly GCA_964431645.1). Classification (GTDB taxonomy): domain Bacteria; phylum Planctomycetota; class Phycisphaerae; order Sedimentisphaerales; family Anaerobacaceae; genus Fen-1362. The sequence goes on from CAYSKP010000190.1 coordinate 12,944, forward strand.
AACCATCCAAAAAGATTAGAGCCCGGCCAGGACATTCCGATAATAGTTGAATACATAAAAAATCTGCATGAACAAAAATATGCCAGACAAAAGAAAACAGATGTTCATGCCTTAGAGCGTTAAAAATTATTCCTTTTTATAATTACCAGACCACATTTTAAAAATCACATTTGCTATATCGGTATTATCAATATATGGACCCCAAACAGGGTCATAACCATCGAGAGTTTTTTTGAAATCTTGGGCCCCCCTGCCTTTCGCGAAGAAAGGCACAAGCGAATTTGTATGTGAGCCGCTGTGCCATTCCATCAAAGGCAAATTATCTTCACCCCTCGCGGCCAGATTATTCCATACAGGTCCCTGCGGCGTCTGACCCGATGCCGGACCGGTAAGATAACCAGTCTCATGGTCAGCAGTGATAATAACAAGCGTTTCACCCCAGTTGCTGTTTTTACGCACCCAATCTATAACCGCGATGACAGCATAGTTAAAGTCATTCATTTCCTCGATTAATCTTCCTGATTGATTTGAATGCGCGGCCCAGTCTACTGCGCCGCCTTCAATCATGATAAAGAAGCCATTGGGGTCATCATCGAGAACATTCAACGCCGCCTTTGTCATTTCCTCAAGTGTGGGGACATTTTGAATCAAAGGAACATCATAGGGGCCGGCAGCGGTGTTGCCTGAGCGTTTCTGCTGTAAAGTTTCATAAACCTGGGGTATACCGCAAACCCGCTTCGGCGCAGGACCATTTGCCAACGCCCCAAATTCCTCACGGGTTTGAATAAGTTTCCATGAATCACCAATTCCATCACCATCAGCATCGGCTGCCGCAGCGCCTGCTTTCAAACGCGACCAGGTATTGGAGCCGATGTAATGATAATTATTGTAGCCTGCGGGCTTGCCATCCTTATTAAAAGAAGGATTTCCGCAGCCCATAATTACATCGGCCGCACTTTTATCAATCATATCAGCGGCTATCTGAGTGTAATTATCCCTCGATTGATTATGTGCGACGAAGCCGGCGGGCGTTGCGTGACTTATAGGAACGCTTGTTATAACTCCCGTAGCTTTGCCTAATTGTTCGGCACGCTCAAGCAGATTTGAAACCGGATTTCTATTAGCATCGACACCGATTCCGGCATTATAGGTTTTGATGCCCGTCGCCATCGCGGTTGCGGCCGCAGCGGAATCGGTCCCTTCCCTTTTCAAATAATCAAAATTCTGCCACACAGCACACGGGTCGTAACTTCCGCCATCAGGATATGTGCTTACGGCCAGCTTCGCCGGGAAATCTTCGCAGGGAATGCAAGGGACCTGATTGCATTCATAATAATCGAAGGCCTTGAAATGATTAAAACCGCCGCCATCTGCAATCATAATTATGACATTTTTCGGTAAAGGTCTTTGCGGCTTTTGATTGTTAAAATCCAAAGGATTAAGCGTTGGCGTCTCATCAGAAAAAACGAATTTTTGTCCAGGCATACAGGAGAATGCGATCAATGCTATAATTATGTTTAAAAATATGTCTAATCTGATTTTCATAGGATGCTTGTATTATAACAAATCAGCTTTAATTTTTGAAATCAACTTATGATTTTCTGCAATGCCTCAAGCAGTTTATCATCCTGCTGTGCTGTTCCCACGCTTATTCTCAGCTTATTTTCAATACCAGGCAGGTCCCAGTAGCGAACATAAATATTTTTTTCAACGAGTTTATTGAAAATAAATTTCGCTTTTTGCTTATTGTGTTCGGCAAATACGAAATTTGAAGAGCTTTCCGGCAGACTAAATCCCATCCCCCTCAGTTGGCCGCTCAATCTTTTCCTCTCCGCCTTTACCTTCTCAACGGTCTGCCTGAAATACTGCTGGTCAGTAACGGCCGCCGTTGCTGCCTCAATCGCTATCGCATCGGTATTATATGAATCTTTGACTTTCGAAAGTCCATCTATCATGGAGGGGCGCGCAATCGCGTATCCGAAACGCAGGCCCGCAAGCGAATATCCTTTGCTGAGGCTGCGTAAAATAATTACATTCTCAAATTGCCTGACGAGCTGGACGCAATTGCTTTGGGCAAAATCAACATACGCCTCATCAATAAGCAGCACCCCTTTTATCTCCGCCGCAAGTTCGGCAAGCTCCCGGCTATCTACAATTGTTCCGCTGGGTGCATTGGGATTGCATACAACCGTCAGCGATGACTTTGTCCGCGCCAATTTGGCCGGCAGATTAAATTCCTCATCGAACGGCACCTCGATTGCCTTGCAGTCCTGCATTTGCGCCAATACAGGATAAAGCGAATACGTCGGCACAGGATATGCGCACGCGTTTTTCCTGTCGCAAAATGCCGTCCAGGCCATTTTCAGCAGTTCATCTCCGCCGTTACAGGGCAAAATCCAATCCGCATCGACTCCATTTATTTGGGCCGCCGCCTCCCGAAATATTGTCCCGCTCGGGTCGGGATACCTTCGCAGTTGTTCCGGCCGAATTTCCGAAATTACCTTCAAGACCGCCGGCGACGCCGGATATGGATTTTCGTTGGTATTTAGCTTTATTACATCCGCCGATTTCGGCTGATATCCCGGCTCATAACCCTTCATCTGCTCGATATTTTTACGAAAGTAACCCATTTCTTTCCTTTTAAAAGCTGTTTTTTAACTGCTGCATAATTATACGCTTTTTTGCACAAAAACAAAAGTCCCTTAAATGCCGGAATGATTTCGATAAAGAAAACTTTCTAAATTCTTTTGAAAACTTTGGGAAAACGCCGGAAAGTTTTGGAAAAACGATTGAAACTTTTGGAAAAAGTATCGAAAGTTTTGAAAATTTTTGGAATTTTTTTGACAGTTTTCCGACAAAATCCTCATTATTGAATTAAAAACAACGTTTTGCATATTTTTTCATTTTTAAATTTTTAATGAGCCACATTTTTAGACTGAAAATGTCACTTATTCAAAGTTGTTGTCAGTTACTCATCTAACCGCTAAAAAATCTTTGTTTTCAGGGGTAAAAAGGTCAGTTATTCATACTTATTCATCCTTTTTGTGCCAGTGACATTATAAGAATACATAATAACATTATCAGATAAGCCATACTTGTCCAACTTGTCCACGAAATTTTGTGTGTGCTTTCGCTATAGCGGGTAGCATATAGCGTATGGCAGATATTTTTAGAGTTGTCAAAGAACATTAATTAAGTTCATTGTTCATAGTTCATAGAACCTAATATTTCGAGAGAGAACGACGTCCCTCTATATATGACGCGAACTTGCGCGCTTTTTGCGAAAATTCTTGTTTTTTGAAATGCCAAAATTGACGTAAGTTATTGAGGGACAAGGAATAAAAAAAATTATAGATTTTTTGGATTTTCCCCAAAAACACTTGCGCTAAATTGACGAACTTGGATCCCCCGTTCAAAGCCCAAGGACAGCACTCGGGGACCTCCGCTACGCTCCGGCTTGCGCGCTTTTTGCGAAGTTCAGCCACAAAGACACACAAGATTTATTATTACCGAAATTACTTTGGGTGAGGCCGGCCGGGATTGATGATTCGAATCGTATCGCCGCCATAAAAAAATTGTCCTGTTTTCAATTGACCGACTACATAAAGCTGAACTGGCCGAATTCCTGTAATCTCCTCGAAAACTTCATTGGTGCTGAATGCAGCAAATAGCGAAATGGGGCTAAATCCAAGAATAAACTTTTTAACTGTTTGAATTTCGCCGGGATACAACAAAACAGGAGTATTATAATCAATCTGGGTTCTATTAATGCCCGCGGGGAGTCTAAGCATAGCCAATATATTTTTTTGCTCCAGTCTATTGTTAATTACCCGAGGCATTACCATAAGGGTGCCTTTAATCGGCTCAATTACATTTACTTCAACGTAATTGGGCTCGGAGTTTACTATGCCGTCATTGACAATGAGTTCAATTCTGTGTGAACCAGCAGGCAATTGAATTAATGGATTAACACCATTGGTTTCATAGTCGTTGCCGTCAATAGACCATTTCCAAAGATATGTTAATGCATCACCATCTGCATCAAATGAAGCACTTCCATTGAGAGTAACTTCGGCAAAGCCATCTATCCATGCATATAAAATCTGATTCAAACCGGCATTGGCGACTGGTTTATTATTTTGGCAGTTCAAATTAGGATAATCTATTCCTTCAAACCATACATCATCGGTGCCATTGTTGGTTTCACCAGCAAAATCCCAGCCGGCATCGGTAAAGGTGCTCCGTGTTTTCATTTGAGCCGTTGTCTGACCGGTGCCGGCAGCACTGGTTGTCTGGCCTGAAGTTTCTATATCCCAGAAACAATTTAAAGTATTGCTGTCACTATCGTTGACCCCGACCAAACCTCCAACATTAGTAGAACCTGTTACCAGCCCAGCCGAATAACAATAATTAATGGTGCTATTGTGGTATGTTCTTCCTACAAGGCCGCCTACTTTATCGGAGCCTTTTACAGAACCTGTTGCGAAACAATTGATAATATTACTTGCGTAGCTCATCCCAGCAAAACCGCCTACCTCTTTTCCATTTGCAGTAACATTAACATCGCCTGTCGAAAAACATCTGCTGATTACTCCATTTATGTCACTGTCTCCAACAAAGCCGCCGACCATCCTGGTGCCGGAACTGCCGTTAACAATACCTGTTGAATAGCAGCAAGTGATGCTGCCTGAATTTAAGTTTTCCCCTACAAAACCACCTACAAGGATATAAGAACCGTTTACCTGGCCTGTCGAGTGACAATTTATAATACTGCCCCTATTAAAGCCGGTAAATCCAGCGATGCTTGAAGACCCGGCGGTCAAACCTGATGACCAAGAATCGCTGATATTGCCGCTGTTATCGCCGACCAACCCACCTACATCACCTTCTCCGCTGGCTCTAAATGTCGAATAGCAGCCGTTAATGGTACCTGAATTCAATCCTGCCAGGCCGCCTACTACCAAATAGCCGCTAATTTGATCCGGCGGATGGGTTTCGACTCCTACATCGCTAATCTTGAAACCTGTATTTATCATATTGCTTTCAGGCACAGTATAGCAATCTGCGATGCTGCCGGAGTTGTACCCCACTAAACCGCCAATATACATAGCCTGAGTAACGCCCCTTACCAGACCTGTAGAATAGCAATCACGGATTGAACCAAGGTTGGTGCCTGCCAAACTACCAACATACTGGTAACCGCTTACTGTAAAATTCTCAAGCCCGAGATTCTTTACAGAGCCGACGGAACCGATTTGACCAAATAAACCAATGCACTGATGACGTGAGTATAAAGTAAAATTTGTTAACTTATGACCCCGGCCATCGAATGTTCCGGTAAATGAAATGCCCTGAAAACCTTCGCCTGAGCCAGTATCTCGTGCAATAATGTTAGGTCCGATATCCTGACCATCCATATTTATGTCATCTATCATGATAAAGCATTTGTCAAAATCGTTAGCATCGGATGATATAAGGAGCAAATCAGCTTTGCTTGAAATTTGATATGGATCGTCCGGTTCACCTGTCCCTCCGCTGTATTTGGCGAAAGAAACAGCAGGGGCTAGAGCCATTATGGCCGCGAGTGACGCAACAAACAATTTTGTGATTCTCATTTGAATTACCTCCCTTACATAATTTAAAAGAAACATATAAAGTATATCCAATTCGAAAAACAAAGACAAGGAAATTTAAGGAGAAATCCAAATTTCGGATCACCTTATAATAAGCAAATTTTCAGATAAATTGATAAGTTCCCCTGATAAAGACATTCGAAGATAGAAAGACCTATCTTACATTATTTTCTAATTAAAACTTCAATGTCCCCCTGCTTTTTGGTGATGTTGATGCCGACATCGTTATAGTGACAATGGAGGATGATATCGATGATGGAATTGCCGACGCGGAGGTCGGTAATTTTTGTTTCGTGGAGGGATTCTGGCAAAATGGGGTTATTAAAAAAAATAAGATTATTTTTGCAGTCGATTTCGAGGCCCAGGCACGCCTGCAGCAGCATAAAGACTGAAGCCGAGGCCCAGGCCTGGGGATTACAGGCAACAGGATAAAGGGTAGGGCCTTCGCCCTTTCGCCTTTTAAATCCGCAAAATAACTCGGGCAGTCGGAAGTCCACAAACTTGCTGGCATCGAAAAAACTCTTTAAAATCTTAATAGACTCTTCTTTGTACCCATACCTGCTCATGCCGGTGGCGATTAGCGCGTTATCGTGGGGCCAGATACTGCCGTTATGATAGGACATCGGGTTGTATCTGAGTTCGCCATCGGCAACCGTGCGTATGCCCCAGCCGGAGAAGAAGGCATCATCTGTAAGCAAACGGCTGATTTTTTCGGCAGCCGATTCGGAGGCAATTCCCGAAAACAGGCAATGACCGGGATTGGAGGTTTGCACCGCACAAGGCTGTTTACGGCCGTCGAGCGCTAAGGCGTATGTCCCCAAATCCTCAAGCCAGAACATCCGGTTAAACTGCTCTTTAAGCTTAGCAGCCTGTGATTCGAGAGAATCCGCCATTTCTATTTTATCGAGGGCGCGGGCAAGATGCGCCATCTGGATTTTCGCCTGATAGGCGTAGCCCTGGACCTCGCATAACGAAATCGGGGCTTGCGCCAGGGAGCCATCTTTATGGAAAATGGAATCATCGGAATCTTTCCAGCCCTGCTGGACAAGACCTACTCTTTCTTTTCGATGATATTCAAGAAAATCATCATTATCCATGTCACCATATTGCTTCATCCAGTTAAGGGCCGCTTCGAGACATGGCCACAGATGAGTTATAAATTCGATATCGGCGGTGCGCTGGTAATACATGCCGGCAAGCATTAAGAAAAGGGGCGTGGAATCGATACTGCCGTAATACTGGCCAAAGGGGACCTCGCCGAGATTAGCCATTTCGCTTTTACGCTGCTCGTGAAGGATTTTGCCGGGTTCGGCCTCGTGCAGCGGGTCGGATTTTTTGGCCTGATGGGCCGCCAGGTAGCACAATACCCCTTTTGAGATATCGGGATAAATCCATAACGTCTCCATAGCGGTAATTAAGCCATCGCGGCCGAATATCGTGTTAAACCATGGAATTCCGGCATAAGGATAAAGACCGTAGTTAGTTTCGGTAAGCAGCATGAACAGGTCCGATGTCGAGCGGGTAATCCAGTGATTGAACTGGTTATTGGATGTTTCAATGGTGCATCTGCCGGCTTTTAAATCAGTACATTTTTCCCTGATTTTATTATGGGCAACCGACCAGGCAGGTAAACTGACGGCAGTATGCTCATAGCGGCAGGAGATTGTGAAATATATTTCTTTTGTGTGATTAGGTTCGAGCTGGAGCTGAAAAATCACCTTATTTGCCTTAATTGACGTGGCAGGCTGATCGAATGAAAATTTGGTAACACGCGTAATATTATCAAGACCCGTATAAGAATGGATTACGTCCTTATCTGTGATAATGGGGTCATTGTAGGCGCCTCTTTTTTCTCTTTTTATTCCCCTGACCTCGAAAATATCTTCATAATCCGCTTCAATCTCGATGTTGAGGGAAAAGCCGATGTTTTCAATGCCGTGATTTGTTATACAGATTCTTTCATAGCAGCTGGTGTCGCATAAAAAAATAGAACGCAGGAAATGAAGTGTGCCTCTTTTTATGAGGCTGCCGTTCTCGGTCTCAAAATCCGGATTTGTAAAATCGATTATTAAATGTTCATCTTCCTCATTAGCTGCGGCATTTAACAGCAAAGGATACTTAGTGCCGATTTTAAGGATTTTTTTTGAGACAAAACGTGTGCCGTCGTAAAATATCCCCTCCTGTTCAAAGCCGAACCTGCGAATGCTTCCATAATTATCAAGCATAGCGAATACATCGCCGAATTTAAGAACGTGCTCGGCCTTTGCCAATGAAACATCCGCCAGGATATAATAACCTTGCTCGGTCTTAATTTTTTCCTTGAACTTTGTGTTCATACTTTTATTAAGGTCTCCTTCCCGGCAGATTTTTTACTTTGCGCAATCAGCTTTTCATAGACTTTTACATAATTGTTCGCCATTATTTTTGATGTAAAACGTTTTTCGAATACTTCGCGGCATGTTCTGCGGGCGATTTTAGGTATATCTTTAACAGCCTGAACTGCCTCTTTCATATCCTTAAAGACAAAGCCTGTTGTTCCGTGGTCTATAACCTCCGGAATCGCCCCATGGGGACGTGTGATAATAGGAGTTCCGCATGCCATTGCCTCAATCATAACAAGGCCAAACGGCTCAGGCCAGTCGATTGGGAAGATTAAAGCCATGGCATTACCGAGAAACTCACCTTTTTCGCTTTCGCCAATTTCACCAATATATTCAATATCGGGGCCTGACAGCATAGGTTCTATAACGGATCCGAAGTAATCCTTATCAATCTTGTCGACTTTGGCCGCGATTTTCAGAGGGACTTTGGCGCTTCGGGCAATTCTTATAGCAGTATCGACCCGTTTTTCAGGCGAGATTCTCCCAATAAAAGCAACATACTTGCCGGGATTTTCATTATATTTGTAAAGGTCTTCAGGTATGCCGTGATAAACCGTCGCTACCCAGTTTGCCCAGGACAAAGGAACGCGCTGATAATTAGAAATCGATATCAAAGGTATGTCATCGAACTCCTGATAAAGATTAAATAAATTTGGAATATCGAGCCGGCCGTGAAGTGTAGTAACATTGGGTACAGCCATCCGTCTAAGCAGAGGAAAAGGCACATAATCGATACTGGAATGGACAATATCATATTCATGGGATTCCTGAAAGACCCTTTCTGACATATATATATGGTCTGCGACCGGGTCTTTACTGTGTTTATCGAGACGCAGAGCCCGATGGCACATTGGCCGAAGCTTTGCTGAGGTTTCAGAATCGCCGCTGGCATAAAGGGTCACATCGTGGCCCATCTTGACCAGCTCTTCGGTCAAATACGATACGATACGTTCGGTGCCGCCATAGTATTTGGGCGGAACGCTCTCGATTAAAGGAGCTACCTGCGCTATCTTCATTGTGCTATTTCCGATTCTCGCTTTAAATTATTAAATGATATTTTGGAAAATTTGAGCCTATTGTCAAGGTGTGTTTTGCTTATTTTTAACCCTTATTATGGCAAGGGGAAAAGGCAAATACGTTGCAATATTGAACATATCCTCTGTTTTTTGGCGCGTGATCCGCCTCACCACAGGCGGGTAAAGGCGGACAATGCGCTGTTTTCGGTCAATTAAGAAAGGATTTCAGACTTGTCCCCCAATAAACCAGGAAGTCTGTTTATTGAGCTTTAAATTTAAGCAAAATGCTTATTGAGTATCAATAAGATGTTGAGGAGAATAACGATGATAACCCGCTTCTGTATAAAAAAAATATTCTGAAGATTGAGAAATTATAAAAGGCATATCGGTTGGCATATGAGGATAAATAATGCTTCATAAAACATCAATTGTTGATTTGCCGGATACATACAAATATGCCCTGAGAGGCGGGCTCGTCGGCATCATCGATTCGGCGATGGATGCCATTATCATGATAAATGAGCACCTGAGAATTATCTTATTCAATCCAGCCGCTGAAGATATGTTTGGCTACGAGGCAGCACAAGTCCTTGGAAGCAGAGTTGATCGCTTTATCCCTGAGCGTTTCCGTGAAGCTCAAGCAGAATATATTCTCAAGTTCGGCGAAACGGGCGAGACATCCCGCAAAATGAGCGAGTTAGGGGAACTTTGCGGATTAAGGATAAATGGGGAGGAATTTCCGATTGAAGCATCCATTTCGCAGGTCACGGTCGGGGGGATAAAACTCTTTAGCTTAATTTTGCGGGATATCACCGAACGAAAGCGGGCCGAGGAGGCGCTGAAGGAAAGTCAAAGGCGGGAACATGCTCGTCGTATTGAACTTGAGACCCTGATGGAAACAGTTCCGCTGCCGGTTTGGGTTTCTTATGATCGCGATTGCAAGATAATGACCGGCAATAAAGCTGCCTATGAGCTTACAAACCTCCCCGCCGGGTCAAATATATCGGAGACAGCCCCGGATGGAAAGCCACATTTCACTGCATATAAAGACGGCCAACTTGTAGCCGGGGAAGATTTGCCGATGCAAAAGGCTGCCCGCACTGGAAATCCAACCTTTGATGAAGAACTGGAGTTTCGTTTTGTTGATGGAAGATCGAAATGGGTTTACGGCAATGCCGTGCCGCTGCGGGATGAAAACGGGAATGCCTATGGCGCCATTGGAGCCTTCATGGATATAACTGGGCACAAGCAGATGGAGACGGCGATTGAGGCCAGTGAACGGAAATTCAGGGCAGTATATGAGCAGGCGCCTCTGGGTATAGCCTTGCACAATTCTAAAACCGGACAGTTTTTGCAGGTCAATCAAAAATATTGCGAATTTATCGGCCGTACACAGGAAGAGCTGCTTAAGATTGATTTTCAGACCGTAACTCATCCTGACGATCTTCAAACCGATCTCAATAATATGGAACTGCTGCGTGAGGGAAAGATACCATCTTTCAATATGGAGAAACGATATATCCGTCCGGATGGTTCCATTATTTGGGGGCTGTTGACTGTAGTTCCAATGTGGCAAGAAGGTGAACCCAGCAGCATTCATATTGCCATGGTCATGGACATCACCGAGCGCAAACGGGCGGAGGAGGTGCTTCGTGTAAGCAAGGAACGGTATTACAATTTGTTTAACACAATTGACGAAGGGTATTGTATCATCGAGATGATTTTCGACTCCCAGGGCAGGCCTGCTGATTTCCGCTTCCTGGAGGTCAACGCAGCGTTTGGCAAGCAAACCGGGTGGCATGAAGCGGAGGGGAAATCAATTTGTGAGCTTGCCCCGGAAATTGAGGCGTATTGGTTTGATATTTTCGGGAAAGTCGCGTTGACAGGTGAACCCATCCGTTTTGCGAAAGAAGCCAGGGCGTTGAATCGCTGGTATGATGTTTATGCATATCGTATAGGCAGGCCGCAAGACCGGCAAGTCGCGGTTCTTTTCAACAATATCACCGATCGAAAGCATGCGGAAGAACGGATAAAGCAAATTAATGAAGAGCTTAAACGCTCAAATAAAGACCTTCTGGATTTCGCCTATCTTGCAAGCCACGACTTGAAGGAACCGCTTCGCGCAGTCAATGGATTTATGGAAATTCTTAACAAGCGATATGGTGCTATTCTTGACGATAAGGCCAGGGAATTTATTAACATTGCCGTTAAAGGCGGTCAGCGTATGGATACCATGCTTACGGGATTGCTCAGATATTCACGCCTGCAGGCACAAGACAAACCATTCGTATTAACCCCCATGCAAGCGGCTTTTGACGGCGCTATCGCTAATCTTGTGGCAAGTATAACGGAAAGTCACGCCGTAATTACGTGCGACCCGCTTCCATCCGTAAAAGCCGATGGCACTCAGCTTTTGCAGTTGTTCCAGAACCTTATTGGCAATGCAATAAAATTTAGAAGCGAACAAAGGCCTGAAATTCACGTCGGCTTCGAAAGGCAGGGAGACTACTGGCAATTTTGCGTCCGCGACAACGGTATTGGCATTTCCCCGGATTCATATGACCAAGTTTTCATGATTTTCCAGCAACTTAATCCCGCTGACAAGTATTCCGGCCATGGCGTTGGCCTGGCCATTTGCAAAAAAATTGTCGAGCGTCATGGCGGCAAAATCTGGGTCGAATCCCAACCCCAAAAAGGCTCGACCTTCTATTTCACAATGCCCGCCTAACGTTTTTTTTCACCGCCCAGAACGCAGAGAGCACGGAGAGTTTTAAAATTAAATTTTCGAAACGGGCCCCTGCGCTACTTATTGTTTAGTTCTTAAAGCCACCGCATCGAGGCCGAGAAAAGAGCAATCCATACAATAAATTGCAGAGCTAAATTGATGGGAGTAATAAAGTGAGATTCTTCGCTGCCGCTCCCGACTTCGCTGAGAGCTATGACGGGCAGGCAGAATGACCCGGCGTCGCCTTCGGCTATGCCGTGGCAAGCAGAATACAGCGTTAATCAGTGTCTAAAAAATTCGTGATTTTTCGTAGTCTTCGTGGTTAAAATATGGCCCAAAAAAGGATATCTAAATGAGAATCACAACTCAACAAACAAATAAAATGCGACTCAATATTTTTCTGCTGCTGTACATGGTGCTTTGCCTAACATCTTCTGCAGCGCAGGCGTTGGCAAAAGATACAGCCCCATCCGCGGGCGAAGGCTATTATGTAAATCCGATTTTCGCGGGAGATTACCCTGACCCAAGCATATTGCGGGACGGCAGCGATTACTATATAGTTCATTCGTCTTTTGAATATTATCCGGGGTTATTAATCTGGCAATCCAAAGATTTGATTAACTGGACGCCGGTTACAAATGCATTGCACAAATACGTAGGTTCGGTCTGGGCTCCAGACCTGATTAAATATAAGGATAAATATTACATCTATTTTCCTGCTAACAATACCAATTATGTTGTCACTGCCGATTCAATAAAGGGGCCCTGGAGCGAGCCGGTAGATTTGAAAATCGGCAATATCGATCCCGGTCATGTTACAGACGCTAATGGCAACCGGTATTTGTATTTCAGCAGCGGAGGGTATGTTTCCTTGTCCGAGGATGGACTTTCCGTTACCGGCAAATTCAAGCATACTTACAGCGGCTGGCCGATTCCCCGCGAATGGACGATTGAATGTTTTTGTATGGAAGGCCCGAAGATTGCTAAACGAGGCGATTATTATTATCTGACAACCGCTGAGGGCGGAACAGCCGGCCCTGCTACAAGTCACATGGTAATTTCCGCGCGTTCAAAGTCGCCTTTGGGCCCCTGGCAAAATTCACCGTATAATCCTGTCATCAGGACAAAAGACAGCTCTGAAAGATGGTGGTCTAAAGGACACGGCACTATTTTCGAAGACACGGCCGGAAAGTGGTGGATGGTTTTTCACGGCTATGAAAACGGATTTTATAATATGGGCCGTCAAACTTTGCTTCAACCTATAGAATGGACCCAGGACGGCTGGTATAAAACACCGGATGGTATTAAAACAGATGAACCAATTAAAAGACCCGCAGGGACGTCTTCGGATGCAAAATTCACCTTAAATGACAGCTTCGACGGCAGCACGTTAAAACCGCAGTGGAAATTTTTCGGTGAATACGATACTAACAGATTCCAACTGGATGGTAACGGTATAGATATTAAGGCAAAAGGTCATTCTACAGGCGATTGTTCACCCCTGCTTTGTATTCCATCAGACCATTCCTATATAGCGCAGGTAGAGCTGTATATTGAAGGACAAGCAACCGGAGGATTAGTCCTTTTCTATAGCGATAGAGCGTCTTCGGGCTTATTAGCTGACAAAGAAAATATTTTAGCTAATCTTCGCGGCTGGCAATTTCCAACCGAAAGAAAGGTAATTAAAAATCACGTATTCCTTCGTCTAAAAAATATTAACAATACAGTTGATATGTTTTACAGTATGGACGGGGAAAAATGGAAGAAGATAGAAAATTCCATTGAAGTTACCGGTTATAATCATAATGTTCTCGGCGGATTTTTAAGTTTACGGCTTGGACTTTGTTCCATAGGTGATGGTAAGGTTAAATTCAAGAACTTCAAATACGAATCCATAAAATGAAACCTCTTTAATTGTGCGATTGCGGATTAGAGTATCAGCTTTCTTGACACCGTCTCCATAGGCTGGCAAAAACTGGATTCCCGCCTTCGCGGGAATGACATGAGTATTTTGTGCGTTTTTACGGCAATCAAATCTGTGGCAATCTGCGTAATCTGCGGTTAAAATACAGCCACTGGAAAGGATAACTATATGAAAAAGCGAACGGCGAAATTGCACAGAAAGACAAAGGAAACCGACGTTAATATCACGCTGAACCTCGATGGGGCAGGCAAATATGATATTGATACGGGAATCGGTTTTCTAGATCATATGCTGACGCACCTGAGCAAGCACAGTAGAATAGATTTGGAGATAAAGGCCAAAGGCGACCTCAATGTAGATAATCACCACACAATTGAGGATATAGGCCTTTGCTTAGGTGAATGCCTTCAAAAAGCGATTGCAGACAAAAAAGGCATTAACAGGTACGGCAACAGCTCTGTGCCGATGGAGGATTCGCTCGCCAATATTTCCATAGATTTATCGGGCAGGCCAAGCTGCGTTTACAATGTTGTCTATCGAACAAGTAAAATCGGCGATTTCGATGTCGAATGCATTGAAGAGATGCTCAGAAGCTTTTCAAACGCGGGGAAATTCAACCTGCATATAAATGTCCCATACGGCACAAACAGCCATCACATAGCAGAGGCCATATTCAAGTCATTAGGCCAGGCATTGGGCGCCGCGGTAAAAATAACAGGCAAAGATATACCCAGCACAAAGGGAACGCTTTGAGCATTTATTATTTATGATTTATTATTTACTATTTAGATTTCTCCACTGCGCCCCAATGAATCGGGGCTTCGGTCGAAATGACAAACTTCTTTTCTCCAGAACATTAAGCTATGATTGAAGAAGAACCAATTGAATTTCGGACAGGAATAGGCACGGATATTCATCGTTTAGTTGGAGGAAGAAAACTGATGCTGGGCGGTGTGCAGATTCCATATCCCCTTGGATTATTAGGCCACAGTGATGGAGACGCGGTGCTGCACGCTATTATAGATGCATTGCTCGGTGCGGCCGGACTTGGCGATATAGGGACATTCTTTCCCGATACTGACCCAAAGTGGAAAGATGCTGACAGCAAGGAAATGCTTTATATAGTCAAAGATAAAATAATTGAGAGAAAATGGGATATTATTAATGTCGATGTAACGATTCACGCTGAGCAGCCGCGGCTGGAACCTTTTAAAGGACAAATAAAAAGAGTAGTTGCCGGAATACTTGGAATCGATTTTAATGCGGCAAATATAAAGGCAAAGACAAATGAAGGTTTAGGCGAAATCGGTGAAGGAATGGCAATAGCAGCTACGGCAGTGGCAATGCTGAGAAAAAAGATCAAAAGAATCTGAATACAGAACACAGAACATAGAATTCAGAATAAAGAACGGAATGGATAATGGGATTGAAATTGTATAACAGCTTGAGCCGGCAAATAGAGGAATTTAAGCCGATAAATGAGGGCAGGGTCGGGATATACGTTTGCGGGCCGACGGTTTACGGGCATTCGCATCTGGGGCATGCAAAAAGCTATATCAGCTTTGACGTGCTTGTTCGGTACCTGCGATACCTCGGCTACAATGTAACATACGTGCAAAACATCACGGATGTGGGTCATCTGCTTGGCGATACAAACGAAGGCGAGGACCGGATGCTTGTGGCCGCACAAAGAGAGCACAAGCACCCGATGGAAATAGCTGAATTTTATACCAGAAGCTATTTCGAGGACATGGACAAGCTAAACTGTACAAGGCCTGATATAAGTCCAAGGGCAACAGGCCATATTGTAGAACAAATTGAAATAGTAAAAACGCTTTTGGCAAAGGGCTTTGCTTACGAGGCGAACAGCTCGGTATATTTTGATATATCCAAATACCCGGATTATGGAAAGCTTTCGGGCAGACAGGTTGAGGAGATGCAGGCGGGGGCACGTGTTGATGTGCTGGCGGAGAAAAAACATCCGGCGGATTTCGCGATTTGGAAAAAGGCCGAGGCCAATCACATTATGCAATGGCCGAGCCCATGGGGGATGGGTTTTCCCGGCTGGCACCTCGAATGCTCCGTGATGAGCACAAAATACCTGGGACAGCCCTTCGATATTCACGGCGGCGGTCTGGATAATAAATTTCCGCACCACGAATGCGAAATTGCGCAGGCCGAGGCAGCAGCTGGCAAAAAATTCGTAAATTACTGGATGCATAATAATATGGTCACAGTCGATGGCCAAAAAATGAGCAAGAGCCTTGGCAATTTTATTACTCTTAAACAATTATTCAGCGATTCGCCTGAGCTAAAGCACGAAAGATTAAGCAAAAAATATGAGCCATTAGTCGTGCGGCAATTTGTTTTAAGCAGCCATTACAGAAGTCCGCTTGATTTTTCAGATGAGGCGCTTCATGCAGCCCAGAGCGGCTATGAAAAATTGTCAAATGCGGTAATGACATTAAGAAGACAAATTAAAAACGAACCACAGGGTGAGGCAGCCAAAGATGTTACCGCTCGCCTCAATGAGCTTAAGGGGAAATTTGAGTCAGCACTAAACGATGACCTCAATACCGCTATCGCGTTATCAGTTATGTTTGAGCTTGCAAATTTATCAAACGAGCAGGTTGGCAAAAATGCAACGAATGAAACACTTACGTCGATTGATAATATGTTTAGAAAACTGGGCGGAGATGTCCTGGGGATTGTAAAAGAACAATACTCACAGCAAGCCGAAGGTAATGAGGAAATGGTTGATAAACTGGTGAATGTTTTAATCGAGCAGAGAAAAACAGCCAAACAAAATAAGGATTTCGCCGCCGCTGATGCGATTAGGAAAAACATCGAGGAAACAGGTATTGTTCTTGAAGACAAACCCGGCGGAATAACAACCTGGAGAATGAAATGAGAATTCTCGGAATAGATCCGGGATTGCAGGTTTGCGGATACGCGTGCATTGAGACAGCAAGCACAGATAAAAAAGAGATTCTTCGCTGCGCTGGGAATGACAATCGGCTGCTTGAGGCAGGAGTCATACGCTCAAAAGCAGGCAAGCAGATTGAAAAGAGATTAAAGCAGATAGCTGATGATATTGATTCGATACTCGAAAGGTTCAAGCCGGAGATTGCGGCCATAGAGCAATTATATTCTCATTATGCGCATCCGCGAACGGCGATTTTGATGGGACATGCCAGAGGCGTTATATTGCAAAGATGCGCAGGTGCAGGTGTTGAGGTTAAAAGTTTCGGCGCAACAAGGATAAAAAAAGCAATAACAGGCAATGGGCACGCATCGAAAGAGCAGATGCAAAGGACAATAAAAACTCTTTTGGGATTGGCGGCCGTGCCGGAGCC
>CAYSKP010000191.1:0-23659 GCA_964431645.1 uncultured Pirellulales bacterium
TGCATTCTGATTGTTCAATAGCTTGGGCATTTGCACAAAAGCAAAGCAATAAAATAATATTAAATAAAAGCAGCTTCCTCATTTTTCACTAGGCTTTAATTAAAATAAGATATCTCAATTTAAGATTATACTAAATCGTCCTATAAAATCAATATAAAACGCGGATTAAAGCAAAATAAATGAATATATACGATGTATTTAGGTAAATGGGCGATACAGTTCAAAATCAAAGTAAAAACTTTTATTTTCAGGGCAAATTTAGTATTCTATTGAAATATGAAACGCAGCGCTGTTGAGCGAAAATATATACCAGAATCAAATCAAATTAACGTCAACGAAAGACCTTCCCTCCGTCCTATCCGCCACAGCGCAAGCAAAACTGCCCGCCTAAATTTTAAACAAAGCGGGTTTACATTGGTTGAGCTTTTGGTCGTAATCGCCATTATCGCGTTATTAATGGCGATATTGCTCCCGGCACTGGCCCGTGCGAGGGAACTGGGAAAGCGCGCGGTCTGCCAAAACCAGATGAAGCATTTGGCCATCGCCTGGTATCTGTATTGTGACGACAACAAGGAAAAGTTGCCTTACGGTAATATTTGGTGGTCATGGAACTGGGGTGCAAAGGCGGGGCCATGCTTCGTTGAGCCGGTCCATGCGCAGCATACTACGCCGATGACTAGGCCACTCAGCAAAATCAGGCCTTCCCCCCCGGCCATCCTGATTTGTCGGACTGGCAGCACGCTATCGCGGAGGGCACGATTTGGAGTTATGTCAAGGATTATAAGATTTACAAGTGCCCCGTCGCCGACAAAGGCAAGGAGACAGCATACCAAATGTCTGAATCGATAGCCGGTGACCCTGCTCCGCAGGCATGTGGTAACCTGCCTTTTACCCTCAGAAGCGAGCTTAAGAGAACCGCAGAGCAGTTTGTTTTTTTGGACGTAGCGGATGCCGGCTCTGGCGCGTTTTGGCTTGAATATGCCTGTAGCGGTTTACATTGGGGCGACTCGCCGCCTACCCGGCATGGTATGGGGACGGACTTTGTTTTTGCAGACCAGCATGTGGAATACCGTAAATGGACCGATACGCACACACTTTGGGTTTTAAAAAATTATCAATTTAACAGCACGGCCGGTCCGTATATCGACAACTGCGATTGTGATTTGAGATGGATTAACAAAGTTACCTGGGGTAAGGTTAACCCCGCGTTCAACTGCGCCACCTCAAAAAAATGCGATTATTGAGTTGGGTACGCGAATTAGCACCAGATACAAGGCGTAATCGTGCAATAAGCTAAATGGGCAATACCCATACCTATTTTACCCATATTTTGCCTTTATGATTAAAGAGTTATTAAAGTGTCCAGGGGCCTCGCATTGCGCGCGAGGTATAACGCTGTGCCTCCGGATTATCTATAATTTTCTCCGTTTTAGGGTCCCATTTGACCGGCTTGCCGGTTCGGACGACGATGTCGCTGAGGTGACTGATGAAATCGGACTGGACCGCTGACTCAATTGTGCAAATCGGATCTTTCCTGCTTAAAACGCACTGCACGAAGTTTGCGTAGTGGTCGACGCTTTTGTAGAGATGCAAATCCGAAGGCTTGAGATGTATATCGAGCAGCTCCTTTGGCTCGGCATAAATGCCGCCTCTATCGACGCTGACCCAGCCTTTGTCGCCGATAAAGGTCGTGCCGTGGTCGTTCATATTCCTATATTTACGAATTATGGAAGCCGCTACGGATGTGCTCATAAAGTGCAGCTTGACGCCGGTTTCATAAGTGCAGTTAATGTCCCAGTGTAAAGTTGTATCATGAAGTCCTTCCCTGGGCAAAGCACCCTTTCCCTCGTAGAGGACGGGCGCTGTATTATCGGTGCCGTTACCCCATTGGGCGATATCGAGAGGATGCGCTCCCCATCCGGCGATGAAACCGATAGCGTAATCATAGATGTGGAAGGTTCCTTTTGACTGGCTTTCCAGAAGGCAGCGGTCGCGGTTGAATGGCTTATGGGGGGCGGGGCCAAGCCACATATCATAATCGAATCCTTCCGGAACAGGTTCTTGGGCAATTGAGCCGCCGGCGATTCCATCCGAACACCAGGCATGAATTTCTTTAAGCTCGCCTATATATTTATTTCTTGTCAGTTCGCAGGCGAAACGGAATTTGTAGTCGGAGCGCTGCTGGGTGCCGTACTGGAAAATCCGCCTGTAATCCTTGACGGCTTTTCGGGCGGCCTGGTCGTGCTCTATGGAAATGCCTAGGGGTTTTTCGACATACATATCCTTGCCTGCCTTTGCGGCCATAATGGTGATGGGGACATGCCAGTGGTCCTGTGTGGCGACGACTACGGCGTCGATATCTTTTCGTTCCAAAAGCTCGCGAAAATCGTTATAAGTTGCGCAACCGATTCTTGAGGCCCAGTGTTCCCTGCGCTGTCTGATGGGGTCGGCGACGGCGGCGCATCTGGCCTCTTTTACCCTAAGGAAATTTTCCAATAGTCCGCTTCCCTGCCCCCCTACCCCGATATGACCAAGCGCAACCCGCTCGCTGACGGCGGGTGTATTGGCGTCACCCAAGGCCGACGAGGTAATGACATATGGAAAACCGATTGCGCCGGCGGCCGCTGCCGCTTGTTTGAATAAATCACGTCTGTTAAGTTTGCTGTTCATAATTTTACTCCTTTGTCCTGCTGAATTCGGCCCATTGTCCTTCTATCGCTTCGGCGTCTGTCCTGCCGGGATGCATGATTATCCGGTATTTCAATTTAAGCGATTGACCTGCTTTTAATGTGAATGGCTCGTAAAAAATAAGTGCCGGGCTGAAATATCGCATATCTTTGGCGATGATTACATACCACGGCGTCGGGTGCCTCATGTTGTCCGGATGGTCGAGGATGGCTATGCCTGCGGGCTTTTCGGCGACCTCGAATGTGTAATCGAGCCATTTTGCTTTGGCGTTATCGAATTCCTTTTTGTAGGTGTGTCCCTCGCTGTCGACGGCCTGGCAGTTTTTTGAATCTTTCGCCATGCGCACGGAAAGTCCGGCATATCCGCCCCATATTACGCCGGCAGGTTCTCCTATAATCGGTGTGCGGTCAAACAGGACATCCTTATCTGCGGCAGCAAAAACACTAGTCCAATCAATATGATATCCGCCATTTGCATTGATAGGGCTAATTTTAATTGTTCGTATTTCCTTTAACAACTCAGGTTTGTCGGACGGATGGAAACTAACAGTCAATTTCGCAAGCGTAGATCCATCGATAAGCTGCGTGAAATCCGTTTTTATAATTTCATTTCGTCCCGGGGCAATCAATGTATTTGGGTCTTCTTCCCAGTAATTCAATCCGTTGAGAAATTTCCATGACCACCATAAGCCCCGATGCCAGGGATGGTCAGCGGGTCTGCAATCCGTCAATACGGTGCCATCGGCAAGCGCGACTGGATGGAAATATGGCTTGTCGTATTTTTTATCGAAATTTAACTGCCAGACGACGTTGCCATCATTGATAAGCGATAAAGAATTTTCCGTTCTGCGCCACTCAAAACGCTCGGACATTGTCAATGATGAACGATTACAGCCGCAAATTCCCAAACATGACCCGGTAAGAAAAGTGATAAGAACAAAAAATCCCTTTTGCCTGCTCATCTTAATGGGCGATACAGGGTTCGAACCTGTGACCTCACGGGTGTGATCCGTGCGCTCTGACCAGCTGAGCTAATCGCCCGCTAACAAAATTATAAATCAAAATCAATCAATAATCAATAAAGAGACTTAGTCTTTGCTTATTACATATACTGCTTCTTCGGCGAAAAGATTTGCCGCAAATTTTATGGCCGATGCCCGGGTTTCGCTTATCGGTATCTTTTTTTCAATCTTGACGGCTAGTTTCTCACAAAACCGGTCAAAGTCTTTAATTGTAAAGAAATGCACATTTGGCGAATTATACCACTCGAACGGCAGGTTGCCCGTTACTGGAGCTTTACCAAGAATTGCCATTTGCAGCCTGCACCGCCAATGTGCGAAATTGGGGAAACTAACAATCACTTTTTTGCCTACACGCAGCATTTCTAAAAGCACCTTATCAGCGTCTTTCAAGGTCTGCACAGTCTGCGACAATATAACGTAATCAAACGTTTTATCAGCATAGTAACTGAGCCCCTGCTCGATATCCTGCTGAATAACAGGAAGTCCGCGGCATATACAATCAAGAAGAAGGTTCTGGTCAAGTTCGATGCCTTCGCCCTTTATGTTTTTGTCGCGAATGAGGTTTGCCAACAAATCTCCGCTGCCGCAGCCGACATCAAGGACGCAGCTTTCCCGCTCAATTAAGGATTCTATCAAATCGTAATCGACACGGGCCCTGTAGGGCTCTTGCGTTAAAGGATTTTTACGGCTGCCAAGTGTGTAACACGAACAGGGTTTACGATTATGCGGGTCATAAACAGCTTTCAAAAAACAGCAGATAAATTGTCCCAGTGATTCAATCTCCAGTAAAAATGCATCGTGGCCATAAGGTGAAATTATATTGCAATAGCTGACATCCTTGCGGCCGGCCGCAAGCGCCTCAACTATTGCCTTCGATTGTTCCGGCGTAAAGAGCCAGTCGCTGGAAAGGCTAACTACAAGAAAACGGCTTTTGACATCCGCAAAGGCCTTTTGCAAAGAGCCGTATTCTTTTGCCGGGTCAAAATAGTCACTTGCTTTAGTAATATAAAGATAACTATTGGCATCGAACCGCTCGACGAAACTTTGTCCCTGATGGTCGAGATAAGTCTCAACCGCGAACTCCGATTCGAAGTCGTAGTTGTAATCTTCGGCTGTTCGCAATTTCCTGCCGAATTTCTCACGCATGCTTTCTTCGGATAGATATGTAATGTGCCCTATCATTCGGGCTATGCCAAGGCCCCGGCCGGGCTGGGTGGTATATTGTCCTTCGGCAAAATCCCTGTCGGCCAATATCGCGTTTCTGCCAACCGCGTCAAATGCTATTGATTGCGCGCTCAAGTGACTTGTCGTCGCTATAGGCAATGCCGAGCGGACAAAATCAGGATATGAAATCGCCCACTGCAGGACCTGCATACCCCCGATTGAGCCGCCTATCACGGCCAGCAGTTTTTTTATACCTAATTTATCAAGCAGCAGCTTTTGGACATTCACCATATCTGCAACTGTTATAATGGGGAAATCCAGGCCGTACGGCTTGCCGGTTTTGGGGTTAATTGAACATGGCCCGGTAGTTCCAGAACAGCCGCCCAGGAAATTGGAGCAAATCACAAAATATTTATCCGTATCAATACCCTTGCCGGGCCCAACCATATTATCCCACCAGCCGGGTTTGCGGTCATTGGGGCTATTTAGGCCTGCAACATGGGCATTACCGCTGAGGGCGTGGCAAATCAGGACAACGTTTTCCCCTGTGCTATCGAGCTTGCCGTATGTCTCATAGGCCACATCAATAGGGCCCAGAGACTTGCCGCACGCAAGCTCCAGGGGGGTATCCTGCTCGACAATCCGCATTGTCTGTGTCTTGACAATACCAACCGATTTTTCACCTGAGTTTGCCATTTGCTAAAGTATACCTCAAATAGTCCGGCTGTAAAGAAGGACAAAATTATCTAAATGACTTATTAAACATTATTTATATTTTTAATGTTCATAAAAACATTTGACATATTCAAAACGTATATGTAAATTGTCACTAAAGGTGTCGTCCCTCGGTGGGGATATAATATATGACGCCATGTTTTTGTGAAAGGGGACACAAATGGCAAAAAAGAAAACTCCAAGAGGACAGTGGAGCGCACGGGACATAGCAATGCTTAAGAAGATGTTTCCGGTGACCGCCACTTCCCAAATAGCGAAGAAAATGGGGCGTAATACAGACGCTGTAAAAAAGAAGGCGTCAAGAATGGGGCTGAAAAAATCAAAGCCCTATCTCAAACGCATCGGCAGGGGTCGATAGGCCGGGGAGTCTGTCTAAATACCAAAACATTTGATTTCGCCTGCACGATTGAATATATTTAATCGGCACAGAATTTTACTAGCAGGTGAAAGCCGATGACAAGCCAACAGCATCATAAACAAGCCGTTTTGTGGCATCAGGCACAAGGCAATAAGGTGCAGTGTTTTCTCTGCGCGCACAGGTGCCTGATTGCCGATGGCAACAGGGGCGTATGTGCCGTTCGCCAGAACAAGGGAGGAATTCTTTATACCCTTAATTATGACAAGGTTGTCTCCGCCAATCCCGACCCGATAGAAAAGAAGCCTCTATTTCATTTTATGCCCGCAAGCAGGAGTTTTTCTATCGCAACGATGGGCTGCAATTTTCGATGCGAATTTTGTCAGAATTGGCAGATAAGCCAGGCAGTAGTCGAGACGGGTGAATTCGAGGGCCAGGCAATAAGTCCGGAACAAATAGTCAGTGCGGCTATTGGCGACGGCTGCAAAAGCATTTCTTACACATATACCGAACCTACAATATTTATGGAGCTTGCCGCCGATTGCGGAAAGCTGGCAAAGCAAAAGGGATTGAAAAATGTCTTTGTAAGCAATGGCTATCTGACAAGAGAGGCCATTGATTTTGCGGCCCCATGGCTCGATGCGATAAATGTCGATTTAAAGGCATTCACCGAGGATTATTACCGTAGGCTTTGCAAGGCAAAATTGCAGCCAGTGCTTGAGACAATCGAATATATCGCCAAGCATACAAATGTATGGATGGAAACAACGACACTGCTTTTGCCAAATGAAAATGATTCCGAGGAAGAACTAAAGAGACTTACTGAGTTTCTGGTAACAAAGGCAGGTCCTGATTTTCCCTGGCATGTCAGCAGATTTTATCCGCAGTATAAATATACAAATTCACAGCCCACACCGTCAAAATCACTCCAGCGGGCATACCAAATCGGCAAACAGGCGGGCTTGCGCTATGTCTATCTTGGTAATGTCCCCGGCTCAAAAGATGAAAACACCTATTGTTATAAATGCGGAAATCTGCTCGTCGAGCGCATCGGCTACACAATTGCCTCGAACAAAATAAAGGACTCGAAATGCCCAAACTGTTCCGCTAAAATAGCCGGCCGATGGTGAACACGGACTGACACTGACAATAACACGGACAGTCACTGAAAATATTATGGGTGTAAAGAAAGTGGATTTGTTAATCATTGCAGATGAAAATATACCCTTCGTAAAGGAATGCTTTGCATCCATAGGTGACGTGCTGACGTTTTCGGGAAGAAAAATCACGCCGGAAGTCGTCGCAGATGCCGATTGCCTGCTGGTGCGGAGCATTACGCCTGTAAATGAAAAACTGCTTGAAAATAGCAAGGTCAAATTTGTAGCAACTGCCACAATCGGCTTCGAGCACATAGATATCAATTACCTTAACAGCAGCAATATCGGTTTTGCATCCGCTCCCGGCTCAAATTCCATGTCTGTCGCTGATTACCTGGTCGCCGCACTGCTGTCCGTCGCCCAAAAAAAGAAAATAATATTAGAAGGCAAATCTATCGGGGTTGTTGGTGTCGGTAATGTCGGCAGTAAAGTCTCGAAAAAATGTCAGGCCCTGGGAATGACTGTAAAATTAAATGACCCGCCATTATTTCGACAAACAGGTGACGCGAAATACAGGCCGCTAACGGAGCTTTTCGATTGCGATTTCATCACGCTGCATACTCCCTTAACAAAAGAAGGCGAGGATAAAACATATCATTTGGCTGATGAGAGATTTTTCAATTCACTTAAGCAGGGCTGCGTTTTCATAAATACATGCAGAGGAGCGGTTCATGATACCTTGGCTTTAAAAAATGCTATAAACTCGAAGAAGCTTTCCGGAGTAATTCTTGATGTCTGGGAAAATGAGCCCAATATTGATTGCGAACTATTGAGGATGGTCGATATCTCGACACCGCATATCGCAGGTTATTCCTTAGATGGCAAAATCGCTGGAATGATTATGATTTATGATGCCGCCTGCAAACACTTCGGATTAAAACCTAAATACAAAATACAGGATTTTCTGCCGCCGCCGATTGTATCGCAAATTGAAATAGGGAGCACGGGCTTCCAGCCCGTGCAGGCACGGCCAGGATGGCCGTGCTACACAGATAAAATCGGCGCTGACGAGCAATCACTTCTTCACAATATCGTTCAGCGGGTCTACCCTATTAACCGGGACGATTTTAACACCCGTGAAATCGCGATGGTTGAATCGGAAAAAAGAGGCAAATTCTTCGACGACCTCCGCAAAAATTATCCCGTCCGCAGGGAATTCCAGAATACAACAATAATTTTAGGCGCAGAGAGCACAGAGAATAAATTAAAAGGAATCGGATTTAAAGTTAAAAGGCAAAAGTGAAAAGACAAAAAAGGAATAATTCAAATATTCTCAAATGGCCTTCAGGCAAACTGGATTTCTCTACGGGAACTCTGCTTATGGGGATCCTCAATGTCACACCTGATTCATTCAGTGACGGCGGACAATTTTTTGACAAAGACAAGGCAATCGAACAGGCAATTCAAATGGCCGCAGAGGGTGCGGCTATAATCGATATCGGCCCGGAGTCCACAAGGCCGGGGGCGGAACCGGTTAGCGCGAAAGAGCAAATCCGCAGGGCAATACCAGTCATAGAAAAGCTTAGGAAAAAAATAAATACCTGCATCAGTATAGATACAACTAATTATGAGGTCGCAAAAGCCGCTTTGGATGCGGGGGCAAATATCATAAATGACATCACTGCCCTTTCTGACGAGAATATGGCACAGCTTGCCTCAAAAAGAAAGGTCCCTATTGTTTTAATGCACATGCAGGGGACGCCCCGAACGATGCAGCGGGAGCCGAAATATAAAAATGTCGTCACGGAAGTTTTGAAATTTCTTATTCTTAAAGCAAAACAGGCACAAAATTTTGGAATACCAAAGCAGCGAATCTTTATTGACCCGGGTATCGGGTTTGGCAAAAAGATTGAGCATAATTTAAAATTACTGGCCAATATCGATAAATTTGTAAATACAGGTTATCGAATCCTTGTCGGCCCCAGCAGGAAATGGTTTATAGGTAAAATCACAGGAAAAGAAAATCCAGCCGATAGAACATTCGGCACGGCCGCTGCTGTTGCATTTTGTGCCGCCGCAGGAGTATCAATTGTCCGCGTCCATGATGTTGCAAAAATGGCGGATGTTGTTAAAATTGCAGCTTCGATAATCAAAGAAAAGGATTGATATGAGTATAAGCAGCCATACAGGTATAGTTATTCTGATAATCATAGGAATTGCCACTGTCCTTGGCGTTATTATTATTGGGATAATAGAAGCAAAAAAAAGCGACAAAGAAAGAATGTCCGCAGCCCCGCCGAAATCTGAAACTCCACCATCAAAGAAAAAAGGGTAAATTCCCGCTAATTGCCATCCAACGCGTTTTTGAGCACTTCGCCTGTATTTTTAACGAATCTAAAAGTAAGGCCTTTTTTTGCCTCTTTAGGAATTTCAGGCAGGTCTTTTCTATTACGCGCAGGCAAAATAACAGTTTTTATTCCGGCCTGCTGGGCGGCAAGGATCTTCTCTTTCAAGCCGCCAATCGGCAGCACAAGCCCTCGAAGGGTAATTTCACCCGTCATCGCTACATCCGGCCGGACAGGCTTATGCAAGAGAAGCGAAACAAGGGAGCTGAACATCGCAACGCCGGCGCTTGGGCCGTCTTTAGGAACCGCACCCGAGGGGACATGGATATGATAATCGAATTTTGTAAATTTATTTTGCTCTATGCCGAGCTTTCCGGCATTTGCCTTTACGATAGAAAACGCCGCCTGCGCGCTTTCTTTCATTACATCACCAATATGGCCTGTTAATTGCAGGATGCCTTTACCCGGCATAGACGCTGATTCAATAAAAAGTATCTCGCCGCCCACAGGAGTGTAGGCAAGGGCCGTAGCCACGCCGGGGAAACCCGCCCGAAGGGCAAGTTCGGATTCGAATTGTGCAGGTCCAAGTATTCTGGACAAATCATTTTCTTTTATAGTTGCCTTTGTTTTTTTATTTTTTGCAATCTCTGTCGCCACATACCTGCATATTGATGCGATAGTTCTTTCAAGATTCCGCACACCCGCTTCACGGGTATAACTGCCGATAATCGCGACAATAGCATCATCTTTAATTATAAGATTTTTCTTGCTTAATCCGTGTTCTTTTAATTGCCTGGGGACAAGATACTTAGTGGCGATATTAAGTTTCTCTGTCTGGGTATAACCGGGCAGTTCTATAATTTCCATTCTGTCATGCAATGCCGGCGGAATAGGCTCTGTGTAATTGGCCGTGCCGATAAACATTACAGTCGATAAATCAAACGGCTGGTCAAGGTAATGGTCAGTGAAGGTGGCGTTTTGCTCGGGGTCAAGCACCTCAAGAAGAGCGCTTGCCGGGTCGCCTCTGAAATCGGCGCCTATTTTATCGAGCTCATCGAGAATAAAGACCGGGTTTTTGGAACCGGCCTTGCGCAATTCCTGCATTATCCTTCCGGGAAGAGCGCCTATGTATGTCCGCCTGTGCCCGCGTATATCAGCTTCATCGCGGATGCCGCCAAGCGAAATTCGTATGAATTTCCTGCCCATAGCAGAGGCAATGGATTTACCCAGGGAAGTTTTCCCTACACCGGGGGGACCTACGAAGCAGAGAATTGGACTTTTGCCGGTCGGATTTAATTTTCTAACTGCGAGAAATTCAAGGATACGCCTTTTTACTTTTTTAAGATTATAGTGGTCGCGATTTAAAATATATTGTGCCTGGTTTATATCTATGCGGTCTTTTGTCCCTATTGACCACGGCAATTCACAGACAAAATCAAGATATGTCCTTATAACGCTGTACTCCGGCGAAGCGGGCATCATTTTGCTCAATCTGTCGAGCTCACGCATTGCTTCAGCTTCAACTTTCTGAGGCATTTTTGCTTTTTTTATATTATCGCTAAGCAGTCTTAATTCTTCTGTCCTTGTATCTTCTTTTCCCAGTTCGGTTTGAATCGCCTTTAACTGCTCCTGCAGAAAATATTCCCTCTGGCTTTTTTCCACCGAATCGCGAACGCGGCCTTGAATCTTATGACTCAATTCAAGGACCTCCAATTGATTTACAAGCTCAACTGAAATTTTTTCCAGGCGTCTGGCGGGGTCGAGCTCCTCGAGAAGCTTTTGTCTTTCATCAGTTTTCAAACTGATATTTGCCGCTAAATAATCCGCAAGAGCAGACGGCTCGTCTATTTCTTCAATTAATGAGGAAACCTCTTCGGGCACATTAGGGCTCATGGCAATCACTTTATTTGCCGTCTGGCGGACATTGACTATTACCGCCTGAAGGTGCTTTGTCATTTTCGTTGTAGTCTCAAGCAGCCGAACCTTTGCCTTGAGATACGGCTCAGTAGAAACAATACCAGTTATTTGGAAGCGTGCTATGCCATGAACGAAAATACTCATTGAGCCCTGAGGGGCCCTGATGATTTTCAAAATCATCACTGCAGTGCCTACTTTATAAAGGTCTGAGAATTCCGGCTTATCTGTATCGGCCTTCCTCTGAGTCAAAATGCCAATGACGGTTTGATTGGGAACCACATCTTTTAAAAGTGCCTTGCTTTTTTCCCTGCCCACCGCAAGCGGGGCGACTGTTCCGGGGAAAACAACAGCATTTCTGATAGCGAGAATTCCAAGTTCTTCGGGAAGGACAAACTTATGATTTCCTTGATTTTCAGAATTTCCCTGCCCGCCCGAAGAATTGATCTCCGGTTCCGTTGATAAAATCTCATCCGGCCACGACTGTGCCGTGTAAACAAAACCTTTTAAACTGCTGCCCACCTCTATATCCCTTTAAATATCCTGATTTTTATTCTTTGTCTGCAAAAAACATACGAGCGATTATGCACAAAGTTGTAAATTACAAAATCAGGATTATCCTTAATTTCCGGGTTCATTCAAGGATAACATTTTTAAAATTTGCGCATTGGCCCATTGAGCAAAAGTGCCATTTTCAATCCTGGTCCGTATTTCACTCATAAGCCGCTGATAAAAACGCAAATTGTGAATGGTCGTAAGTATAGGCCCCATCATCTCGCCGACATTAAAAAAATGACGGATTGCCGACCTGGAAAAATTTTGACATGCATAACAATCGCAATTCCTCTCAATTGTGGCGGCGTCGGTTATATGCCCATTATTTCGCATATGCAGGGGTCCATCCATCGTGAACGCATAGGCATTCCGGCCATTGCGGGTAGGCAGCACGCAATCGAACATATCTATGCCGGCCATTACCGCGGCTATAATATCCGCCGGCATTCCTACACCCATTAAATATCTGGGCTTATCAGGAGGCAATAAAGGAGCGGTAAGGCCGATGGTCTTTATCATATTTTCATGACCTTCACCTATGGCAAGCCCCCCAATCGCATAACCATCAAAATCCATATTTATCAATTCCAAAGAACATTGCCTTCTCATTAACGCGTCAATACCGCCCTGAACTATCGCAAAAAGCATCTGCTGCGAATTTTTATGCGCATCTTTGCACCGTTTTGCCCAGCGAATAGTCCTGTCAACGGCATCCTTTAATTCATTTGGAAGACAGCCAAACGGAGGGCACTGGTCGAAACACATAGCAATATCGCAGTCGAGGCGATTTTGAAATTGAGTAACACCTTCGGCATCCATGTATAGTTTTGCGCCATCTATATGGCTGGCAAATTCCACGCCATCATCATTAATCTTTGTTAAAGGGCTAAGTGAGAATACCTGGAAACCGCCGCTGTCTGTCAATATGGGCTCATCCCATGCCATAAATTTGTGAAGTCCGCCGATTTTTTCGATTACTTCAATTCCTGGCCGCAGCATCAAATGATATGTATTGGCAAGAACTATTTGGGCTCCAACCTCACGCAATTGAGCAGGAGTGATGCCTTTTACAGTTCCCGCCGTTCCCACAGGCATAAACGCGGGCGTTTGAACCTCGCCATGAGCTGTTTTTAAAATACCGAGTCTGGCACTGCTGTTTTTATCCTGCGAAATCAGCTCGAAGCTTTTCATTAATATGCGCTCACAATTTTGGAGCCGGGATAATAATGCTGTAAAATAGCTTCCAATTTATTTCCCTGCATCGCCATTCCCTGGGCGCCGCACTGGCACATCCCAACTGCGTGTCCAAATCCCCTGCCGGCAAGAAATGTTATCCTCCCGTCTTTAAAAGCAATTTTGCAGGCGGTGCTGCGAATTCTTGATCCCGTTGGGTCAATGGTAAGCCGAAGGTCCTCTCCTCTTAAAAAATCACTCTTGCCGTTTGTGCCGGTGATTTTAACCATCGTGATTCGAGAAAAATTATCATAATCGCTCTGCTTAACCGCTGAAATAGCCGCAATGTCCCCTATCTCTCTCAGTTGCGGATATTTTTTCTGTAAAGCAATTGCTGCCCAATCTTTATCAAATTGGACCATGGACCAATAGAAAACATCCGGCCGGGCCACATTGATGCAGTATGGACATTCCACTCCGCTAAGCGGCGCAAACGTATCCGAAAAAACATTTTTTGCATTTTCTGTATGTCCCCCGCAGCTTGAGCTGTAATAAGCAGGAAAAAGCGCGTCTCCTGAAGAACCTGCGCCGGGCAGGCCTGCCTGTTCGCACATCAGGACTTGCCCCTTTGTATCATTTACCGCCTTCCAAACAGCGGCCGATTCCTTTTTTAATCCGAGATAAACCTGGCTTGCCTGTGTCCTTACAACATCCCAGTTACGTGTATATCCGAATTTTCTCTTATTATAGAGGCAATACGTTCTTGCGGCGACTGCCTGCGCTTTTAACGCCTCAGGGTGCCATCTATCAGGCATTTCAGCCCCGACAACTCCGGCAAGATATTGCTCGATAGGGACAATATTTATCGACTCGAATGTTAAGCCGTCATAATTTGCTTTAAGAAGAAGCTTGCCGCGAAATTCATTCCCGTCTATTACAAATGTGAATGGGTCATCAGGTGCTATTGTAATTTCGCGTGTCTCGAATTTCCTGCCGCTGATTGCGAATTGTCCTGCTTCCATACGGATATCCATAGCAAGGCCGCGTTCCGTAAAAATTATATCAGGAATCAGGATAGAACCGTCAGTATTGAATAAACTAAATCCCCCCCTCATTTTTAAAGTGCAGTGATTTGTGTCCTCTGTGAGCAGGACCCGAACCATATAATCCTGCTGAACCGGTGCTTGGGGAATGCTTATAACCGCTATCGGCTGATGCTGCTGGTGACAACTGAAAAGCACGGCCGCCGCAATCAGGAATAATCCTGCCGGCAGGCAGTTCAAGACCGTTCTGGCCATCCCAAAATCTTTACGAAACCACAATCGCTTAAGACGCATACTTTTTGCGGCGCCGCCGCATTAGAAAACAGTGAAACGCCCCTGCTCCCATTTTATATTTTATTCCAGGGTCCTAAGAGACAAACCTAGATTTCCCAGGACTCTTTTGATTTCATTTAAACTTGTTACACCGAAATTCTTGCATCCCAGAAGTTCTGCCTCTGTGATTCTCAGTAAATCGCCGACCGTGCGGATATTGAGCTTAAGCAGCGCTTTTTTAACCCTGACCGACCACTGCAAATCGGTTATGGGCTTGCTTGCCAGCCCCTGGTCTGAAACAGGCGCGTCAGATGTCCCTATTGAAGAAGAAGAAGAAGAAGGAATTACCGGCTGGTCCATAGGACCAAACTGCCTTTCATCGGGCATCATACCTAAGGTCAGGCTCTTTGAATCAAGTATCGCCTTTATTTCACGCAGGCTTGTCTCGCCGAAATTCTTAAAGGCAAGAAGCTCCGCTTCTGTAGTCTTTAAAAGGTCTCCAAGGGTATTGAGATTCATCTTCTTAAGACAGTTTCTGCTTCGAACCGAAAGCTCGAAATCAGACAAAGGTGTTTCGAGTATCTGCATTTTGCGGGTTTTCTTCTTCTCTGTCTCCTCATCGTAAACCATCGTCTTGGAGCTTTCGATGTCCTTGCGGAACAATATTGCCCGCTTATGATTGGGATGAGCGGCTAATACTTTATCAACGCATCGGGCCGCTTTTTCATACTCGCTTTTATCCTCATAGATAACTGCCAGATTAAGCAGGGCATTTGTATGAGCAGAGGATGATGAAACTATTGCCTTGTAATAATCGATCGCCGCATCCTCATCTCCGGAAAGGTCGCAACGATATGCCAGATGGAACAAGGCTTCCTGGTGTCCCGGTGCAAGCTCGATAGATGCTTTGTAATTTTCCATTGCCTCATCGTATAAACCCTGTGATTCGCGTAATCGGCCGAGCTGATAATGATATTCAGCGCTTACATTTTTAAAATTGCCGCATGCCTTGAATTCCTTTTCCGCTGCTTCATAATTTCCGGCCATGCGGTATGTATCTGCCTTTTCCATCGAGACGGCCAGTGAATCAGCGCCTTGCTTTGCGGCGGCATTTAGGCTATCTATCGCCTCATCATATTTACCGACTTTGCGCAAGGCAAACGCCAGGTACATAAACTTTTCTTTACAATCATTTCCCTTGTTCAGTTTCTCAACTGCATCCGCGTACCTGCCCATAATATACAGGCCTATACCGGCAGCCAAACATCCCTTGCCGCCGGTCTTATTCAGATTAGGCTCAAGCTGCTGGCCAAAAGCCAGACGACTTGCCTCGCTGGAATTGACCTGCTCTGACAACTTCTTTATCTGTTCTATATTTGGTGCTTCTTCGCCAAATAAATCGAATTCAGCTTGTGGCTGTGTTGTTTCTGTTGTTGCTTCCATTAAACTTCTCCTGAAAAATACCGCCTGCCTCGCCCCCTAAGGGGGCGGGTTGCGCACGGCCCAATAAACCGGTTAACTAAAGAAAGGAAATATTATAACCATCTCTCTTTATTTTGCAATACCTTTTAAACTACCCAAAAATAACCACTTACGTTCGTTTGTTTTGCGCAATAAAAAAGCCGGGGGTTTGAGCCTCGGCTTAAAAGATGAAAGTTAATCTTATGGTTTGTCTATGGGACGGGGCAAATCCGGTTCATTTGTGTCCTCTACAGCCAGGTCGCCATAAATTACGCGATAGCTCTGCGAGCCCGCCGGGCGATACCAGAAAATCGCGGTATTTGAATCGCCTAATTTCACATCTTTTCCGGCATAAACCCATTTGCCTTCGCCCTTGAAGAACCTGATAAACATAATTCCTTTTTGCAGTTTCATACCGAGAGCGGTTTTTTCTTCTTCCGAAACGGTCAACTTATCGAATTTTTCCTTTAAGATCGGGGCGATTTTAACAATGTATTCCATGGATACATCGTCGAGGAAAAAGCCGTCACCGACGACTTCGGCCTGAATTTTTAGGCCCTCGATGAAGTCGGCTTCGGTTGAGCCGAAAAGGTTCAATTCCTGTTTTTCGATCTTGTAACCTTCGGGGGCATCCATACTGAAAAGCGAATCATCCATCGGGACATCGAATCGCACATTTTTGCAGATTATTTTCATTTGTCCTTCGGTCTGTTCGAAACGGACAGGAAGGCCGGTATTCGGGTCTGCCCATATAGTGACCTCTAATTTCGGGCCTGTTGCCTTGAAGCCATAAAGCATTTGTCCGTCGAATTCATGGTCTCCGAGGTCTTCAGTAGTAAAACCGGGGGCCGATTGAAGCATGGTGATGACGTTACGGAGCTGGTCAATATAATTAGGAATCTGAGGCAGGTCTTTAAGCGAGATATAGACCGCTTTTTTCTTGGCGGCGTCGAGCGACAGAATTTGTGAGTTTGCCAAATCGATAACACTGGCTTCCGGCATACTCTCGATTGTTCGGCGTATTCTTGAACCCTTAATCATATCGTGAATCACGGGTCCTTTTCCCTCTTCGCCGATGATGATATCTAATTCGGCTGTGTTTGCGTCCATAATATGGCTGACGACACAATCCCATGCGAGGCATGGTTTTGTGATTGAAACATTGCCATTATTGATAAAGTGTAAACCAATAATCACGGCCGCGATGATAATGGCTGCCATGGCAAATTTTGTAAATGAACTTTTCATAAGTATTCTCCATATGTTCGGCGATTGTTGTGCCGATTGGTTTTTAAGTTTATCTTCCAGTGCGCTATCGATTGCATTATTCACTTTCGCATCGAGTGCGTCGTTTGGTTTTACTTTCAAATTCGTTATTAACTTCTTAATTTCATTCGGTCTCATTTAGGCACCTCGCCATTCAGCGATGACCGCAATTTTTCAAGGCCATAGCGATAACGGCCTAACACAGTATTAATCGAAATCTTCTGCAATTTTGCTATTGCGGCGAATTTCATCCCGCCGTGCACGTGCAACAGCACTGCCTCTCTTTGCTCGTAAGGTAATTCCCAGATTGCATGTGTCAATCGCTGTCTGTCTTCTCCGAAAATCGTTTCGTAATCCGAACTATGTGTGTTCGATTCAATCGATTGTATATCATCCAAGGAATTATGATTGTGCCTGATTTTTGCTCTTATTATATTGCGGGCGGCATTTGCAACACAAGTCGCGAGATATCCTTTAAGGCTGCCGGTCAGATTAAAATGCTGCAATTGCAAAAACGATACGAAAACATCGTGCACAACATCTTCGGCCGCTGAAACATCCTTCAAAAGAGATACCGCCAGAGCCAAAAGCTCATGTTTATACTTCTCGTAAATCCGCCTGACCGACTCGCAGTCGCCGCGATTAAACCGCCAGATAAGAATCTTATCTTCTATTTGCACTATTCATTTCCCAAGGGTTCGACACTTAATTAACTGTCAATTATACAACACCGCATCAGTGCGTTTTAGTATATTCGGGCGCATAAAAAAGGCCGGATAAATAATCATCCGGCCTATTTTTACGTTTTTACTTTTGACTTTTTACTTTTTTTTAATCTTTTAGTTCGCGAATCCAGATATTGCGGAATTTCACGGGGTTGCCGTGGTCCTGCAAAGCCAACGAGCCTTTATCGCCATGTTGATAGTAATCGTTCATTGCATTCGGGCCTATCCAGCCGGTGCCGCCCTGAAGTTCGACATTATCCTGAACCAGGACGCCGTTAAGAATAACCGTAAATCTTGCCTTCCTGTCCACCTTGCCGCCCTTGAACGTCGGCCTGTGGAAAATAATATCATACACCTGCCATTCGCCCGGTTTTTTGCACGCGTTTGCAAGCGGGACACTGCGCCCGTAAAGAGCGCCGACCATGCCGTCTGCGTAAGTGCGATTATTATATGAATCGAGCACCTGAACCTCGTATGCCTCCATCAGGAATATGCCGCTGTTGCCGCGTCCCTGGCTGGTGCCGACTACCTTCTCCGGCGTGGCAAATTCGATATGAAGCTGGCACGACCCGAACTTCTGCTTCGAGCGAATATAGCCGGCGTCTTTTACTGTTTCAAGATATCCATTGTTAACCGTCCACGGGAACGGCCCTTTGGGATTTTTCACGCCTTCCCATTTTGAGGCGTCATTACCGTCAAAGAGAACGGCCGCATCTGATGGAGCCGAACCAACTTTGCCGTCGCAGCTCGCCTCGCCCGGCGTAACCACCGGCGGTACGGGCCGGTTCATATCATGAACCATCCATTTCTGGCCATCAACTTCTACCCACTGTATAATTTCCGGCTTCTTCTTTTCCGGCGCAGCAGGTGTTTCTGCGCAATTTACTACTCCCGCCAATAAAACAATCATACCCAATCCCAGAATCGCTTTCCTGACCATTTTTATTATCCTTTCAAAAACGATTAACGTTTCCAAATTTGATGTTCCATTTTGGAATATCAAGATTAACAAACAACGCCCCTTTGGTCAAACCAAAAGGTATGCCATTTGTAGGGTGGGCTTTAGCCCATGCAGTATTTTGATGAATCAGGATTGATGGTTGCGAATCTGATGATTGCTATTACCTTTCCAACAGCATAAAATCAGGGGAAATCATTTGTAAATTATTATGTTAGGTGGCAAAAAATGAAGAAAGAGTTGCCAGAAATAAGAGTGAGGTTTGGTTTTTCATGGCTGGCTTTTCTAATGATTATTTCCTTTATTGCGATTGCCGTTACTGTCGGAATAGTGTTTGCCTCAAATGCCAAAAAAGCAACAGATTCCTGGTTCATACCTGTACTGGGCGGAGCGTTTGCCGGTTTTTTCTGTGCTTGGCTTCCATATTTTGCGATGTCGCGGATTTATTTGCGCGTAATTCAGGGATACCCTTTTCATGTTGGAGATAGGGTGAAAATAACTTACGGCGTGCATAAAGGAAAGACAGGCACGATTATTCTAATAGCAGATCAACAGCAGGATATTTTCAGGGTTGATCTCGGTATTCAATCTGATAAATGGGATGATAATTATTTCAACGCATTTGAAATTCGCAGATTACGTAAATAATCCCAACGCCAACTCCAGCAAAATATTTTTCATACCGCACAGGCTGTGTTTCGCCCCCGAAATACGATATACAAAAATACGAATGACGAACTCACATCGCGTAGTTGTGCAGGCCGGGGAACAGGCGGGAGAGGTTTACCCATAGAAGGGTAATGATGATGGCAGCTAAGCCGGCGATTGCCCAAAGAGAGTTTATGCGCGGGAATTTGCCGGCGAACATATAACGAAAATGGAGGAAGCCCACGTAAATAAGCCATGAGGCGAGCGACCACAGCTCTTTTGGGTCCCAGCTCCACCAGTCGCCCCATGCCTGCTGTCCCCAAAAGCTGCCCAGGATTAAGCCAAGGGTCAATAATGGAAAACCCGCGCAAATCATTCGATAAGCCGCTTCTTCGGGAGAAAGCGTGGCCATTTCTTCACGGGCTGGAAGCCCGTGATACGGAAGACCGTGCCACAGTAATTGTATGAAAGCCTGCACGGCCGCCTTTGCCATCAGGACATATGATAGCATATACACAAATACATGGGGGCCAAAGAGCCATGTCTGCAAGGCGGGAGGCAATTGCAGAGGCTCGGCGCTGAAGATAAACCCCGCAGGGAAAAGAACGATTACGCCAATCAGCATATCAGCGGCAATAGCGCCGATACGAAGGACACGATAAGAAAATATTGAAACAGGATAAATGACGACACCAAGGCATAAAAATACCTCGAAGAGATTCTGCATCGGAATATGCCATACATGTACCCAGCGGTAAAAGAGAGCCGTAGAGGCGATTAAGAAGCCGGCTAAAAAGAAATATTGTGCCGGCTTTATCTTGCGCAGCAGAGCAGTTATAAACGTGGCCAAATACGCGAGCATCGCTGCGTAAATCAATAGACCCTGAATTGTATATTTTATTTCAATCAATTATTCTTCCATCTCCCTGTCGCCTAAGATATGACGAAACCAGAAATGCCAGAAGACGCCGATACAAAGCAGAATAAAACCAATGAAAACAATTCCAAGTCCCCTGTCGTTGGTGACTCCTAATATGGAATATCTGGCAGCTTCGACATCGTAGCCCTGCTGATAAAAAAGGAAGCCCTCGCAATGAAGCGGCTTATTTACCTCGATGCTTTTTTGCGCTACCACCTTATTATCTTTAATGACTTCCAGCTCGCTTATAAAATCTTTGATTGCCCTTTGATATGAAAACTGCAGATTATCCTCAGGTCGAGCGTGGCCGGGGAAACGCTGAAAAACATATCGTGTGACATTATTTCCATCCGGCTTTTGCCATGATATTTCAAGTGCCGGATTAGGGCCGCCGTTAACATCTTCGATTGCAAACCGTTTATCCCCTTCGCGGGACAATTTGAAATATTCGTATTGTTCGACAATCTCAATAATTCCAAACTCATCTCCAAGGTCATATTTATGGCCGGTCTCGGCGGGGATTTTAAAACCCTGACCATTTTGAGCCCTGATAATCAATTGTCCCGGCTGATAATAATCGATTTTGAAATTCACCAGTTTTATGGCGAATGGCAGCATCTTTATAATGCCATTATCCATTTCAACCGCCCTTTCGGTTGAGCCTGAGTTAATTATCATCTGGCCTTTGCGGATTGTATCTGTGCCGGACAATTTATCATAAATTGCAAATCCCGCCTGTGAACCGATGATGCCGCCGAGAAGGATA
Organism: uncultured Pirellulales bacterium; assembly: GCA_964431645.1. Lineage (GTDB taxonomy): Bacteria > Planctomycetota > Phycisphaerae > Sedimentisphaerales > Anaerobacaceae > Fen-1362. The sequence continues at coordinate 21,107 of CAYSKP010000191.1, forward strand.
ATTACGCAGCCGATATGATTAAGGAAAGAGCCGCGCCAATGAAGAAGGCGAGGAAAGATGAAAATTGACAGTATTAACAGGATAATAAAGGTGAGCCAATAGACCGCAAGAGGGATGGAATTAAAAAACTTTTGAGCCGCTTCAACCCCGATGAATGCCCCGTAAATTGAAAAAACCGTCAAAAGCAGGATCAAAATGAATCCTGCCCACAAAACCGGACGTTTTAAGCTGTTTTTTAATCCCGCTTCTGGCATAATTACCTTACGAAATCTGTTATAGATACTATCGAAAAAAAACGCATTCTCAAGGTTTTTATGCGAGGATGTTAAAAACACTCCTTTTTATTAAAATGGATTAGGCATTTTACTATTGAATAGTAGGGATTTTGCTTATGCAAAGAACGGCCGCATAAAAATATGATGAAAGCAATAATCTCAAGCACAATGATGGCCAAGTCATTGTAAAATATAGAACTTGTGATTAAATGGAGTTATAATAAATCAGTTATGGAGCTGATTCTACAAAGCGTAAATTATCACGATTGCCCCGTTGAGAAGCGGGAAAAGGTTTCATTTAACGAAGACCAGCAGCATGGGCTTCTTGGGGCACTTATGGACCAGAAGGGAATTGCCGAGGCAGCGATTCTTCAGACCTGCAACCGGTCTGAGATCTATCTTTACGCCAAAAAAAATGGCGACTGGAAGCAGGCGGCAGGTAAATTAATTGAAGATTTCAATCCTGAGGCAGGGCAAGTCTGGGGTAAATACTGCAAGCAGAAAAAGGGCATCGATGTCGCAAGGCACCTGTTTGGTGTCACGGCCGGACTCGATTCACAGATGCTCGGTGAAAACCAGATTCTTTCACAGGTAAAGGCCGCATATATCGATTCAATTGGATGCCGGGCGAGCAGGTTCATATTCCACCGATTATTCCATACCGCATTTCGCGCGGGAAAGGCCGTGCGGACACAAACGGATATAAATTGCGGAGCGGTATCAATCAGCCTGGGGGCAGTTGAGCTTGCAAAGGAAAAATTCAATTTCTGGTCGAGCTCGGCGATGCTGATCGGGGCGGGTGAAACCGCGGAGGTTGCGGGAAGATATTTGGTCAAAGGCGGCATAGGCTCAGTGATTATAGCTAACCGGACTAAAAACAATGCTGCGGCATTATGCAAGCGCCTGGGGACAGGCAAGGCGATTACACTAAAAGGAATTGCAGCCGCATTGAAGGATGTAGATTTTGTAATTTCATCTACGGGGGCGGCCCAACCGGTTATCAAACTGGAAGATGTAATGAAGGTTTTAGAGAAGAGGAAAAAACCGCTGCTGATGATCGATATCGCGGTGCCGAGGGACATAGACAAGCGAATCGATAAATTCGAATGTGTGACACTGGTCAATATCGATGACCTTGACAGGCGAATAGCAGTTAACAAGGAGAAACGCTCCAGCGAAATTCCCAAGGCAGAAATAATCGTCAATGATTTTACTGATAAATTCTCGCGCTGGCTTGATTCCTTATCTACTATACCAATTGTCACGCAGCTTACGCAAAAAGCGATAGAAGTGGCACGGGCTGAGGCCAAACGCTATGCGAATGATTTCGGAAATGGAAATTCCAGGAAGCTGGAGATATTTGCCGAATCGCTGGCCAGAAAACTGGTGCACGGGCCGGTAAGCTTTATTAAGGATGCAAATCCGGAAGACCCGACAAGCCAGCACCTTCGGGCGCTGGATTTGGTAAATAAGATGTTCCTCCTGGAGGATGAGGGGCAGCGATGAAAAAAATGCTGATTGCCGCGACTCGCGACGGGTCGCTGGCGATTGCACAAACTGAGATTGTCATTTCATCAATACATAAAGTTTATCCCGATTTAGATATCCAAATTAAAAAAGTAACAAGTCACGGCGATAAAGACAGGCGGACTACACTTTGGGAATTGAAAGAGACCGGATTTTTCACATCACGGCTGGAAGATGCCCTGCTTGCGGACCAAGCTGATATTGCGGTGCATAGTTTTAAGGATTTACCGACTTCGATTCGAGAAGGGCTGACGATAGGGGCGGTGCTTGATAGAAAATTTCCGGAAGATTGCCTTGTATGCGCCTCAAAAATCAATTCGGTAGATGAACTGCCGGAACAGGCAATTGTGGGGACATCAAGTCTGAGGAGAACGGTGCAACTGAAACGGCTGAGAAACGACTTAAATTGTGTCCCTATTCGAGGTAATGTAAATACGAGGTTGAAAAAACTTGAAGAGGGAGAATTTAAAGCTATAGTTCTCGCGCGGGCGGGACTTGAGCGATTAGGTCTTGGAAATAAAATTTCAATCATATTTGAACCTGAAAAATTTATTCCGTCACCTGCACAGGGGGCGTTAGCCGTCGAGATTCGGGCCGATGATAACCAGACAAAGGAAATTGTCTCAAAAATTGATGATAAGGATTCACGAATTACAGCTGCGGCCGAACGCGAGGTCTTTTCAGCTTTGGGCTGCGGCTGCCATGCGCCGGCAGGAGTATTTGCAAAACTTAACGGCAGCAATATTACAAT
>CAYSKP010000192.1:0-8456 GCA_964431645.1 uncultured Pirellulales bacterium
GAAAGCCGGTCAATATCAAAAACAATGCCTCTCTGGGCCGCAACATCGCTCATATTAAAGGCAGCGATTATGGGAATCCCCAGTTCCATCATCTGGGTTGTCATATATAAATTGCGTTCGAGATTTGAGGCATCGATGACGTTGAGAACGACATCGGGTTTGCGGTCTATGATGAAATTCCTGGCAACAAGCTCTTCGGCGGAAAAAGCTGTTAAACTGTAAGCGCCGGGCAAATCAACAAAAGCAATGCGGAATTCCTTATAAATGCAGGTTCCCTGAAGAGTTTCGATGGTCGTGCCGGGATAATTGGCAACATGGTGATTTGCCCCTGTCAGCATATTAAATATGCTGGTTTTGCCGCTGTTAGGATTGCCGGCAAGCGCTACCGTTATTTTTTTAAGTTTATTATCTGTCATTTATAATAATGTTAGCCATAACTAACATTTAAAACAAAAAATTTTTAAACTACATAACCATAATCTTATCTGCTATCCCCCTGCCGAGGGCCATTCTTGAATTTTTCACACTTATAACAAAGGGTCCTGATTTTCCATTTCGAATCATCCTGATTTTTGTCTTTGGCAATAGTCCCATCGCGGTAAGCCTGCCCCTCAGTTCTCTGCATCCATTAATACCGATTATCCCAACAGTTTGTCCTTCTTCGATTTGAGACAAGGTTTTGGCGACTGCAATTTTCATCAGTTAATCCTTTTGAGTTTTTGTGAACTCCCGCATTCGTGAGATTATTTTAGGTCCCAAAAGATGTTCCGCTTTACATGCCGCTTTTTGGGCTGTGTCCGAATCTACCTCGAGAACATCAACAAAAAAGGTTTTAATTATTTCATGTCTTTTGGCTACACGTCCGGCCTGAGTGATTCCTTTTTTTGTAAATGTTACTAAACCATAGGGCTTATAATTAACAAAACCCCTTTGAGCGAGCAGCTTCAAAGCGCCTGTAACAGAGGGCTTGGCGACACCGAGCAAAACAGCTATATCTTTACTGCGGGCCGTGCCGCAGGAATCAGCCACATTCAAAATGGCTTCAAGGTAATCTTCCTGTGAGGCGCTTAGAAAAGTATTATTCTGTTTAACCATAAATCCTAACGATATTACGATAGAATAGTTAGTTACGGCTAACTATTTTAATGCCTTGTTAAACTTTGTCAAAGATTTAATTAATTTTTAAGTATTTTGAACGTTGTTTTGGACGTAAAAAATCTTGTTGATAATGCTAAATGGTGTTACAATGTCTTTATCGGGGCGTGGCGCAGTTTGGCTAGCGCACTTGCATGGGGTGCAAGGGGTCGCAGGTTCAAGTCCTGTCGCCCCGATTTTTGGCTTTCGCCAAAAATAGAGCAGGTGAACAGAAGAGCAGTAGAGAGGTGATAATTGCAACTTCTTTATAAGCTTACCTCTTCAATTTTCAAGGAATAAACAATGGCCTTCATGTTTGAAAATCTTGAAGTCTATAAAAAATCCATAAATTTTGCTGATGCTATTATCCAGATTACTCTACAATTCCCCCGAAATTTTTATTTTCTCTTAGATCAGTTAAACAGAGCAGCTTTATCCATCAGTACAAATATCGCAGAAGGAAACGGACGATTTTCAAAAGCAGACCGTAAAAACTTTTTTATTATCGCTCGCGGATCAACCCATGAATGTGTTGCACTTCTTAAAATTAGCTTTCGAAGAGGATTGATAGATAAAGAAAAACACAACATGTTTTACAAAGATTTGGAAACTATGGCAAAAATGATTAGTGGTTTGATTAAAGGAATGGAAAGTCAAAACAAGTGACAAGTTGCTTCAACTGCTCACCTGCTCAACTTTCTCCTTACTAATATGGATTTTGGGCCGCAGCAAATCGGTAAGCTTTTAATCACGATTGGGCTTTTTGTTGCCCTGCTCGGGGCCGTATTTCTTTTATTGGGTCAGCTTGGATTATTTAAACTGCCCGGTGATTTGCAGTTCGGCTCAAAAAACTTGCGAGTGTTTATCCCGATTACAAGCTGTATCATCATTTCAATTGTGCTGACACTGATTTTGTGGCTGATTAATTACCTGCGAAGATAGCAGCGTTAAATTTTTTCAATGATTATTCACTAAGTAATAAATATCATCAAATAAGTAATTCCCTATATTGTTTTCCTCTCATGATTAGCTGAATATACGCAAACCATAGTTATTTCATCCCGAAAATGCATATTTGAAAAGTTGGCTCAAATTATTTTGAAAATTTTTTTGAGAGGGAATTAATATGAGAAAGATAATTTCAGTGTTATTGATTTTCATTATCATATTTACAAGCTCGATTATTTGGCCGGCAAGAGCTGATGCGCGAGAATATAAAAAAACCCAAAAAGAATTATTGAAAAACAGCAGTGCCCTCCAAAATCAGGGAAAACAGATTTTTCGTTTCGATACTTTTGGAGATGAGGCATACTGGGGAGATACGCTGCGACTGCATGAGGCTATAGAAGGCAACGATTTTGGAGGGGTGGGTGAAGGTGTAAGCCCGAATACTGCTTTGGAAGCAGGATTAAAAGTAGATGTTGACGCATTACCGAAAAGCCTGATAAAGAAATTGAAAGCAGGCAACGTTGATCTTGATGATCCCGCCACGACATTAACTTTGCTTAAGCTGGATTCGGTTCTCGGGTTAAAAGGGATATTTGATAGAAGAGGAAATCTTACATCGATAGGTATAACCTGCGCTATATGTCATTCAACCGTAGACGATTCATTAACGCCTGGAATCGGGCATCGCCTGGACGGTTGGGCAAACCGCGACCTAAATATTGGAGCGATTATTTCGCTGGCTCCGAATCTCGAACCAATTGCAACACGCCTCCATACGGATGTACAAACTGTTAAATCAGTTTTGAGAGCCTGGGGACCGGGCAAATACGATGCAGAATTAAACATGGATGGCAAGGCATTCCAGCCGGATGGCAATTCGGCAGCCACTCTGCTTCCTGCGATATTCGGACTTGATGGAGTCAATCTCCATACTTATGGAGGCTGGGGAGCAATTCCTCACTGGAATGCTTATGTTGCAAATACCCAGATGCGAGGGATAGGAATTTTTTATGACCCCCGGCTGAACGATCCGGTAAAATATCCTCTGGCAGTTGAAACAAACGACTGGAACATACGAAACACGCCCGATTTGATCACTAGTAAGCTTCCTGCTCTGCATTTTTATCAACTATCTCTCCCTGTTCCAGTTGCGCCGGAAAGCAGTTTCGATAAAAATGCCGCAGCTCGCGGACAAGCTTTATTTAATGGTAAGGCTAATTGTGCCAGTTGTCATGTGCCGCCGATATTTACTGAATCGGGATGGAACATGCATTTACCTGAGGATATTGGAATAGATGATTTTCAGGCAAACAGGTATCCTGATGAAAGATACCGGACAACGCCGCTTAGAGGTTTGTTTACACATCAAGAAGGCGGATTTTATCACGATGGCAGATTTCCAACTTTGCTGGATGTTGTCAATCATTACAACAGCTTCTTTGGGCTTGGATTGACTGAACAGGAAAAGCAAGACCTTATAGAGTATTTAAAATCAATATAGATTATTTATTAAAAGACAATCGAAGCATATTGAGAGCAGCGAGTGCGGCTCGGGTGCGGATAAGTTCTCGGGTAAAGGAAAAGAGGCATTTTTTTGTCTGGCAGGTCTTGCCGTCAACGAGGCTGATATATACAAGACCGACTGGCTTTTCTTTTGTGCCGCCGGCGGGACCAGTGATACCCGTTATTGAAAGGGCATAATCAGTTTTAGCTTTTTTCCTTGCGCCTTTTGCCATTGCGCAGGCCACCTGCTCGCTTACAGCGCCATATTCTTCGATTAATTTTTTCGGAATACCCAGCAATTCCGTTTTGGCTTTATTGCTGTATGTGACCCAGCCGTAAGTGAAATATTCACTTGCGCCGGAGACATCGGTAATCATCTTTGCCAAAAGACCCCCTGTGCAGGATTCTGCAACCGCAACTGTCTTTTTATTTTTTGAAAACAGCCGCCCCACTGCATCCGGCAGGGTCTCTTCATCTAACCCAAAAACTAAATCGCCAAGCAGCTTTCGAATTAGTTTAATATCTTTTTTGGCCAACCACTCTGCCTGAATTTTCGTTTTTGCGGAGGCAACGACGTGTAGGGTAATAATACCTGTGCTTACAGTTATATTTATTAAAGGATTTCTGCCTCGCCGGAGAAGATTCCCGAGTTTTTCGGCAATGGCCGACTCACCGGCGCCGAAGCAGCGGATTTTTTTTACAAGAGTAAAACCGGTATCACCTTTTTTAATCAACACCGGCAGGATTGATTTTTCAAGCATCTCCTTCATTTCTATCGGGACACCGGGCATAGCAAAAAACATTTTATTTTTCTTTTTAGCAAATATACCGGGCGCCGTGCCGAAGGGATTATCAATTGGGGACGCGGTTTTGGGAATACATGCCTGAATGACATTTTTTTTGGGCATCGGCAGTCCCCTGATGGCAAAAAACTGCCTTATTTCACTCAATAAAGAATTATTAATCTGCAATTTTACACCAAGCAATTTTGCGAAGGCATGGCGTGTAAGGTCGTCATCGGTAGGCCCGAGGCCGCCGGTGGCGATTACAATATCCGCATCTTCGGCTCCGCGTTTTAATGAGCGGACGATTTCTTCGATATCATCGCCGACCGTGTAAACGCTGATGACGGGAATACCGATTGAAAGAAGCCGGCCGCAAATATAGGAGGCATTCGTATCGGTCGTGTGACCGTTTAGAAGCTCGTTACCAATACTGACTATACATGCCTTGCTCATAATAATTATGTATCTACTACAGCTTCCCCAGATTTATCTCCAACAAATGGAATTGTAATTGATAACCATTTATCATTTGTTGTTTCAAATGAGACATCCCATTCAATAGGATTCTTTTTGGATCTTCGACACCAAATCCGGTCAATTCCATTACTTCGAAAATGTCTGAAGGCAATTCACGGTTGAACCATTCCCTGTAAACTTCGGCCAACTTTGGCTTTACCCGATCAATAATCCATGGATATCTACTCACGAGATCAAGATTCCATTGACGATATTCAGGAAGTGGACCGGATTCGTCTCCTCTAAAAAAAATTGAAATCTCATTATTTGTTGGAGGAAATTTCCAGCCACATTCCCAATAAGATCTTTCCGGACGATTTGAAATATACATAAAAGTAAGCTCACCAAATGTCGGGTCAGACATCTTTAGAGGCTTATACATAAGTCGAATTGCACGGAATATATTTACTTTCTTTTGCATCTCTAATTTATGTTTTAAATTGTAATAATTGCCTTTATAACGCCATCTTTGTAATCGCTGACTAAATCGAATGCTTGTTTTGCCTGGTCGATTTTGAAACGATGGGTAATAAATGGTTCAATTTCCGCCCTGCCGGAGGATACAAGCTCGATTGCCTTCGATGTGCAGCGATTCTGCCTTCGGACATTGATAATCGTAATTTCTTTTCTTCTTATAAGGCCGATAGGAAAACTTATTCTTTCAAATTCCGGGATGCCGACCAGCATTAAAGTTCCCCCCGGCCGCAAGATATCGATGCACTGATCTATTGTTTCCTGCTTACCCGCGCATTCACAGGCGATGTCTACGCCTGAAGGTTCCATTTTGAGAATTTCTTTGACTACATCAGTTTTATCTGGGTTCCCTGACCAGCCTGCGCCCATTTTCTTTGCGAAGATGACTCGATCATCAACTTTATCTGTCATATAAACAGCGCCAGCATTATGAATCTTTGCGGCGACAAGGCAGCTTAGTCCAATAGGGCCTGAGCCGAAGATTGCAATCTTATCTCCTTTGGATAATCCAGATTGCTGAATTGTATATAAACCTATTGAAAACGGCTCACAAAGGGCGGCCATTTCGTGAGACAATCCGTTACCAGCAGGTAAACAGCAATCCTGCGGCATAACGATGTATTCACATAAGCATCCGGAAAGCTCGCCGGGGATACCAAGAAATTTTAAATTGAGGCATGTATTTTCACGTCCCATTTTGCATTGGAAACATTGATGACAGGATACAGCCGGTTCAACAGCAACGCAGTCACCGGGTTTTAAATTTTTAACTTTTTTGCCGGTGGCCTCTACCGTTGCTGAACATTCATGGCCTACAATATGGGGATACTGAGCTACTTTGGAGCCGATTTTACCATTAACATAATAATGGACATCGCTGCCGCAGACGCCAACTGCCTTGATTTTTAAAAGGACATCATTATCATTTTTTATTGATGGCTTCGGCACATCGGCAATTTCCATCTGCCTAATGCCGGTAAGCACGGCCGCATTCATATTTAATCTCCGGTGAATATTTTGCCGTGCTTATATCATAAATTTAAGCGGTTCGCCAGTGTTCGAGATTTTTTAATACAACCGAATTTTAAAATCATCAAAGTCGTTATTGTCGGCTGGCAAAGTTAGATTCTTAAATGAAGCGGCACTGCTTGCGTTCTTAATTTTTAGAGATTTAATAAATCCCGCTGAAATACCGAACGGCACACTTTCATTATCTGTCTGCGGATATTTCAGTGAAGCCGTCGAAATAGTTTCGGCGGCGATATTACTGTTAATAAAGGCATTCGGCTCGCCTTTGACACCTTTAATTGAAATATTTTTAAAAGAAGCAGGAACATTGATATCAGACGGCAGGTCTGCTAAACCATTAACATCGCTTTTTATCCCGGCAAAGCAAAGTGAATTTATCATTGCGCCGACAGAAATTGTGCCGACGTTGCCATCCGATATAATTTGTGAATCGGTTATATGATTTTTTACCTTCAGACTGCCCAGCGCCAGGACTTTGAGATTCGGTTCCTGGTCAAGACTCAATACCGCATCATTAATATTCGAAGCAGAAAGGGATTTAATTTTTGTGCAGTTCCAGGCTCCTGAAATTGTTCCGGCGGCTTTGACCGTTGTGATAGAAGGATAATTTTGAATCTCTAAATTCAGGTCACCTGCGATTCCCAGTTTCTTGTTACCCTTTGTAACAATAGCAATGATTGAAGGGGCATCGATTCGGCCGTCGAGCCATTCGATTGAAGAAATTGCTTTTAAAGGCATATCACTATTTATTGTCAGGTCGGCCGCCCTTCCAAAAACAAGTAATGAAGTGAGCTTTGGATTTGTTGAAGAACCAATGCTAATCGTATGGTCGGTTGAATTATTTACATCTTTGATAAGCAAATTTACTAGCGAACCTGCTATTGTAATATTGCCGCGGAGGTTTGCATTTTTAGCTTTGATTGATTTGACCGGGCCATTTGAATCTATATCGCCGATGCTTGTCTGCAGCTTGGATGAAATTGTCAGAACAGATTTTTCTGTCGTGCCAAAGAGATTAATCTGCTCAAAATTAACATCTCCAGCTATTTCACCGTAACCGCCGCCAGTCAAAGCAAATGTCACCGATACTCCGCAGGCATCAGGCGTTATAAATTTTGTATTACTTGTATTGCCTGGAAGATTGCCGAATTGCCATGGGACAACTGTTCCTTCAATTGTAAAGGTGAAAGAATTATTATCTACATCATTATTGTTAAAGAAAAAAGTCTCTTCAAAGCTACCTATAACATCGGTATTCAACCTGACAGTGAAAGAAGTTTCATCACCCGGGGCAAGTATAGAATCTGCCGGCTGAGTAATAATGAAATGATTCGGCTCAGCAAAAGGAACATCAAGGATAAGCGTTTCACTGCCATTATTGCGAATGGTGATTTTTTTGGTTGGGCCGGTTATCCTTACAGGGGCCGTGCCAATATTAACGACCTCGATTTGGCCGCTTATGATTTCGTTTACATCATCAAAAACTCTTAATTGAATGCCTTCAGGAACAATACTGCTGAATTTCCAAAGGTCATTTAGATTTCCATCGCTGCCGTATTCATCGTAACCATTTCCGCCGAACAGCCAAAGGTCATTTGTATCGGTGCAGGAAACGCTGTAACTGCGAGCTCCGGGGGTATTGTCAGAATCGGGGACACCTTGCGTGCCGTATGTGCCGGATTCGGAGATGGTATCTGAGCCCGCGACCCATTCCCAGACAGAGCCGTTATACTTCCATAAATCGTTTAATACACCGTAATCTTCGTTCTTATCAAAACCAGCTCCGCCAAAAACCCAAAGATAACCATAATTATCTCTCCATGCGGCAAACTCCTCACGGCAGCCCGGCTTGTTGTCGGCATTGGGTTGGCCTTTTGTTCCATATACACCCGCATAATGTCTTTCAACGAGATTGGAGCCATTAACCCAGGTCCAGTTTGTGCCGTCAAATTTCCATAAATCCCTCAAATATCCGCCTGACCCCCTGCTGTCATAACCTGCACCGCCATAGATCCAGAGATTTCCTTTGGTATCCATCCACATGACACTTCCATATCTTCCGCCCGG
>CAYSKP010000193.1:0-16851 GCA_964431645.1 uncultured Pirellulales bacterium
CTACCTTCACAATCGCAGCCTCTGCCTCTTCTTTCAATTCCTTGTCGTCGAGATAGGTTGCCGCCATTTGCAAGGCCTCAAAACTGTTTGTGCTTCCAAGCCCCGACAGCACCATTTTCTTCTCTCCAGAATCCGCCGCCAGCGACATCGCGTCCTTATACATCTTCATAGTCTCTTCTGCTGGTCTGTTTGACGGCAATCCTGCCAGCCGGACATAACCGCGAAGAGCGAGCGTCTTATGAACCTGATTTTCAGAAGTTTGTGCCACCTTGAGCAAATCTGCCGCCGGTGCTGCTGTAGGCCAATCCGAAATTGCCCTCACCGCGGCATCTTTTACTTTGTCATCCTTATCATTAAGAGCTTCTCGTAGAACTGGCAACCCTGCCGGGTCACCAATCCTGCCAAGCACGCTCAAAAGCGAGCATCTTGCGTCCACATCTTTAGCAGAAGGGATAACCGCGAGAACTGCCGCTCCCTGGCCTATATCCTCTGGAATTTTCTTCGAGACAGCAACAACTGTCTTCTCAAGTTCGCTTCTGTCATTACCTGAGGCTGCTAACTGCAATTCGATAATCGCTGGAATATCCTGTGGAGCGGCCAACGCACGCATTGCCTTTATTGATTCGATTCTCACTTTCGGGTCAGAATCTTTTGCAGTGTTCTTTAAAATCGGCATCGAACCTTTTATATTCCTCTGTTCACAGCTGCGAATCAGTTCGATTTTCAGCTTAGGATTGGCTTGCGGTATTTTTTTCAAAATCGCCTGATCCACATCCTGACCGCGAAGACGATATAAACTTTCCTGTGCGGCCTTCTGTTCATTGCCGCTGCTTGCTGCGGATTTCTCACTTAGCACATCAACAGAAGAAACATCGCCTAATACTCCTAAAGCCTTTAATGCGGCTATACGAACCTCGGTATCTGTGCTTTTAACCGTTTCATTCACAGCGGGCATGGCCGCCTTGTCTCCGCATTCAGTCAAAGCTGAGATCAATTGTATCTGCTGTGTGACGCCAAGATTTGGCATCTCGCCGGCGGCAGCTTTTATGACATTGGTTTTAGTGACATCTTTAATTGTCGCTATAGCCGCGGTCTGAATCTGCTTATCATTAGACTTTAACATCTCCATCATCACATCAGAAGTTTTATCACCTGCTGTGATAATCAAACCTCTTGCCGCGGCAACCCGGATAATCATCGGTTCACTTGAGGCAAATAGCTGCTTATAAATCTCCGAAGCCGCTTGTGCTTGGCCCTTTGCTGCAAGCCTGTCCGCGCATCGTAAATACGCATCATTGACCGCTGCTTTTAGTCCTCCCGCTGCCTTCTCTTTCGCCGCAGCAATTGCCTGCGTTGCCTTGGGGTCGTCTATCTTTCCCAGTGCCGCCACACTTGCAATTGCCACCGTCTCATTCGAATCACTGGTTAGTTTTGAAAGTGCATCAACTGCCTTCTTGTCCCCTCTAACTCCTATTGTGTTTGTAATTCCAATCTTCACTTTACCACTTGATTTGGACAGTGCCTCCAGTAAAGCCTTATCCGTCGCTTCTCCAGGTATTCTCTCTAAGGCATAACGTGCTATATCAGAAACCTTCTCATCTGTCAGCATTGATGAAAGCACAGGGACTGAAGTGTCTGTCCCGTAAATGCTTAGCTGTCTGCATATGAAATCTTTTGAAGCGTAAGTAGCATCCGATTTTAGAAAATCATCGAGCTGCTTTTCCATTTCCTTCATTTCTGGTTTTTCGCTGGCCTGGCGAATCATATCTTCTGCCTTGATAAGATTTACCCTGCTCTGGTCGAAATCATATGTCTTGATTTTGCCAAGCAGGTCGCCAAAAGAATTCGCATCCGCCGCAATAGACTGGCTGCATATAAATCCCATACTCAAAATAATAGCTGATAAAACTGTAACTCTGACCCAACGATTCATAATTATTCCTTTCGAAAATGTATAACACACTTTATTTCAAATCAGGTTCTTATTTTTGTCCCTTTTCATTCACAGTAGGTGCAGCATCAACCTTTAAATCGCCCAAAGCAAACTGAATTCCATCAAGCTCATGCTGAAGTATCGCAGGACGATAATATATCTCATTATTATGCCCAAGACCGCAGTAAAATATTCTGCCCTTGCCGTAATCTTTTATCCAGCTTACAGGCATATCGCGGTCGCTTTCCATGGCCCCTTTTGCCTCTTTAGTGGCTGGGTCATCCATATCAAGAGTCAGAAGAATCCGCCTGCTTTCCTCTTTTCCAAATTTCTTTTGTCGATAAATCTCATCTTTTACCTTGAAATCCTCGCCTTTAAATGGTGCATTCAAAGGATGATTCGGTTCATAAACTTTTATCGCCCAAACTTTATCGCCCGTCCAGGGATGTGCAATAAATTGTCCGCCAATCATCTCTGCCGCCTCAGGCCATTTGTAAAAATTATCAGATGCCGCATGCAATCCTATAATTCCCTTGCCGCCTTTCACGAAATCCATAAAAGCTTGCTTTCGTGCCGGCTCGTTAAAATCAAGTTGCGTTGTGTTATTAAATAATATGGCATCGAACTGGGCCAGTTTTTTTGCATCGAACATATTCATATCATCACTGAAAACAGTTTCGTATGCACCTGTTTTTTTGCCCATAATCTCAATGGCCTTGTTAGCGACAGGTATGCACTCGTGGTAAAATCCGTTGCAAAGCCAGAATACCAGTATCTTTCGCGGCTTAATGGGTTTAACTACAGCCGAAGACGGTGCTGCTGCTTCAATCTTTGCGATTATCTCCTCTGAAACCGGCTTTAATTCCTTAGGTGAAGCTGCCCGGCTGTCTCGGGTAAAAAATCCAAAAGCAAAAAATAATAATGCCAAAACAATTATTGATATTCCTGTTCCCATAGCTTCGCGATTCATTTTTTTACTCCTTTGCTTTTCCAAAATTGGCGCCCTGACGAGCAATCTCATCAAAACAATTTATAGGTTTATTTCCTGACCACGCTATGCCTCTTAACAATAAATATCTAAAAGACAAATCATCAAAAGTCCATGTATTATGGCCTAATAAACAGCCAAAAACACGTCCTTTTCCATATTTATGAGTCCAGAGCATTGTTTGCGGCTTGATTTCATTTGAGTCTTTTTCATCAGATGTCGCAAGCGTCTCAATATTTTTCTGTATCACAGGCGGCCAATATGATTCATCATTAAACTTAAGTCTCTCAGGTAACCCTTTAAATATAGGATTCTGTGGCGCTGTAATCTTCAAATTTACAATTCCATGCCTGTAAAGCTTAAATCCGCTTATTCCAATTAAGTTGGCGACTTCAGGCAATGGCTCCGGTTCAGTCCATGAAGCGGAATGCACAACGACAAGCCCGCCGCCGCGAGAAAGATACTCCTCAAGCTCCTTTAACCTTTGCGGATTCCATTTCAAATAACAATAAGCGACAATAACATCTGCCGTCTTAAACTGCTCTTGGCTCGGCCATTCCAATGCGGCTGATATCTTCACATTGCTTTTCCCGGCCGCAATTTCCTTAAAATCTTCATGCGCAGGCCCAACGAGATTCACCTGCTTTTCGTTAAAATCACCGATATTCTTTCCGCCTAATAATAATGCCCATCGTCTTTGCCATAATGGGTAATTATGTTCGTTCCCGCCGTGATCTTTAACATCTGCCAGCAAAACAATATTCATATCCGGCAAATTATTTGGCGAAACAGCATTCGAAAGCACAGGCTCATTCTCTGCAATGGCCGCTGACTGCAGCAAAATCAATATTGTCCCTGCAGCCAAAAAAATTCGAAAATTACCTAAAGGTTTATTTTTATTCTTCAACATTTTTAAGTCAAACTCCAGGGACTTCGAATCGGTTTTCTTAACAATCTATCCGCCTCAGCATCTCCTGCAAAGTGTTCCGAAGCCGCGTCCCATTTTAATGGCCTTCCTAATTTATTTGCGATAATTCCCAAAAGGCAAACTGTCACCGACCTGCATCCAATCTCGACATCGCAAATTGGTTTTTGCCGGCTTCGAATGCATTCAAGCCAGTTCGCATAATGATTCGTGCTCTTATATAAATGAATTTTTTCCGCCCCTATATGTTCTCTAAGCAGTGACAGAGGCTTTGCCTTGATAAATTGTCTGCAAACTTCAATTTCGCCTTCAGTGCCAATAAATAATATCGATTTAAATTGCATGTCATCATCTTTAACTACAGTGACGCCATTTGAATACCGGTATGTCAATATCTTGTTCTTGCTGTCCTCAGGATAAATCTCCGCTGGCCCGCTATTGTCAGCGCCAATCCCCCATTGTGCGATATCAAAATGATGCGCACCCCAGTCAGTCATCAAACCGCCTGCGTAATCATCGTAATCACGCCAGTGTGCCCATTCCTGGTGACCTATTGGCGGTGCTATTCGTGAATTATACGGTCTCCATGGCGCAGGCCCAAGCCACATGTCCCAATTAAGATTTTGCGGCACCGCTTCAGCCGGCAAATCGCACGCAAGAGGATACAAAGGAAATGACGCTACATTTATGGATATGCGAACATTCTTTAATTGCCCGATATAGCCGTTGCGGACTAATTCACATGCCTGGTGAAATTTATAATCAGACCTCTGGTGTG
Organism: uncultured Pirellulales bacterium; assembly: GCA_964431645.1. Classification (GTDB taxonomy): domain Bacteria; phylum Planctomycetota; class Phycisphaerae; order Sedimentisphaerales; family Anaerobacaceae; genus Fen-1362. The sequence goes on from CAYSKP010000193.1 coordinate 4,625, forward strand.
AGCCCGTCTGAAAAACTCGTCCGTACTTTCTTGCGGCATTAACCATTGCTCTGGCTTCAACAACTGACATCGCAAGCGGCTTTTCGCAATAAACGTCTTTTCCTGCCTTGCATGCCTCAATTGCTATAATGGGGTGCCAATGGTCAGGCGTTGCTATTACAACCGCATCAATATCTTTCTTTGCCAGCAGCTCTCTAAAATCCTTATAAGAGGCGCATCCTGCTGAGCTGTCCTGCTCATCAACTATTGACTTGGCATGTTGTAATTTCTGCTCATCAACATCACAAACCGCTCTGATCCGGCAGCCCGGCTCATTCAAAAAACTATACATCAATCCTGTGCCCTGCCTGCCGACACCGATAAAACCAAGCGTTATTTGTTCACTTGGCGCAAGTCCTCCACGTGAAACAGACGTCAGTACAACAGGTAAACCAATTCCCAGCGCAGCCGCACCGCTGATTCCTTTTATAAACTCACGCCTATTTATTTTATTTTTAAACTGCATTTATTTAATTCTCTATAAATGCCACGGGATTCTCATCGGCCGCGATATCATTCTATTAGCTTGGTCATCATTTAAGATAACTTCTTTTTCCGGGTCCCATTTGAGCTTACTTTCCATCTGCATCGCGATATTAACTAAATGGCAAATCGTTGCTGTCCGATGGCCGATTTCTACCGAGGCAAACGGCAGTTCTCTTGTTTTGACACAATCAATAAAATTCTGTTGATGGCTCTTGCTGCGGCCGACGCGAATTTCTCCAGGCTCTAATTGCTCATAAAGAAGTGATGCTGGAGATGCCTCGAGCCTTCCGCCATGAATATGAATAAATATCCACCCGTCGCTTCCTTCGATTCTTAACCCTCTCGGTGCTTTGTTGGTCCCAACCAGCCGAACGCCATTTGCATATTTACATTCAAAATTATAATCCATAAAGGCATTAAATATGCCCCCGCCCGGTGCTGTTTCCCCTTTACCTGAAATTTCCACCGGCCCTGTATTATCTGTTCCATTTATAAATTGGGCTAAATCTATTATATGTGCCCCACGATCGGTCATTTCGCCGCCGCCGTAATCCAAAATGAATCGCCACCAGAAATGCGACCTTCTTTTCGTATAAGCTGCCTTTGGTGTGGGTCCCAGCCACATATCATAATCGAGCCCATCGGGCACAGTCATATCCGGCTGCGGCTGATTAGTCCTCATTATGTTAAGGTGATGCGAGTCGTTGTTGGGCATATTTACTGTAATTGTATGCACTTTGCCTATCCGTCCGTTTCGAACCAGTTCACAGGCGTAACGCACACTATCATTCGACCGCTCATGACTGCCGGTCTGCAAAATCCTTTTATATTTATTTACCGCATTGCGAACCGCTATGCCTTCAGCAATTGTATTGATTAATGGCTTTTCGCAATAAATGTCCTTGCCTGCTTTCGCCGCAGCCGTCGCGATTGTCCCATGCCAATGGTCGGGCGTGCAAATCGTTACCGCATCTATGTCATTGCGGCTCAGCAGCTCACGAAAATCATGGTAAGCAGCGCATCCTTTATATGCCCCTGATGGATTTTCTTGTGTATAATAATACTCAACAAGTTTTTTTCCCGCTTCCCTGCCCAATAATTTCCCATAATCAGAACTTTGGTACTCTTTATGAATATCACATACCGCAACTACCTGAACCTCTGGTATTCGCAAAAAAGAATTCATGATTTGAAAGCCCTGTCCGCCAATCCCTATGCATCCCATTGTTATCCGTTCGCTGGGCGGCACTATTGTTGCCTGAAGCGGGGCAAGTTCCTTATCTTCACCTCTCGCTAAACTTGTAAGCACATACGGCACGCCAACACCTGCTGCGCCGATACCTTTTACAAATTCACGTCTGCTTATTTTATTTTTTTGTACCATTACAATTCTCAATTACATATACATATGCCATGGGCTTCGCATCGGCCGAGACAAAAGCCTGCTCGCCTCTTCATCACCTATGATTTCCTCTTTTTCGGGGTTCCATTTTATCTTTCTTCCTGTAATCATCGAAATTTCACCTAACAGCGCAGGTGTCAATGAGCGATGTGCCACTTCTGCCGGCGTAATCGTTTCTCTTCTGCTCTTGACGCAATCCAGGAAATTCTGATGATGGTCCTTGCTCTCGTATAAATGAATCTCGTTTCCTCCGATTACATCATCGGCTATTGTTTTTGGATTTGAATGTATCGGCTCATCGCGGGTAACATGAATCCATTTACTATTTTCTCCATACCAGCATGTCCCCATCCCGTGAGGAAGCTGTCTGTCATTTGCGATTATCATTGTAAGACCATTGGCATACTTTGTGGTAAGTTTATATTGCGTAGGAACATCGTATATGCCTTCCTTCGCGTATGTACCATGGCCTTCAATCTCAATTGGTCCTGTCCTTTCGAGGTCCAGCGCCCAATGCGCTATATCGATGTGATGGCCTGCCCAGTCGGTCAATTGACCTCCTGAATAGTCCATCATCCATCGCCATTCCCAGTGCAAAATACCCCTGAAAGGAACCTTCGGTGCCGGTCCCAGCCACATATCCCAGTCAACACCTTCCGGCACAGGCTGTATCGATTGCACCCTTCCAGGGCTGCCGGTAGGCAGTCCAACTTCAACTGTATGAACTTTTCCTATTCTGCCGTTGCGAACCAGCTCGCAGGCTTTTCGGAAATTATAAACCGACCTCTGCCAGCTTCCGGTCTGCCAAATCCTTCCGTATTGTTTGACGGCATCACATATGGCCCTGCCCTCTTTAATTGTCCTTGATAATGGTTTTTGGCCGTGAATGTCTTTTCCTGCCTGTGCGGCCATAATTGCCGGTATCGAATGCCAGTGGTCGGGAATCGCCGTTCCAATTATATCTATATCATCTCTTGCAATAAGCTCACGAAAATCGCCATACATCTTGCAGTCATTGTTGCCGTATTTCTGGTCTACTAAATCCTTTGCTGTCTTTAGACGTTTCTTATCAACATCGCAGACGCCAATAACCAGCGATTGAGGGTTATCCAAAAAGCCTTTCATATCCCATGTCCCCTGGGAGCCCACTCCAATCATCCCAACACGCAGCCGATTACTCGGTGATACAGCACCGAATACTTTTGATGGCACAATATAAGGAATTGCTATAACTCCCGCCGCCGCTGTTGCCGCTGTCCTCAAAAAACCACGTCGATTTACTTTACTATTTTCTGGCATTGTATTATCCCCTTTAAAATAAATAATTACATATGTAAATGCGCGCAGAAATTGTACATGGAAGTGCAATACCTCTTATTGCAGCGCCGGCTCCTTTTAGAAACCGGCGACGATTCAGATTCACATTCATCTATATCAGCTGCCTACTCTTAAATAATTTTTGGCGTGGCTATTTATCAAACTGTGCGTCAAAAGCCAATTTTGAAGGCTTGAAATCGGCCTTCTTAATATATTCGCATGCCTCTTTTGCGCCGTGCTCGCGGTCCATCCGGCTGTCTTCCCATTCAACAGAAAGCGGCCCCTGATAGCCAACATCATTAAGCGCAACAATTATCTCTTCAAAATTAATATCGCCATGACCAATTGACCTGAAATCCCAAAAACGTCTTGGGTCGGCAAATTCAGTATGTCCGCCGAATACTCCTACAGTTCCATCACCATGGCCCCACCATGCATCTTTCATATGCGAGTGGAATATACGGTCGCCAAAAGTCCTTATGAACTTTACATAATCGACGCCCTGATATCCGAAATGGCTTGGGTCATAATTAAAACCAAATGCCGGATGATTCTTAACTGCTTCAAGTGCCCGTTGTGCCGATGCGATATCAAAAGCAATCTCCGTCGGGTGCACTTCAAGTGCAAATTTCACCCCTTTGGTCTTGAATGCATCAAGAATCGGAGTGAATCTTTTTGCGAAATCCTTGTAACCTGCCTTTATCATATCCGGCGAAACCGGCGGAAAAGAATACACATAGTGCCAAATCGAACTGCCTGTAAAACCATTGACCACCTTAACGTCCATTAATTTAGCTGCTTTAGCGGTTTCGATAAGTTTCTTTGCGGCCCTTTGGCGAACGCCTTCCGGCTCGCCATCGCCCCATACATCCGGCGGCAATATTGATTTATGCCGCTGGTCGATATTATCGCAAACGGCTTGTCCAACCAGGTGTGTTGAAATCGCGTAAACTTCAAGGCCGTGCTTTTTGAGCATCTTGCGTTTCGATTCGCAATATTTTTCATCTGCCAATGCCTTATCAACATCGAAGTGGTCACCCCAGCATGCAAGCTCCAATCCATCATATCCCCAGCTTGATGCCTTTTCTGCCAATACCTCAAGTGGTAAATCCGCCCATTGCCCTGTGAAAAGTGTTACCGGTCTTGCCATTTTTCCTTCTCCTCGGAGCCAAGTGCAGATCCCCGTAAACCCGCTCCTTTGGTCCTCTACAGGGGATCCATTATTTTTTTCTGTCTTCTATTTCTTCAGCGATGTCCACTTTTTGGCGCTCTTTGCGCTTGCGACAACCGTCTCAATAAACACAACCCCGCGAACACCTTCATTTACGCCAGGGAAATCCTTTTCAAGCTCAGTCGGCTTTTCGCCTGCTATTACCGATTTTACAGTGTCGGCAAAGTTGCGATAATTGTTCGCGAAGGCCTCGAAAAACGCCTCTGGATGACCAAATGGCAATCTTGTCCCGCGCCCTGCCGCCGCACTGTATTCACCGATGTATCCATTGCCGCGTTTCCAAACCTGTTGCGGCGCATTTATCGCACGTGTATATAAATAATTAGGATGTTCCTGGTGCCATTCGAGACTTCCTTTTTCGCCATGCACCCAGATGGCAAGATTATTTTCCTCTCCAATCGCTATCTGACTTGCGTGAAGCACACCCTTTGCCCCGTTATCAAACTTCAGCAGGCAATTGCAGTCATCATCGAGCTTTCGTCCCTCAACAAACGTCGTCAGCTCAGCGCAAATATGTGTGATTTCCAAACCGCTTATATATTCTGCCAGATTAGCTGCGTGAGTCCCAATGTCCCCAACGCATCCGCCCGCGCCGCTCTGCTTGGGGTCCGTCCTCCAGCCCGCCTGCATACTTCCAGTCTTCTCCAAAGCCGTCGCAAGCCATCCCTGCGGATACTGCACAACAATCTTGCGGATATTCCCCATGTCGCCTTTCTTTACCATGTCCCTGGCAAGCTTCACCATGGGATATCCTGTATAATTGTGCATAAGGCCGAAAACCTTGCCTGTCTTTTTTACCAGGGCCTGCAATTGCTTCGCCTCGCCGCTTGTAATCGTCATAGGCTTTTCGCACATTACATGGAAACCTGCCTTTAGAAAGTCTCTGGCTATCGGGAAATGCCAATTGTTCGGTGTAGTAATAGAAACAAAATCAACTCGTTCGCTTTCAGGCAGCTTCAGCTCAGATTTTATCATCTCAGTATAATTGCCGTAAACACGTGACTGGTCCAATGCAAGCTCTCTGCCCATCTGTTCCGATTTTGCCGGGTCAATATCGAACGCCCCTGCCACTAATTTAATTTCCCCATCCAGCCGTGATGCCTTGCGATGAACGTCCCCGATGAATGCCCCGGGGCCTCCCCCAATCAATCCCATCCTCAATTTACGGTCGAGTTTCATATTCACTCCTTTCAATGCCGACCTTTTTTTTGTTCGTAGGAACGAATTACTATATGCGTAAGCACCCTCGTATGTCAATAACCTGAATTTTCATAAATTTCAAAAAAAACGAGAAACGAGTCCCGAGTCACGGTTCTATTTGCCGCTTGTAAATCCCGCTAATGCATAAACAAGTGCCGATTGCCAGTTTATACATATTTCATTGGTCCTTGCATCCGGCTCAATATCCTGCCAGTCAGTCGCTGAATGTCCGCCGCCTACAACATATCCCGGCCATGGATCACGGACATTATCACCGCCGCAGCGTCTGTCGTGCGGGTTCATCGGAGGCTTATAGCCAACCCCCGTCACATAAGACCTGAAATAGAAATTGCGTCCAAACAAGTGCCCTATCGCATCAAGGGCTGTATTGACATATTCCGGATTAGGCGAAACTCTGTTTGCCATCATCAGCGTAATGCATTCCCTCGCGACTGTGCCGTTGCAGCCCCATTTATATTGCCCTCCGAGGCATCTGCCGTAAATATCCTTATCTCGATCTCTAACAAGCGTATCAGCAGTTCGTAGAAGGTCGCGTTTTATATCCTCAACAAGAGTATCTCTTTTGCCCTCGCGTTTGCTGAAAAGATAGGTAAACATAGCCAGATTTTTCACACTGCCCCAATCCCAGAAAAAATCGATTTTATCTTCAAATGCCCCCTGGCCCCTCTCAAAGAACCTTAGGTAATTCGCATCCCCCGTTGTTTCCCAAAGCTCCGCGGCTGCCCAAAGTCTGTCATCTAAGTCATTTGTGGGATAACTGCCGGTTCGGATCTGCCGATTGGGATCAGACATCTTGTTTTCGCGATTTTGTCTAAGAAAACCAAAGCTCTTTTTGGCCGCATCGAGGCATTTTTGGGCATATTTTTCATCGTATGGTTTAAAAAAGCGTGCGGCCATCGCAAGTTCCGCAACAAAATCCGCAGTTGCGGCCGTGCTGTATTCCACAAAATATCGTTTTTCAGTCTCCTGCTCTGGCAAAATAAAGCCGCCGAATCGCAATGTGCTTACCTTATGAAATACCCTGCCGGAATTATCAGGATATTGCATCTTCAAAATCCAGTCTGTTTCCCATTTTAACTCTTTTAGATAATCTGGGTAACCTGGTGCGGTATCTGGAATACCTAAATTAACATTTTTGAGCTTATCTCCAAATTGTTCCCACGCCCAAAACATCGCACCCATCGTGACACCTGCGTTGACAATATATTTATTGTAATCGCCGGCATCGTGCCAGCCGCCGGTGCCGTCGCGATGAATTTTAGGGCCGTGAGCGTTGGGATCGAGGGGGTCTGGGGACATTGCATCGGGAGGTAAAATGTTGATATATTGAGAGTTATAATCGGTGATATAACTATCCCAGGCATCTTCTGTATGACAGGCGGCGTGATAAAATCTGTTACCGTTGTAGATTGCGTTGACTTCCGTGCCGCAGCGCCATAAATAAAATGCGCGCATGCATGTTATAAATGCTTTGTCATAAACGGTTTCGGAGATTTCAAAATCAATTGAACGACCGACATTAGGGACCTCAATGTAATATTTTCCGGGCTTATTTACCTTTGAAAAATCGGCGAACCAGGCGGTTTGATTTACATCAGCTTGAGTAATGGGGCCGGTTACGTAGCCGGAAAATACTTTTTTATTGGTTTGTAAGTCTCGCACATTGAAGGATTTGCATTTAGAGATGATTGTGGCTTTTTTTTGTGCAGTTGGTAAAAAGCCAAGTGAATTTAGACGGATACTTTCAGATGGCTGAGGGGATTGGTTATTTGCAGCAAAAGCGAAGGATGCAGATAAAATTGTTATTAAAGAGACAGCCGTAAGTGATTGCCATAGCTTCATATAAGTCCTTTCAGAAACACTGATTACACCCTTCGACTTCGCTCAGGGCAGGCAGATTTCATTTAATTAATTGACGGCGGAGTTTAATATTTATTGCAGTAAAATTCAAGGTAAAAGCAGTGACTACTTGACCCCGGATCTGGTCCGGGGCGCTCGCTTACGCTCCCCAAACGTACCCGAAACGATCCCTAAACGGTACCAATACGATACTAGTACGAACCCCAAACGATCCCGTTATGAACAACAAATTTTTTAACCACGAAGGACCGAAGAGCACGAAGAAACACGAAAAGTTAAAGTAAAAAGTAAAAAAAGAAATACGGATCACCTGGTGCCCTGACCAAGATGTCTGGGTCCCAGCTTTCGCTGGGATCTGCGCTGCGCTACGAGAGGACAGTTCGGAAAGAAATTTATTTTTTTAGGAATTGCAGAAATTCGATGGGGGCGCCATCGGCTTCGATGAAGCACATTTTCAGGGAATCGTTTAGATAGACGGGTGCAATGAGGATTTTTTTACCTGCTGCGGCCGCATCGATATCATCGACTTCAAAGGCGACGTGAGGAACGGTCTTAATCAAATCCGGGAAGGGACAATCCTTTTCATATCGAAGCCATTCTATGCCATAAGGACTTTTGGCACTATCTACCAGCCACAGCTTATATTTGCTGTCATAGATTTCGTCTTTTCGAGGCGTCTTAGTCGGAATACCTATATGATGATATTTCATAAATTAATTTTACCACTAAGGCACAAAGACACAAATATAAATTTCCGATTGTCGATTGCCGATTGTCGATTGAAAAAACCCAAAGGATAAAGATTTGCGAAATTTATTTTAAAAAGCTGTCTTCGTTTATTTTCCGAATTTATTTCCCGTCTTCGTTTTTTTCATGCATCTTCAAATAAAATAGTTTTAGATTGCCAATCTTTTTCTGCAAGGACAGGTTCACCTCGAAGGCCTCCTCGATTCGGAGTACAGATTTTAAAATGGTCTCCGCAATCAAATATAATCAAAACTGGTTCCTCTCCCATTTTATAATAAGCAGGAAGCAGAGAGCCTACTTGGCAAGACATATCCTTATTATTATGATTCCAATCTAATTTAAATATTCTTTGCTTTGAAAATGGCGCAGAAACAAATTTAGCAATACTAAGATATACCTGCTCCGCTTCTTCTTCATTTTTAGCCTTAGGAATAAAAAACTTCATAAATTTCCATTCCAATAATTTTATATTTTTAAGATTTCATCAAATAAATTATTGTAAGAGTTCAATTTTTTATATTCTATCACTTAATTTTTTTAAAAAACGATAGCATCTCTATTTTTTTATCTAATTAAATCCTTTTTCAACCTATTTCAGGGAGGGGTATTTGTCGCATGGTTTGGGTGACTTTTTTCCTAGATTTTATGATATCTACAAACTCCCTAAGCTTTTTAATATCTTCCTGAAGCTCAAATGGTGCAGGACGGTTATCGCTAATTTCTTTTGACAGATCGTGGCCAATCATCCATTTTGAGCATTTAGTCATACCCACATCAATAGCATCATAATCCGATTTTTCGATGATAACATCTTTTAAACTCTGTGTTTTAACTTCTGCCTGAAATCTCCGAATAACTTTATTAAATAGACATTCTTCAATAGTAGCTTCCCATGTTTCGCGTAAATAGCCATATAATACCGCTGCTTGTTGATTATATTCCTGCTGACTTTTTATGTATAAACGTGCAATTTTTATTATTTCCTGGTCTATGAAGTTAAGACGTTTATTAACAGGCATAGCGTGCCATGTTTCTTCGGCTCGTTTTATTCCGGCAGCCCTGCCCTCACGACAAACATTGACACAATAGAAATGCTGACCTTGGGTTTCAGATTTTTCCTGAAGATCTAATAGAAAACTTATATCATGGGTAAAAATAATAACCTGCCGTTTAGCTGATTCCTGAATCAGACGCATAGCTATTTTTTCGCTGAATTTATGATCAAGAGAAGAAACCGGATCATCAAAAACTATTGGTGAAGGCTTGTCTCTCAAATTAAGTTCGGCCAAAAACCCGGCAATAGCAATAACTTTCTGTTCACCCTCACTTAATATTTCAGTCAGTTTTATGTCTGGATTAACAACCCCATCTATCTTCATTTGATGCATGTTTTTCCCAGAACTGCCAGAGTGTTTTAAATTCAGCGGGAGATAACTGGCACCAAGGAATTTAAGTTCATTCGATAACGCTTTCATTAATTGCGGCGTTAAGGCATCTTTAATTAACCCGCTGCCCTTATCTGTTATGTTCCTTGTGTTCAAATTTCTGATTGTATTCTCATACAAATCCAGCTTCTTCAAAGATTCCATATAAGCTGTTATTGCTGCTTTATTTTTAGCAAATTTCTTTTTTGCCTTTAATTCTGCCATTTCCGTTTTAAGTTTTTCTAGCCTCAGAGGATCACTGTTTTGCTGGTAATTTTTTATTTCAGAGCTAATAATTCCCGGAAATTTTTCGATAACTGAAAAATCAAAGTTATAGCCACCCTCGGAACATGATGTTTTGTCTGATTCTGCCTTTATCAAAGCATTCCGGACATCAGCAAACCGGGTAGTAATTTGGTCTATGTTTTTGTTAAACCCGTTATTTCTATTCTCTATCTCATCCAGAACATCTTTGTAATCAGTCTTACAGAATTTTTCAAAATCAATATTTTTCACCCTGTCAATTACTTCAGCAAGTATTTTCGACGTATCATCAAGCGATTTCTTTGCAGAATTTTCCATGTACTCATGGAATTTATTTAACCTGATATTCGCATCCTCGGATAAGGATTGCATACATAAAACACATTTTTTGTCTTCGCCAGTAAAAGGAAACTCCTCACCTGGATATGCCTGCTTAGTTGAATAATCTTTGGCTGCATAATAAAGAGCCTGCCATTCATCTGTTGAGATTCCAGGCAATGGGCCATCTGGTTTTTGGGATGCAATGTCGAAAGCCCTCTGAGAGGTATTCCTTGACTCTATCAATTTATTAATGCTCTTAATTGATTCAGGGGATACTAAGTCAGCATATTCTTTAAATTTATCTTTGAAAACCTCAAACCTGTTATTGATATTTTCTAAAGCTCTTATTTGTCTGGTAGTATCTCCTATTTGAGCTTTAGCGTAGTTGATTTCCATCTGTCTAAGGGCATCATCATCCTGCTGTGACCACTGAAACCATTGTGCCAAATCTTTATCTTTGGTTTTGGCATTCAATCCCATGAAAAAAGCTCCTGCTTTTGTACTTTCCGGCAAATCCGAAATCTCAGGTTTTAATGGCACAGGCTTTTCTTTTTCCAGCTTTATTTTAAATGCCTGAACAATTGCTGCAAGTTTCTGAAATACATCTGCACCATAGGGCAGATAAGAAGCTTCGTTCTTTTCGTCTATAATAACTCTGGCACATTTGCTGTCGAAAACACATATATTAGCCAACACTGCTTGTCTTTGTTGACCGTCTGTCCACTTAGAGAATTCTTCTCGAGAATCAAGACCTAACTTAAATGTTGCTTCGGCGGGACCAGATAGATTTGACTTAAAGATATTACGATGAATTATTTCCTTATCATGCCTTGCAAAACATGCCTTTTTCAGAATTCTGGCATATCCGGATTTACCAGCCCCGTTTTCCCCATAAATTACCGTTAACCATTTATGTGTAAAAGAAAGCTCAGAATTGTCCAAGAGAGCGTTTACATTTTTAATCGCCTGAATTTTTTTCAATACGATGGCTTGGTTCGCTTCTGATGTTCCAATTATTTCTTCCTTCTTCAATGTTCCCGGGACAGGTAATCCTTTATCAATTTCCATTAGGCCATAGCTTTTTTTGCAGAGATCATATAACTGCTCAAGGTCTTCTGGTATCAAGGACACTTGAGTTAATAGACGTCTCACCGCCTCTCTTTGCCAATCAGGCAAATCTGTGTTTGCCCAAATGATTATGCTGTCTATAATTGACATATAGATATTTTCATATGAATCTTTAGAATAAATCTGAGTAAATCCATGGACACCATACTTATTTCCTCATTATTTTAATAAAATATTTTTGCAGATTTGCCCTTACTGTCCATTCCGTCGAGTTTTGAGTTTGTTTTCTCCATAAGCTGTTTCCAGGAATATACCCTAATATTGTCCATTACAAGAATTTAGATGTCAAGGAGAAATAGAAAGGAATTAATAACGGCAAACACATAGGTTTAGGGCAGACACGCAGGTCTGCCCCTACCATGATGGGACATTTTTATATATAATTTTGAATATGTATCAACGGCGGTCAATTCGTTTAAAAGGATATGATTATTCGCAATGCGGATTCTATTATATTACCATCTGCGCTAATGAAAGACGGTGTTTATTCGGGAAAATAGAAAAAGACAAGATGATTTTAAATGATGCCGGCAAAATGGCAGAGCGATGGTGGAAAGAATTAAAAAATAAATACAAAAATATTGAAATAGATGAATATGTAATAATGCCCAATCACTTACATGGCATTGTAAACATCATTGATAATGCGGGCGAACGCATAGGTTCGCCCCTACGAGGGCGGCCGATATCCGAAATGGTTAGATGGTTTAAAACAATGACGACCAATGAATATATTAGAAATGTAAAACAAAATGATTGGCAGGCATTTGATGGGAAATTGTGGCAA
>CAYSKP010000194.1:0-4295 GCA_964431645.1 uncultured Pirellulales bacterium
TGCAAGTTTGACCGAAAGGCGGTATCCGGGTATATAGCGGAGCATCCGGGCGATGCGGCCGTCTATACATTTCATTTGAATGACGCCTTTCAATTTAAAAATAATATAAGAGTCGGTGTTGAAAAATGGACACACAATCGAGGACTAAATGACCCATACGATAATAAGACACCATGCATATGGGGAAGCACGGCTTTCTGGTATGCACTGCCCGCGCAGCCGGCAGGCTCACGTCAGGATTTTGTGAAACCAAGGCCAAAGTAAATATGATTAAACAATTTGAAAAAAGAGGCAAGGGACTGCTGGTGAGGGCGCCGGCAAAGATTAATTTAACATTGCTTGTGGCGGGAAAAAGGCCGGATGGATACCACGATATTGAAACGATAATGGCCAAGGTAAACTGGTATGATGAAATACTGATCGAGCGTAAATCCGAAATACGAAATACGAAATACGAAACCAAAAAAGAATCACCTATTGAGCTGATATGCAAAGGGGCAAATGAGGTGCCGAAGGGGGAGGATAATTTAGTTTATAAGGCGGCGAAGCTGATTTTAAATCAGAAGACAGAACACAGAAAACAGAAAACAGCAGTAAGGATTACCCTGACGAAAAATATACCGGCGGGGACAGGGTTAGGATCCGGCAGCAGTGACGCGGCGGCGACATTGATGGGTATAAACAAGCTTTTTAATTTTGGGCTAGACCGGGAAAAACTTTCGCAAATGGCGGCACAATTAGGCAGTGACATCGCGTTTTTTCTGGGCGGGCCAATCAGTTTTTGCACGGGAAGAGGGGAAAAAGTGCAAAAATTGCCAAAAAGTGAATTTAGGGTATTTTTGATTGTCCCTGACATAAGTTCCTCAACTACAAGGGTTTATGAGAACTATAGGCACAATCAAGATAAATACCTACAATTGCATAGGAAAATATTTGGGTTTATCAAGAAAAAGAATATTGATTTAGCAGCGAAAATGTGCACAAATATGCTTAAGGAAAGTTGCTTTGAGTTGGTTAACGAGCTTAGAGAGCTTAAAGAAGGAATCGAAAAGGCAGGAATAGGGCCTGTCTGTCTGAGCGGGAGCGGCTCATCAATGTACTGTTTTGTTGACAAAAGCAATGAGGAAAGGATAGTGACAACCAAAAAGAGGCTTGCGCGAGAATACGGCTGCAAGAGCATGATATTGAACTGCAATGGTTGGTAGCTAAAAATGAGGCGAGAGTATGCAAATCAGCGAAGTCAGAGTAAAACTAATAGATAACAAGGATGACAGGCTAAAGGCGTTCTGCTCGGTGACAATGGATAACGAATTCGTTGTCCGTGACATAAAGATTATCGAGGGGACAAACGGGTATTTCGTAGCGATGCCTTCAAGGAAGATGAGTGATCACTGCGATAAATGCGGAGGAAAAAACCATCTTCGGGCAAGGTTCTGCAATAATTGCGGCGGCGGCTTGTCGGATGACAGGGCGAAAAAGGACATGAAGGGCAGGATGAAGCTGCATGCCGATATAGCCCATCCGATAAACGCCGATTGCAGGAAGAAAATCCAGGAAAAGGTAGTATTGGCCTTTAAGGGTGAACTCGAAAGGTCCAAGGAGCCTGGATATAAGCCGGTTGAGATGGATGAGCCGGATGATGAGGTCCCGGAAATAGTTTCATAACAAACAAGTGACGCAAACCGGGTACTGAGCCGTTGATTGAACTGATATCTGCAGTTCCGTAATGCGGGACTGATATAGCGGCCGGGTTCGGTGGGGTAAAGCCCGGCTGCTTTTTAGATTTTCAAATCATCAAGAACCTTCTCGAGCGCCAAATCCAGCCGTTCGGTAAGATTATAGTTGCCTTCTGTGAGCTGGCGACGGACTTTAAGGACCTTTTGCTTCCTGACTTCGGGCATAACCGCGATTTTCTTAAGCACCTGGCCAAGAGGCGTGGTGTTCATATTTTCGAGAATCTGCTCCATCAGCAGGTCATCCGGAGCAATTAAGTCGTCAAATACGGGTTCCTCGTTTTGGGGTGCGGCGGGCTCGAGTTTGAACCGCTGCTGGTTAAGTTTTTTGCCGGTAAATTCAGTCATCAATATTGCCTTGCATTGCGAGCCGCAGCCGAAAATCTCCATCTTTTCGACCATGAGCTGCTTACCACTATATCTTGTATGTCCCATAATCCTTTTTGGGACCCCAATCTTGTTTACAGTATTGTTATCGACAATGATTTTTAAAAACTTTAGCGAAGTTGATTTTTTGCTTAAGTGTTTGCAATAGAAGGAATTAAGCTTAATTTAACTCAAAAAAACGGCTTTTCAGCACTGAAAATAATAAAAAAATTTTAAAAAAGTAGATGAAATATCACCCAAAACACACATGAAGCTAAGGATTTACGCGAGAAAAAAGCATACTACATATTGTGGTTTATAATTTGAGCCGGTAAAACTATGTTTTTAGAAATAATAAAAAAGATTTTCCCGGACATAATGATTTTGAAGCTCAACTTCTTCGTTGAAATCTTTGAAGCCCAAAATGAAAAGTTCATTGTAGCCGGGATACGAACCTATGTTTTTCATATTTATAAAAAATGTACACTTTTTTAAATCAAAATAACCTGAAGCGATGCCAACAAGATTAAGGCCATCGTATAATTTGACTTTCGAAAAGGTAAATTTGGTATTCGATTTATTAACTTTGATGTTATATGCAGGAATCGTATATGGTAAACCGAATTTTACAAATAAAGCTTCTGATGCGATATTAACATCGGCATCGTAAACAGAAAATCCTCCCTTGACAGTAAAAGAACCTGTATCTCCTTGTTTGAGCTTAAGGTTATCAACCCTAATCGAGTTCTTTATTCCTGTCAGAAGATTTATGGGTACCGGCTTTTTACCATTGGCGATAGTTTCATCAACACAGATATTTGCATCAAAATTGGAGGTATTGATTCGCACATTAATTGGACAGGATAAGCCTGATAAGTCCAGATTTCGTGCAGAGAGAGAAAATTTATGGGTATTTAAATCCAACTTAAAAGAACTTTTTATGTCATTGGAATCTGTGCCTGAATAGCTGAATTTACCAGTTTTAATATAATCTCTATTTGAAATGGGAAGAGTGATTACCTTAGGAAGATTGATATAGTTTGAATCTATAGTTAATCTTATAAAATTTGCTTCATTAATGTCACCGTAAGCAGGATTCATTTTGCCAGATAAAGATATTTTATCTGTTCCCGGCTTTTTTCCATCAACTACTTTGCATTTATTAACTGAGATAAGCTGAAATAACTGATTAGGGTCACAGTTCATAACTACAGCATCGGGTGCAGGCTCGACAAGTATGCTGACTATTGCACCATTAGGGTCCCAAGGGGCGCTCGAAATATCATCATCGTAATACCAGAAAGGAATATAACAAGTAAATCCAACCTTATAAATTTTTTCAGCAGGTAGTCCCATAAGGGATGTAGAGGACACAGCGGAAAGAGGAGGGTTAACAGGGGAATTTAAAAGGTTAATTGCTATATCTTCAGGATGATAAGCCCAGTCCAAATAAGCTCCGACAGTTACAAATCCAGGTGTATCAGCTAGCGAAACGCCCCCAGCAGAAAGAAATGTAAATTTCAGGGCAAATGCATCAAACATTGTTACATCTCGCCCGGCAAGAATACCATTACCATCGCGCACACTTGATATCCATTCTAAAGCAGGCCACCAAGGTCCATTACTGTAGGGGTCGGAAAACAGGATATTATATTGGACCCCCGGGCCGGGTATATCCGTAATTGCGATAATATGAGCATCAGGTCCGCAATTATAGTATGAATCCTGATTGTTATAATCGAGCGCCATAATGGCATCATCGGAGAGGGTGAAGGTGAGGGCGTGAGAGGTAAAAGGAAAAAGTAAAAAGGAAAGAATTAAAACAAAAAAGAAGATTTTAACGTCCTTCATATAACTCCTCTCAAATAAGCCAATTTCCAATAATCACGAATATAATTGATTTTGGATAAAAATGCAAGATTTTATTTATATAATATCAAAAAAGTCGCATCCATGGGCGCTGCGGGCGCAATTGTCGGCCGGGCCATTTACGAAGGCTCCCTCACCCTAAAAGACGCCATTGAAGCCGCCAAAGAACACTCCTGATTTTGTAGCACGGACATCCTGGCAGTGCTTTAAAGGAGTTAAGCCGCTTCACGTCCCTGAATTACTTTGACTTCTTATCCAAAATCAATTATATTCGTGATTATTGGAAATTGGCTTATTTGAGAGGAGTTATATGAAGGACGTTAAAAT
>CAYSKP010000195.1:0-37530 GCA_964431645.1 uncultured Pirellulales bacterium
ATTGAGAAATCCATTGGTGCTCATATCGAGCACAACAAAAATTTTCCTCTGGTTCCTGTCGCCATTAGGGTCTCTGCCGTAAAGAATCATATTCGCGTCTAAAAAGGTGTCATCGAGGTCATCGAAAGTCAAAACCAGGTATGCTTTCATTGGAATATTTTCGGCGCTGGCATTTTCCGCAAAATCAAAGCCTTTCATTGAAAGATTCAGGCTATATGTCAGGGTATAACCAAACGCGGATGTGCAAACGATGGACATCCCCAGTAAAACCAGAACTGCCAATAATTTTCTCATTTCATTACTCCTAAATCGATGTTTGGTAATATTCTCCGAGTCAAATAGCTCAGCCTCATATATTTTGCAGATTTCCAAGTCGTTTCTCGCGGTTTAGTTTTATATCCCAGCCTATTTAAAATCTATAAGCCGAATGCTTAATTTAAGGTTCTTAATTGCTCAAATAATAAAGGGAGGTGAAAATGATTACAATGCAGGACTTAATTTATTTGCGTTATATAAAAAAATGCCGGCCTGGGAAGACTGATTTCGACTCAGACCGGCAAAACGCTCCATCGACTTGGGCGATTGTATTTTTTAGTTTTGGTCTATAAATATTTCAGTGTAATTGCCTAATTTTTGTACACGCACGGCAGTAAGAACATCTTCACTGGTTAGATTGTTTTCATTTGTATTTCTTGTTGCAGACGTGTCCAGTGTGGCCTTTACGCTGCCGGAGCCTACTATATCCTGACCCGTGTTAAGCAGCATACCTTCTGTCACCAATACGCACCCTTTTAAGGAAGTTGCTAATTGTTCATCTGTGCCGGTTCCAATATTTTTTTCTTTTATTTTTCCTAAAAGCTGCATTTCAAAGCCGAAAGGTGATGAGCCCGAAATATTAAGAATATCAAAATCACCTGCAAATGAGCTGTCCACACTGAGAGAACCCGGAGTATTGTCATCTACTGCATCAAGCTCAACTAATACTTTTCCGCTGGTATCATCGATGTTTGTTGCCTTGGTTTTTCCGTAAAGAATTAAATTTGCATCTACGAGTGTGCCGCTAAAGTCGTCGTAAGTTAAAACCAAATACCCCTTCGTTGGAAAACTCTGCTCTTTGTCTGTGTTGTTGGCCAGGTCGATGCCTTTAACAGACATATTTAACTTATAAACTAAAACTAAACCAAACGCGGATGTGCAATAGCTGAACATCCCCACCAACACCAGTACTGCCAGTAATCTTCTCATTTTAATTTCTCCTTAATCGATTTTGCATTTTGTTTTTCCGAGTCAATAAAGCGCTCAGACATATCGCAAATTTTTTTGCTAAAGACAAAGAACCGACTCTCGCTATACTTGCGGTATTATTGGGAAATGAGATTTAAAATCTATAAGGTGATTGCTTAATTTGGAGGTTTCAATTGCTCAAACAAGAAATTATTTTGCGAAGATTGCGAATAATAGAGTAGAAATAGAGTTAATCATTCACATTTGATACCAGTGCCTGATGAGCATTTATAATTGACCGGAATATCACCCCAGACTGCTTTGCAATACCATCGCAGGTCGCAGTCGCAGTTGTCGATATCAACGGAAGTGCTAAGACCCCTGCTCAAATCGAGTTGAATAACTTTAAGTGTATGCGGATTTGTCCATTTTTTGTATTCGGTGTGGCCATCGGCAAAAACGAAAGTTGTTCCCATGCCGTGTCTTGTGGGCGGTGTCCAGCCGTAGGTTAAACCGCCAAATCTATCGTAAAGCAGATAAGCTGCGCCTTGAGCGGCTTGGCCGATATCTATAAAGACCGCCCTTTCGGATATTCTTTTAATCTGAGACTTGCGTGTTATTGTTCGTGTAAGAGAGCCCGGTCCGGCCGAGCCGGTAGGGGGGCTGTGCCAGGTGTTTATCGAATGAACATTTGAATACGTAATATATTCCCCTTTTTTGCCGACAGGGCACTGATAAATCTTATAATCACCGGTATATTTAAATAACAGGCCCTCATCAATTGCATGATACCATTCGCGTTTTTGGCATTGACCTTTTTCGACGCAATCTTCGGCATAAGCAGCATTGTGATTGGTTGCCGCTGATGGCGGCATTGTATGAGGAAATGGATGCGGCCATTCATGCCAGGCCAATTGCGGGCCGCCATTATCCGGCCAAAATTCCCACGAATACCATACATCGCCTGATGGCACTTTGTCATTTTTCTCATCGCAATAAATATTCCAGGCCAATTGCAGTTGTTTTAAATGAATAAGACATACTGCCCGTTTGCCCATCTCTCTTGCGCGGGCAAGCGCCGGAAGAAGTATTGCCATTAATAAAGCGATTATAGCAATGACTACAAGAAGCTCTATAAGCGTAAATCCCTTTGCTTTAATGAAGTGAAGGCCTGCTCCGCTGTTTTTTCCGTCATTGCTCATAATCATCACCCAAAAGTATTTTAATCTAAAGTGACATAAAAATGAACCGAAAACGCAAGTATTACATTAAAAATAGAAAATAGTTGCGATTTGTTTAGGCACAATGTTTAATATATGTCATGGGAAAGCGAAATATTACACGCAAACGGCTCAAAAAGCTTAAATCGTTATGGGCGAGGGGTGAGACTCTTTTAATTGTGATGCAGAATAACCCGGATCCGGATGCCATTGCGGCGGCATGCGCTCTTCGCGAGATTGCCAATACAACTGCAAATGTAAGCTGCCGTTTTGCATATGGCGGCACAATCGGACGCGCCGAGAACCGTGAGCTTGTTCATTATTTAGGCTATGCCTTTCATCCTTTTAATGAAGTATACCCGCTCAAATCAGATCTTATTGCTCTGGTCGATACACAGCCGTCCGCGGGAAATAATCCCCTGCCTCCTGGTATTCAGCCGGATATCATCATCGACCATCATCCAATCATAAAAGAAAGCCGTGATGTTGCCTTCTGGGATATCCGTGAAAATTACGGGTCAACTTCCACTATTCTATGGGAATATCTCTGCGAAGCTGAGATTAAGCCGCAGATGCCTCTTGCTACGGCACTTATTTATGGTATCCGCTCAGATACCCAGGACCTCGGCAGAGAGGCAACAAAAGAGGATATCGAGGCAGCTATGGCCTTGTATCCCCTTGTCAATAAGCGGATGCTCGGACAAATTCAGCGCGGCCGCGTTCCCAATGCTTATTACCAGATGCTTACAACCGCCCTGACTAATACACGGCAATATTCGCATGCACTAATCAGTGATATTGGAGAAATCGATAATCCTGATATGATTGGCGAAGTAGCCGACCTGCTGCTGCGCCATGAGCAAATTGACTCGGTGATGTGCTATGGTTTTTCCCAATGTCAGATTCTTTTTTCACTGCGGACCAAGGACAACGAACTCCAGGCAGGCGATATTGCTCGAAAAATTGTCCATAAGCTCGGCACAGGAGGCGGACATGAGACAATGGCCGGCGGACAAATATCACTCGCCCAATGCTCAAAAAATAAACGCAAGAGAATGGAATCTATGATTCGAGCCCGCTTTTTGAAAGCTTTAAAAATAAGAACCCGCAAAAATGTTCCCCTAGTAAAACTTTCAAGAGGGTTTCAATAAAAAATAGTTGTTATTTTTTCAGGCACACCAATAATCCGCCGGCTAACAGAATAGTCATTGTGGCAGGCTCAGGGACATTACTATTTGGCGGCGGGATTTCTGTAGTTATAGAAAATGTCACGCCATTATTATAATAGTGACAATCAGGGTCAATGCCAAACCCGAAGTTTCCATGTCTATTCTCCGGAGCGGTAGCTGCATAATCATTAAGCTCATCCAGAAATCCGAGAATTCCCAGATCGATAACAAGGTCAAAATTTCTCGAGCTGCCCCCCTGAGGATCTGACCAGTCGCAGATGAGCTTGCCTTTACCTGCGAAGTTGTCACCTGCCGAGTGGCTATCAATATAAGAAATTGAACCTTTTTTAGGATTATCCAGCAGATGAATAAAAAGATGGTCGTCCTCCTCCTCGGTCCAGTCCCGAATATTTGAGAATTTAAGCGTCGCCGCCTTTATTTTTTCACCCGGTTCCAATGCTAAATTTATTCCCCAGCTAAAATATTCAGAATGTGACAATTCTTTTAAGTCATTTGGCCTCGGATTGAATTCAAAAAATGATGCGCTGGCAAATGTGCTTACAATTAAGTTTAGACCGATTGCGATTACTAATAGTCTTAAGCTGCTGTTTTTCATTAGTCTTTTCCCGCAGATAAAACGGTAACACATTCCGTGTTTTTAATTGAAATCTCCCTATACCTCGCTGTTATGAATTATATCAAAAAGATATAATAAAATCAATAGTGAAGTGCCTAAGTCTTTTACTATTAAGAACTTATGCTGTTATATTGCGGTGTCAATCAAAAGCAATTCAGCATCGCCATTTGATGTAAGCGACAACTCTTTTTCTTCGATTATCTTTGCTGCCCCGAATGTCTCGATTAAATTATTATTGATTTTGACTGGTCCTCCTTCAACGACATAAAGATACGTACCCCGGCCGGTCTCAGGCAAATATCTGATTGTATGGCCTTTTTCAAGAAAGCACGAATAGACCTGGGCGTCTGAAAACATCTTTAATCCATCAGGATTGTTATTAGAGACAAGCATCAATAATTTATTTGTCCTGTCCTTTCTTTCTACTTGCCTTTGTTCAACGGATGGCTTTAAACCGGCCTGTGAAGGAATAAACCACATTTGTATAAATCTCATGGGGACATCCTTGAGGTTATTGATTTCTGAGTGCCACATTCCGCTGCCCACAGTTGTGTGCTGGACCCATCCTTTTTTTAGAATTCCTCCCTTGCCCTTCTCATCTGCATGGCGAAATTCACCGTCCGCGCAATATGTCACCACCTCTATTTCCCTGTGCGGATGTAAAGGCCACACGGCGCCGGGTGAAAGCGTATCATCATTAAAAACCCGCAGGCTGCCGAATTGCGTATATTCCCGGTCAAAGTACATATCGAAAGAAAAATGCCATCTTCCCGAAAATGTCCCGTTTTCAATTTCACCTACTGCCCTGTAAATGCTCTCGGCGCTGCGAACTGTAATCGGTTGAATTTTGTTTTTAATTGTCATTGGATTACCTCTTTTTATTTGCCTGTTTTAAAGTTAAATAGTTCTTAGTGCCAATTTTTCATGTGCATGGCATGAGTCCTTAAATAAGAACCTCGCTTGTAAAACTTGTCATAGAAGTCAAGGTCGAGGTGTTGAGCTTGAAGGTACATTATGAGAAACATCGAGGGAACCGTTCCCGGAAACTTGCCGAATGTGTCGAATAGATACTGAGCCTGATGTGCAACGCAATTCCGGAATCGTTCGTCGTGGACCATGGCAGCAGATCGCACTTTGCGGCTGTCTTTCCAGGAACCGGGGGTGTCAGGATGGAAGGGACCGCCGGGGCCGAACTTACGATGACATAGCGTTTCCACCGCTGAACGCATATCCGGATAATGGGGTGGACAGTAGCCCTCCATAACTCCTTTCAAGCCTGTTGGATTCGGATACGGCCAGCGGTCGTTCGAATCATATCGGAATCCCAGGCCCGGCACCTCGGGTTTGCCGCTGGCTCCAAACATGGCAAAAGGGTCGACTCCATTAAACATCCATCCCCCGAGCCCCATAGCCTGAAGCATTAAAGCGCCTGCATAGCAGCTTGTTCCAAGTTCAACGGTAAGCTCAGATAAAGACCATTGCTCAACAAAGGTGAGGGGCCAGACATTGGCG
Organism: uncultured Pirellulales bacterium; assembly: GCA_964431645.1. Lineage (GTDB taxonomy): Bacteria > Planctomycetota > Phycisphaerae > Sedimentisphaerales > Anaerobacaceae > Fen-1362. Next base: position 5,763 of record CAYSKP010000195.1, read on the forward strand.
GTATCCACTATGTCTGCAAACTGCTCAATGCCGGGAATTGCGCATTTGTTTATATCATCGTAAAGCACCAGACCGTTCTGGAGCATATAACACAAGTTAAGCAGAACATGCTGCGAAAGATCGCCAACAGGAATAACAACCAGAGTTGATGGTTTGTTAAACACCCAGGTATTATGTGCCTCTGTGTAAGGGACTTCTGCGGGAAATTTAAGGCGTCCATTCTGAATCTTGCGCACTCGTTTCCAGTTAGCTTTGACAAATTCCTCAAGGTCCAATGACCCGTCATCTGTCCTGTCCGCGAAAGCGGGAGCATCGCGCATCTCCAGCACATAGACGCCGTCATCGTCTGTAAAGAAGGTCTGGCTCGTCTGGAAACCAGCCGACGATGGAAACACTCGGCCGCCTGCAGACCCGGAGTAATTCGGCAGATGCGGCGCGTATCGGGCTGCACGGTCTATCAAATAGTGCCAGGACGTACCGCCGCCGCATGTCGATACAACCAGCATTTTCTCAAGTTCGGTTAACGGCAGGGCCTTATGGCCTGACTTGTGTGTGAACACCCCGTCCGGGATTTCCGCGCCCATAAAGAATCGGCGGGACTTTCGTCCCAGAAGCGCTTCAATGAGGGGAAAGGACAACATTTCCCGAAAATCCTGGGGGATTGCCGTTTCTCTCATATTTGCTTACTCCTTTTAATCTGCTCTATTTCGACAGAATTTTCCTTACATCAAATATCGACGATGACCTTGAACCCGCCGTAAAGCATACGCTTGACGTCGAAAGGCATCGACTTGGGGTCGCACATTTTCCCCAATCGAGGGTCCTTCATTACTTTGGCGTTGACACTGTCTCGATGAGCCCGCGACTTGAACACGATATATGAGAATACAACCGTTTGGCCGCCTTTGAGCTTCAGCATTTTAGGGAACGGGACTCCCATTTTGATATTGAGGTCATCGCCGACGCATTCCATGTAGCAGAGGGCGCCGTGCTGCCGCCAGATTTTTCCTGCCTTTTGCGCCATCCTGCGGTAGGCAGGGATACTTTTTTTCGGGACAGGCAGGACAAAACCGTCAACGTAACTCATAAACATTCCTTTCAGATTCCGTTTTTATTATGACACTGTAATGTTTTGATTAACACGGAAGAAATTTGTCGGGTCATATTTTTTCTTTATCGCGACAAGCCTTTCGTAATTGTCGCCGTAAGTTGCCCTGATGCGCTGGAGTCCTTCTTCCATCATAAAATTAATATATGCCCCTCCTAAATTATATGGATGCACAGCCTCCCAGTAACTTCTTGCCCAATGCTTTAATGCCCCGGCATTTTCCGGATTAGGGTCGATTCCCGCTATTACCATTGACCAGCTCGCGTTTCTGCAATTCCATGCTGTTTGGTGACTTCCTGTTTGATGCACAGCACCATCTATTGGATAAAGATGCATCAGTGAAAGTTCGCTGGGGCTTTTGGTTGAATATTCAAGGTGTGCGTCGATTGCTTCATCTGGAAGGTCTTTTACAAAATCGCCTTTCCAATACCACTGTAATCCTTTTGGAAAAAGCGGGTCGAACATACTTTGCAGGCCGGGAAAAGGCATAACTTGCATCCAATCCATCAGCGGCCGTGGAAGCTCCTGTCGAATCGGCTTTACAGATTCCTCACCCTTTTGCAGCGGCCCGCAGTAACAGCCGACAAGGAGGCACGTCTTTTTCCCCCAAAGCTCTTGCGGAAAAGGTTTAGTCGAGGGTATAGTCTGTAAGCCGAGAAATGTGCTAAGCTCTACAGGAGCGGCAGGTGAAAACTCCCGATACCATTGCATTATTTTTCGAGCATCTGCAATGTCCCAGAAAATTGGTCCGCCATAAACTTCATTCACGGGGTGAGCTTTATATACGAAGCTTGTTACGACGCCGAAATTCCCGCCGCCCCCTCGCAATGCCCAGAACAGGTCCTCGTATTCAGACCCGTTTGCCGTCACAAAACTGCCGTCCGCCAGCACGACATCTGCTTCGAGCAGATTATCAATTGTCAGCCCATATTTTCGTGTAAGATATCCGTGTCCTCCGCCAAGAGTCAGGCCCGCAATACCGGTTGTAGAAATTACACCCGAAGGCACAGCTAATCCAAATGCATGAGCGGCATGGTCAATATCCCCCTGCGTGCAGCCTGCGCCTGCGCGGACAATTTTTGAAGATAAATCAATGCGAACGCCCTTCATAAGTGACAAATCGATTACCGGCCCGTCATCGCAGCTTCCAAGGCCTGCTCCATTGTGACCGCCTCCCCTTATTGCAGTCAGGAGATGATTTTCCCGGCCGAAATGCACCGCTGAAATTACATCAGCGACATCGCTGCAGCGCGCTATCAAAAGCGGTTTCTTATTAATCATGGCATTATACAGCTTGCGTGCCTGGTCATAGTTAGAATCGCCTTGAAGGATTATTTCACCGCGAAAATTTGTTTTTAATTTTTCAAGATTTATTTGAGCAGCAAAAACCATAAATATGCCCTTTTAAAATTTTTTATCCCAGCCATTTCGGGTTATGCGCAGTGCTGTCAAAATTATCGCTTGTCTTAAACAACTCATATTTCCCGTTAGCTGCTGCTTTTGCAGTCCGCTCCAGCAGATTAGCGACATCATCTTTATTCAGAGGTTGGAATGTCTGGCCGGCATTGATGTCCTGGTCGAGGATTTTCATGCTGTCTATGCCCGTTATTACAACAGAAGCAGGCAGATTCATCGCATAATGCAGACATTCAGCCGGCCTTATAGTTTTACTTTCCAGAATTATCCCGCCGCCCATTGATTTCATCCCAAGGACACCGATGTTATTTTTTACAAGCCGTGGTAAAACTTCCTGCTCAAAGCTGCGAAAATGGGCATCCATAACATTCAGCGGCATCTGCACTGTATCGAATTTGAAATTGTGCTTTTCAGCTATATCCAGCATTCGCAAATGGACCATCGGGTCTTTGTGCCCGGTAAAGCCGATATACCGAATCTTGCCTGCCTGTTTTGCCTCAAGCATTGCCTCGGCTGCGCCTTTTTCAGCGAAAATTCTGTCAGGGTCTTCCAGCCTGATAACCTCGTGAAACTGCATAAGGTCTACATGGTCGGTCTCCAATCGTCGAAGTGATTCATCTATCTGGTGTGCCGCGGACTCTTTTGTTCGCCCGTCAATTTTTGTCATTAGAAATGCTCTTTGGCGATATCCGTCCTTTAAAGCTTTACCCATCCGGATTTCACTTTGGCCGTCATTGTAATCCCAGCAGTTGTCGAGAAAATTGATTCCATTGTCGATGGCACTGCGGATAATTTTGATGCTTTCCTGTTCATCTAATCGTTTAGTTCCAATGTGATAGCCGCCGATTCCCAGTGCGGATACATTTTCGACCGTGCTGCCAAGCGGGCGCCGCGGTATATCCTTTTTTATCTGTGCATAAAGGTTGTGAGGAATATTGGCCAAAATTGACGCTGTTGCCGCTATCTTCAAAAATTCACGCCTATCAATTGTTTGGCGTCTTTTTATTTTCACTCGCATAATTTGCCTCCATTATTTTTGGACCAGTTCCTGAATTTCCTGCGGCTCCTCGCCAAGCCATTTAATATTTTGAGCGGTGCTGTCGAATATCGTTGTAGTTTTGAACGGTTCGTATTCTCCATAAGCGGCCGCTGATGCGGTTTTTGAAAGTAACCGGTTCAGCTCGTCACTGCTTAAGGGATGAAATGAACGGACGGCCTCGAATGCCTGTTCAAGAAATTCCATCCTGTCTATGCCGGTAATGACTACCGATGTCGGCAGATTGAGGGCATAGTGCAGGCATTCAACGGGTGTAACTGTATTTGATTTCAATATTATTCCATTTGCCATCGGCTTCATTCCAAGAATCGCGATACCCTCGTTTACAAGGACAGGCACTACAATCTTTGAGAAACTTCGAAAATGAGCGTCCATCAGATTGAGCGGCATCTGAGCTGTATCAAATTTGAAGCCGTGATTTTTAGCCATTTCGAGCATATATAAGTGTATATGGGGGTCTTTATGTCCTGTGAATCCGATGTACCTGATTTTTCCGGCGTATCGCGCATCAATGAGCGCTTCATTGGCTCCTTCATTGAAAACTCTGTCGGGGTCTTCGAAGCGGATTATTTCATGATGCTGAACCAGGTCAATGCAGTCAACATGCAGCCGCCGAAGGGAATCATCTAACTGGCGTGCGGCCTCTTTTTTTGTCCGGCCGTCTATCTTTGTCATTACAAAGGCCTTTTGCCTGTACCCGTCCCGAAGTGCCTTACCCATGAGGATTTCACAAAGCCCATCATAATAATCCCAGCTGTTATCAAGAAAGTTAATCCCTCCATCAATGGCCGTGCGGATTATTCGAATCGCTGTCTGCTCATCCACATCCTTATCTCCGAGGTGCCATCCGCCAAGTCCTATAGCGGAAACATCTTCTCCGGTCGTTCCTAATTTTCTGTATATCACTTTAAAACCCCCTTTAATTCCGCACTTTGCTCAGAAATTCGTGCTATTGCCGCCCAATCACAATCGCTTAAACCCTGCGCTATTGCGGCCACAAATCTGTCGTGCAGCAGACTTGCTAACGGCATGGGGACAGCAGCTTCTTCCGATCCGGCAATCAAAAGGCGATTGTCCTTAAATCCAAGGCGCAGTTTGAATCCGGCATTTTGAAATTCTTCAGAAACAATCAAATTGCCGTATGTTTGGTAAACAGGAGATTTCATTACAGAACTTGCAATAAAGTCTATAAAAGTCTGTCCACCCAATCCGAATTTACGGACAAAAGCAATGGATTCAGCCATGCTTTCAATGGCCGCCATAATCAAAAAATTTCCGGCCAGCTTTATGACGTTGGCTGTATATGGCTGCTCGCCGGAAATAATCGTTTTTTGTCCGATTGCGTCGAAAAGCGGCTGGCAAAATTTTATCTTTTCGGGAGATCCTCCCGCGATAATGAAGAGCTTTGCGGCTTCCGCGAGTTCCGGCTGCCCGAAGACAGGGGCCGCGATGTAATGCTGCCGCTTTGCATTATGAATCTCCGCCAATCGCTTTGATAAGCTTACACTGATGGTGCTCATTGAAATATGAATCGCTCCTTCACAAAGACTGTTTATACAATTGCCCGGAGCGAAGATTATTTTTTCCAATGCATTGTCATCGGAAAGCATAGTTATAAGAATTTCACAGTCATTTGCTGCCTCGGCCGGGGTTGACGCCGCCTGGGCACCAAACGGCCGCAATTGGTCTGTTTTGCTTCTTGTCCTGTTAAACGCGGTGAGTTTGTGTCCGGCTTTTAACAGGTTTTGCGCTATAGGCATCCCCATATTTCCCAAACCGATAAACCCTATCTTCATTTTATTTTCTCCTTGCTTAGAGGCCGGATTAGATTATCTGACCGGCTGCCGCGAAGAAGGTTTGCTAATCCGCTCCCAAAGTTCCTCTGGTTTTCCTTTTGACAGAAATTCCAGAAGCTGCTGATTGATTTGATTTGCGTGGGTCCACGTTAATCCGTGGGGTCCGCCTTCTATAACAGACAACTTTGCCCCCTTAATCGTTTCGGAAATCCGTTGTCCTGTAATCGATAAAGGCAAAATTCTGTCACTATCTCCATGAATAACAAGCACAGGTATATCTACGCCTTCTAAATCCTGACGGAAATCTGTCTTCCATGCAGAAACGCATTCCAAAAGAGCCGTTTTCGAGGCGTTCATTGCAGCTTCCATATTCGATTGAATCACTTCTTTGCCGATAATATTCGGTGAACTGTTAAGATTGTAAAAATCTGAGAAAAACTGCTGCAGAAACATTGTTTGATTCTCTGTTATAGCTTTTTTTATCCCATTAAAAAAGCCTTCCGCGAAACCGTAAATGTTATCTTCAGTTTTGATTAGATATGGGCCTACCGATGAGATAAAAACAGCCTTGCTGACCCGCCGCGAGCAGTATTTGCCTAAATATCTCGCAACCTCTCCTCCTCCCATCGAAAAACCGACAAGCACAATATCATTGAGATCGAGCTTTGTAATAATTTTATTAAGGTCTTCGGTAAAGGTATCGTAATTGTAATCATTCGCAGGTTTGCTCGATTGTCCAAATCCCCTCCGGTCGTATGCTATGACCCGGTACCCCGCTTTAAGCAGGGCTTCAACCTGTTTTCCCCAAGAGGCACTGCTTAGTGGCCATCCATGAATCAGGATTACAGGCCTTCCTTTTCCCTGGTCTTCATAATATATATTTATTTCACCCGATGTTTGGCTGCCGACGTTTATATAACTCATATAAAACACTCTTAAAAAGATATCTAACGTCGGTTAACACTAACAGAACCGCTGAATAAAGGACGATAAGCAATATACTAATTTTAACTTTCAATATTCTCTAAAATTCATGTCATCGAATTTATGACCTTCCGGTTAAAAAGATGAGTGCTGAATATTCATCGAGTTGGCGTTCTATCTGCTCGGGCAATTCGATAAAGTCCTGGCTTGGAAATTGCCGCCATGAGCCGGCACGTGGAATCTTTATTGGAATAGTCTGTTTCTGATCGGAAAAATTCACTGCAACAACCACCTGGTCCGATTCACCGAAGCTCCTGTGAAAAACGATACATCTTTTCTGCTCATCAACCAACGGCATAGAGAAATTTCCCCTTCTGGCGGATGCCCTTGAACGTCTCAGTTTGCATGCGCTCTTATATGTTTCCAGCACTTTTTCTGTGAGTCCCGATTGTGCCGCTGACCAGTTGATTTTATTTGCCTGAAGAGATTTTTCCAGAGATTCGCCCCATTCCTGGCCCTGGTAAATCATCGGCTCGCCGGGAATCATCATCAGTAAAATGGCTGCCAGCTTCGCTTTTTTCTCTATCGTATTTTCATTGAATCCTCTTTGACGAAGTCCCAGCATAACTCGCAAATCATCATGAGATTCGGCGTAATTGATAACAAATGAAGCTTCGTTGTATCCCTGTTTTGTCGGGTCAAATGCCCAGACCGCTTCCCCGAATCTTGACCAGCTGTATGCCGGATTATCATTTTCCAGCAAAAGTGCCTGTATTGCCATTCGTGACCGCGCATACCATACGGCGTTTAGCCCGCTATTGTTAACAAGCTGCGGGTTTTCAGGGATACACTCACCAATAAAAAATGCATCCGGCTGAATTGCCCTTGCAAGCGTCATTAGACCCGGCAAGCCCCTTCCCTGCTGGTCTGAACCAATTCCGGCGATATAATCATACCTGAATCCATCCACATGATAATTTTCAAGCCAGTACGCCTGAACATCTTTTGCGAACGCATATGTCGGGTCTTTCGAATAATCCAGTGTCGGAAGCGCAAACTGATTTGGCTCGCCAACCCCCGGACCATACCATGGACTTTGGTGATAAGGATACATCCTGTTAAATGGATGCTGATGGCCTGTATGCGTTAAGACTAAATCCAGTAATACTGCAATATTTCTGTGATGAGCGGCATCAACTAAACGGCAAAAATCTTCAGGGGTCCCGTATGCCTGCCGAGGCGCCATCATATAATTGGGTTTGTATCCCCAGTAATCATCCGGGTCACATTCGTTTATGGGCATTAGTTCGATTGCGCTGATGCCGAGCTCCTTTACATGGTCGAGCTTTTCCTCAGCCGCTAAAAAGGTTCCTTCAGGCGTAAAATCTCCTATATGCATCTCGTATATAATAAGGTCTTGAAGGCCTCGCCTCATCCAGTCATCATGCTGCCAATGGTGTGCCTCTTCACCAATTTCAAAATATGCCTTTGGCTCCTGGCCAGGGGCAGTTTTAACCTGCCTTGCATAGGGGTCACATATTACAAGATTATTATCTATAACGAATTGATATTCGTGTGCACCTTTATCTAAATGTATTGCCGTAACCCAGTAGCCGGGTTGAAGCTGCTCGAGCGGTTCGGCGTTTCGGTCCCAGTTATTGAAACTGCCTATCAGATGAACAGAACTTTTTCCGGGCGAATAAATAGCGAATGTTACCAAACTTTCACCATGTTCGACACAGCCCGGCATTATTGTATTAGCAATTATTTCTTGCGTTTTGGAGGCCATATTCCTTCTCCTGTAAAATCCCTTGAGCAATGGCGTTCCCCGATTTTCTGGCCGAAAGGTTTCGTTTCGGTCAAGCCGGGGAACGCCGAAATTGCTCTATCTCGCTTTGCCCCGATGAAAAAAGTATAGATGATTTCATTTTTTGTAAAATAAGGAAAATGCTAAGTTTTTCTCTGCCAATTGCCTATTCTGTTATTTTATTTTGAAGTTTCTTTTCATTATGACCTGACCTGCTGATATGATATTTACTTTGTAATTTCCGTTGCCTTTACCGGCAATTTGCTCGGCAGGAAATTCATAAGTTTGGCATGGCTGATTTGAAACCACGATATCCTGCTCTAAAAAGACAGGGCTATCTTTCTTTCTGCCTGTTATCCTGATTGTGAAATGGTTTTGTGAGGCAGCTTCTGGAAGGCAGATGATTACATATATGCGTTCTGTTTTTTTGAAGTTATTTGTATAATGCCATCGCCCATTAGTTTGCATATCAGCGAGTTTTAAATCCTTTGAGGGATTAATTTTTGCTTCAACAGGAACTACCGCGAAATCAAAAACAAGTTTTCTTGTAACGTCTCGAATCGCCTGCTCCACCGCAAAACCCGGCGGCATAGGCGCATAGCTTTCAGTAACGCCGGTCCCGTTCTCGGATGCCGACCCTATAACATTTCCGTGGGGTATGCTTACAAGCCATGCATTAATATAGATTGTCGCATATGAAATAAATTCATAATAGTAGTCATAATACCCCGGATAATACCAGCAGGGATAAAAACTATAGTCAGGTTCATCAAAGTTATAGAAAGTATCAATTTTTTTTACCAATGGTGTTCCGTAAAAAACGGCATAATGAATCATGTTATTGCCGGTAAATTTATTATGAATTTGAATTGCCTGTGCTTGATTGAATAGGGATGGCGTCTGTCCTTTATTTTTGTTCCGGGGGGACGCCTTAACAATTGAATTACCAAGGACCTGTCCCGCTATGAATGCCTGCATATTGCCGGTTTTACCAAGCTGTTGGGCCAGGGCCTTAAAGTCACTTTCCGGAGGCATCGATTGAGTAGGCTTATTGAGCATAGTTTGTATTTGATCGGGACCGATTACATAATATGTCCGGTTGGCCCCGAGTCCGGCCGCAAGATGACCTGCCGCCATATTGCCCAGCCCTTTTCGAACGCTGTAATTGGCAAAGGGCATTACGCCTACTGTCCTGATATTTGGGTCATAGAATCCGGGATAATGATTGATTACGATTTCTTTGGTGCAGCCGCAAAAAGTTATTGCGGCTGAAATAATTACAATTAAAATTATAAATTTTAAGCTGCGCATATCGGACCTCGTTTCTATTTGCGTTCATAAATATCATCAAAATATTTCTCCGAAATAGCTCTTTTGCTTATTTAAATGGGCTAAATTGCTGTTTGTAAACATTTAGAAGCTAGTTATTTAAAATGCGTTAAAACCAAAATCCATCTTTTAATTGCATTCCAATTAAGTCGCCTCTTTTTTAGTCCGATATATCTTTGCAGTGTCACTACAACTTTAATTTTAAAACTTGAAGAGGATTAATCATGGCTACAATCCTTGTTGTTGAAGATGAAATCGATGTCCAGAGAGTTGTCGCAAAGCGCCTCTCAAGCAGGGGCTTTACCGTTCATTGTGCATCCGATGGCGTCCAGGCAGTTTCGCTGGCCCATAAATTCAATCCGGATTTAATAGTTTTGGACCTGCAGCTGCCCGCCGGCGACGGACTTTGCGTAATGCGCAAATTACGAATGTCCGGAAACCTTAAAAGGGCACATATTGTTGTCCTTACAGGAATGACTAATGAAATATTCAAGCAGAGCGTTCTCGATGAAGGTGTAGACGCGTATTTGCAAAAACCATATGACGCCCAGGTTCTTCTTGATACAATTGAAAAAATACTGGTCAGTTCCTCTTCAGCGCAAGAGCCATCCGCTCAAGCAAAAGCCGAGTCAGGTACTTGTTCGCAAGTAAAACAGAATTCTCCAAATTCAACAAAATCCAAGGCAGAGTACGGAAAGCAGGAACCTGATTTGTTTGACTACGCGGCAGGCAAAAACGGCCTTCGTTTTGAATAAATTTAATCAGGTCAGACTCATTGCTGCTGGTTAATGTTTAAGCTTTTTAGGCGCGTAAATAAAAGTAAAGTGTTGTCCCCTTATTTGGCTCGGATTCAGCCCTTATTTTTCCCCCGTGATGCTCAATTATAAGCTTGCAAATCGCAAGCCCCAGGCCTGTCCCCTCGATATCGCTAACATTGGCCGATTTGATTTGAACGTATTTTTCGAAAAGTTTTTCTATGTCTTCTTTGCTTATCCCGCAGCCCGTATCTTTTATCGCCACCTCTATGCCGCCATCCTCTTTTTTTGTCCGGATAGCGATACTTCCTTCTTTTGTGAATTTAAGGGCGTTACTGACCAGATTTGTAACCACCCTTGTTATTGCATCGTAATCGAAATTTATTTTTGGGAGTTTCTCATCAAGCTCGATCCGCAAATCCAGACCTTTTTGCCTGGCTACCGGCCCCATCATTTTATGAACATCTTTTACCAGTTCATTTATATCATTTTCAGTAAGAATGAACTGCTGCTTGTCTAAACCAATTTTTTGAAAATCGAGAAAATCAGTTATCAGCCTTGTCAGCCGGTCAACATTTCTTTTCGCTAGCGTTAAAAACTCCTTCTGTTCATCGTTTACCGCCCCTGCATCGCCTCCCGCGACAATATCAATACCCTCTTTTATAGCAGTTAACGGAATTCTGAGGTCATGTGAAACCATATTCACGAGGTCTGCCTTTGCCGCCAGGGCCTTTATGAGTTTCTTTTCGACCTTTTTGCGCTCCATGGCGTAAAGAAGTGTCCTTCCTAACATGCTGTCAATTGCAGGCCCTTTGACGAGATAATCAGTCGCCCCGAGATTTATCGCTAAAATGCCCGTCTGGTCATCGGCCCATCCTGTCAATACTACAACAGGAATTTCTCCCGCAGCATTGACAGCATTTTTTACGGTTTCAAGACCGTTACTGTCGGGAAGTCCCAAATCGAAAAGCGTTACATCAAATTGCCTTTGCTTGAGCTTTTCGATGCCTTTAGCCAGCGTGCTGGCTGTCTCGACCTCAAATTTTACGGGCAATGGCGTTTCTGCAAGTGTCCTTTTAGCTGAAAGGCAATCAACTTCATCGTCATCTACTACCAGAATGTGAATTTTTGGAAATACCATTTTGAAATTTTCTCTTTATCAAATATCGGCATATTATTAGTCAGAAATCATCACTTTACAGATACTTTTTAGACACATTAATTTTTTTTTTAAAGACCGATAAAATATCATTTTTTATTCGAATATTTTTGGCCCTTAATTAAGCACGCCTTCATTTCTGACGATATTTAATTATAGAAATCTCCTGCTGAATTATGCAATACCATTAAATTTTTTTGTAATATTGAGGGAGACATTTTATGAATTTAATTAATCTAAATAAAAGAGGCAGCGCCCTTGTTATTGTTATGTTCGTAGTCATGCTTTTAATGGTTTCAGGCATAGGATTATTGTATATAAGTGAGCAGGGGCGCATCTTCGCCATTCGCACCTCTGAGGATATGGCAAGCCGAGTCTGTGCCGATGCCGGCGTTGAAATGGCGGTCTCCGAAATGAATAAAAGAGCTAACTCGGGAAGTCTTAAAGATAGTGACCTGCCCCGCTCAATTGGCGAGACATTGCCCGATATGATAGGAGCATTTTCCTATAAAGTCGAAAAACATGACAGCAATTATTTTGTTTACTCGGTCGGCGCACGGGGCGATTTCAGAAGAACAATAGAGGCATCTTTACGCAAAAAGTCATGTTTTGAATACGGCATTCTTTCGAAGTCGAGCTGCTACTTGCCGCCTAATACAACTGCATCCGCCTACGATTCACAAAACGCCGGCGCTACAGGTTTAAAAATACAGATGGGAACACTCAGCACTGCACCTACCCCTACAGTTGTTACCAAGCCTGGATGTGTTGTCAATGGCGACCTGTTTTGCGGTGTCGGCGGAGACCCGTCTGCTACTATTTCCGTTGACGGAACTCTTACCGGCAAAACCTACGCCTTGACTGAAGAGCCCGAAATCTATACCCCCAAAATTCCTTTAGGGCTGACCGCCAAACCTGATTTACATACATACGGCAAAACTATAACATTCACTGATGCGAATAGCGGTATATATGGCACTATAAGCATAGACAATGGTTCCGGCAATTACGGCAAGCTTGTCATCAGCGGCAATGTTACACTTGCTGTCACAAATTTTATGTTTTTAGGGGAAGGTGCGGAAATTTACGTCAATGAGGGTTCAACCTTAATAATGTATTTAGCATCCAATTTCATAACAGAAAACAGTTCAAGTATAACATACGGCGGCGCCGTTCCGGACCCCAGTCATATTCAGATATACGGAACCAGAACGGGCACGCCTCAGATATGGACTCTTAAAGCCAAAACAAGCTTGTGCGGCGTTATTTACGCACCAAACGCCAATATTAACTTACAGGCCGGAAAAAATATGTACGGGGCAATTGTGGGAAACTCAGTTAATATAGATGTCCAGACCGGCTTTTCATTTTATTTTGATGTTAATTTGCTCAGGGCCACAAATTTAGCCCTTGGCGGCGGGTTCAGGACAAACAGATGGAAAGAAACGGTTTCGAATGGAACCTCCGAATGGGCATATTGATTTAATAAATTGTAAGCGGGGACAACGATGATTATTAACACTATAAGAAAAGGCAGCGCTCTGATTGTCGTGATGTTTGTCATTACCTTATTGCTGACGGCCGGAGTCGGTATATTGTATTTAAGTGAGCAGGGCCGTCTTCTTTCCGTCCGTTCATCGCAGGATATGACCAGTAGAATCTGCGCCGATGCGGGCATTGAAATGGCTATTGCACAAATGAATGCCGAACTTAAAGCCGGCACATTCAATGACAGTGACCTGCCTCAGTCTATAGGTGAAACACTGCCGAATATGGCAGGCGCGTTTTCATATATGGTCGAAAAGGTTGACAGTAATTATATTGCCATTTCTGTCGGAGCAAGGGGGAACTTCCGAAGGACCATACAAGCTTCTCTGCGCAAAAAGTCCGCATTCGAATACGGCTTATTGTCAAAGAATGCTATTAATCTAGCTCCTGGTATGGATGCAGGTGCGTATGATTCAGCGAATCCCGGTGCGACGGGCTTAGAGATAGATATAGGAACCACAACAAATTCAGCCACCGCCGCACTTGTCACTAAACCGGGCTCTGTTATTCAAGGCAATCTCTTCTGTGTCGCACCTGCTGATTGCGGTGCTGTTATTTCAAATGGCGGAACATTAACAGGTGAAATTTATCAAATGCCTGATGCTCCTGAGTTTTATTCACCTGTACCTCCCGCCGGTCTGCCGCTCAAACCTGATTTTCATACGAATGGAGCCACAATAGTAATGACCCCTGCAAATAGTGGTGTATATAACGTTTTCAGTGTAGATAACGGCGGAGGCAAGATTGGTAAACTTGTTATAGGCTCGGGGACTGTGATTTTATCTGTTAGAAATTTTATGGATATGGGTAATGGTGCTGAAATAGATGTAAATGCAGGGGCATATTTAATCATGTATGTCGCCTGCAACTTCTACACAGGCAATGGCTCAAGTATTAATTATTTAGGCTCCGTCCCTGACCCCAGTCATATTCAGCTTTATGGAACCGGCACCACTGAGACTATATGGGCTCTAAAGGCAAAAAACGAATGGTGCGCTGTTGTTTACGCGCCGTATGCCCAAATCAGCTTACAGTCGGGAAGAAATATGTTTGGGGCGTTTATAGCAAGAACCATGCAGATAAGCATAGCCGACCCTTATAAGTTATTGTATGACGTGAACCTTCAGCGGGCCACAAATCTGGCTGTCAGCGGTGATTTTATGACAAACAGATGGAAAGAAACTGTTTCAGCAGATGTCCCCGAATGGGCATACTAATTAAAATTAAAAATTAAAAAGTAAACTTAAATACTTAATTTGTCATACCCCGCGCAGCAATCTTAACCTTTCATATTGTCATGCTGAGCTCAGCGAAGCATCTGGCCTGCGATTTAAAAGAGATCCTTCGCTTTGCTCAGGATGACTTCGCCGGATTCTTCAATTCGTTTCGCTCCATTCAGAATGACATCATGCATTTTACGTATTCCTTGTCATGCTGAGCGACAGCGAGGCATCTGGGATTCTAATATGAATTAAATTTTGTATGAAAAAATGAGAAATTAAAGAGTAATTAACGAAAAAGCTTTTTGCATTTTGCTTTGTATTTTTAATTTTTTAATTTTGATTTTTGATTTAATTGTTATGCAGTATCGCAGATGTCCCTATAAGCATCTTCTCGGTGCCGGTATTAAGCGTAAGCATCATATGCACTGAATTCCCGCTCTGCTTAAATATACATTTATTTACATTACCGCAGATTGTATCCGTTGCTATTGTTCCTTTTGGATTGGCTGCATCATTTGGATTAAGCCAGCCGCGTTCGACACGAAGCAAATTTCCTGAGACAAAAAATTTAGCGTACCTGTCAAGAAATGAAGAGCCGTCAGTGTCATAATAATGGACCTCGACCCATTTGCTGTCAGGGTCTATTGTAATTCCCTTACTGCTTGATTTTCGAACTATTGAATCGAATGTCCTTTTCGCGATATGACCGCCTGTCACCACTTCGGAGTACATGCGGTTATATATTAAATTCCAGCCTTTTTGGCTTTCTGAAAGGATTTGTCCGATTGAAAGCATTGCTATGATAAGGATAAGCCCTGCAATCGCCACATCGACTGTGGTAAAACCGTTCTTTCTTTGCCTTTTATATTGACTCATAATTGAAAACCCTTTTCTGAAAATATTAAGATGGGGTTTTTACGTAAGTCGTCAACCGGTAAGATTGATTACTCGAGTTTTGGTTTGTCCCCTCCCTGTAGTCCCAGCTGACAACTATGTGCAGCGAAGTAATTTTGTTGCCCATGTTTTTCCACGATAGTGCCGCGTAATATTTAAAACCATCAACAATGATTTCATAGCTGCCAAGCTCAGTAAAGCCGGTGGGAGCTCCCGCCGAGTTGGTGTCGATTATGTCTAAATCCGGCGTAAATGTTGTCACTGGGTCATAGCTTGTAGTCCCGCCTTCACCCGACCAGCCTTCGCACAGCATCAATGATAACCTTACACCCGTCGAGTATAAATCGGCATGCCGGGCACCTAATGCGGCCTGGTATCGGTACACTGATGTCCCTATTACGGCGATTACAAGGACTACCGCCGCAATCATTGCTTCCACTATTGTGAACGCACTTCTTGTTTTTTGCGTATTCATTGGCTCTTCCTGCCTTATCTTTAAATTATAAAAATAAAACGGCATTCCCTCTTATTTTAAAAATCTTTTAGCTATTAATCGGCACTTGGAACCAGACGGTTCACTTATATGGCTTGAATCTGCGGCTGATTTGTCAGGTTCAATAGAATATAGGACTATAGCGGAAAATAAATTTAAAACGTCCTAAAAAAAACGAGCTGACGCTTCTTCGCGATTTACTTTATTGATTATCCTTTTTTGGGAATGTCGGGTGACCCGGCTTTCAGCCATGAGATAGCATCATTTCTATTGGAAAAAATTTCGACATTAAGAGACAATATATTTGCAGTATTTTTGAAGAAAGTATGTTCGCTTGCCTTTGGTGAAGCCATGTCATGTATGGCGGCTATCTTTATGTCGCCGCTGACGCCTATTTCCTTTAGCATCTTCGGTAAATCGTCAACCTCCAAAAGAGTAAAATCAGGAGTCATTTCCCTGAAATCCAAAAGAATTTTATTGGCCTTCTTTTTGCGTCCAAAGGGGAAGATTTCTTCGGCGAACTTTTTGTGCTCGTTCCAGCCCATTACGCCGTTGATTTTGGCGGCTACGATTGCATCTTTTTCAAGATATTCAATTGTCCACTTCATGGCGAGATCCTTGTAAAGAACATTTTGCTACAATATCGCTGAATTTCAAATACGTCAAGAGATGAATGCCATTAAAAAGCGGGGCCTGTCGCACTTGCAGCCCTGCCGCAGACGATCAGGCCCTTTTGCTGTATCTGCTCGTGTCGAGTTTTGCGGGTCGAGTCCGGAAAAATACAAAATCTGTTCCTTCTATTTAAATAATAAGATTATCCCCATCGTCTCACAAAAAGATTTTGTATTTAAGAGGAAATAAAAAACTACTCCGGCTCCTGTTTTTGCATCAGCTCGATTATTTCTTCTTTTGTCGGCATTGCCTCGACTGCGCCGAATTTTGTGCATGCAATCGCTCCTGCCGCCGATGCGAATTTCACTGCCTTTCGTAATTCATCGCCTACCGCCATCGATGCCGCCAGCGCACCCGCAAATGCGTCTCCCGTCCCCGTGTGGTCAACCAATTCTATCGGATAAGCCGGTATGTGGTCGGCATTTTCCCTGTCCACAACCAGGCAGCCGCGTCTTCCCATCGTTATTACGGCCGCACTTACTCCCCGCGCGACAAGGTCCGAACCCACCATTTTTGCCGTGCGGATGTTCGCGCTCGAATGGTCGCTGATAATCGCTGCCTCATAAAGGTTCGGTATCATCACATCTGCCATAAAATACTCGGGTGGCAGAGTAGTCTCCGTTCCATTGCTTGAGGGGCCAAGTGCTCCTGCCGGGTCAAGTATTACTTTTTTGCCGTGAAGTTTGGCTATCGCAATCGTCTTTATAATTGCCTCTTTGGGAAGCCTCGCGTGAATCAGGCAGATATCCGCCTCCGATATCACCCGTTCCGCTAATTCGATATCTGCCTCGTTTAAAGCCCCGTTTGCCCCGTCGTATGTAATGATTGCGTTTTCGCCTTTGGTATCTACAAGTGTAAGTAATAAGCCGGTATTTTTTGCCTGCGCGGTAAAGACGTATTTTGTGCTTACATCATGCTGTGCCAGTGTGGCTTTTATTATTGTTCCAAGCGGGCAGTTGCTGATTTTACTGACAAGATGGACATCACAGCCGCAAAGCGCCGCCTGTATCGCCTGGTTTACTCCCGGCCCTGTCGCAGTAAGAGATAGCGCCGTTCCCGCCGCCGTCTCGCCCGCTGCCGGAACTTCTGTGCATTTTATCGCCATGTCAACGTAAACGCTGCCGACAACGACTACCCGCGGTTTGCCTGTCGAACTGTTCGAATCCACCTTGGATTCCTTTCCATTTTACCGATTTCAAAAAGTTCGTCTGATAATATGCGAGTATATACTCACTTTGACCATTTGCAATCCTTTTTGTTGATTTATCCTGCCGATGTGCCATCGCTATAAGCTGAGCATTATGCGCTGCTATCGAGTATCCAGCATACGAGTTTCAAGCATCTTGACCTGTGTATGGTTCAGCAGTCTGATGTCTTTTTCTTATGCCTCTTCGATCACTTTGAATCCAAGCAATCCCGCCATGTGTTCCACCGGCCGTTTAAAGTCGCCGTAATAGGTGACGCGGTGCCAGCCCCACGTGTCCCAATAGCGAAGGAGCTTATTTATATCGCCCACCGGTTCGGCCGCCAGCTTCGTCCGGCATGCCTTGTCCTCATCAACATTCTCTACGGTCTTTGCCCTGTGGATTATTATTTCTTTTTTGTCCGGGTCAATCTCAAGTGATGTTGTCATCTCGCCAAGCGGCATAAGAGACCTGACCGCTGCGCCCTTGCGGTCCTCTGAGTGGTTGCGGATATGATAGGGATTACTTTTTCCCTGGGGGCCGTAAACTTTGTTCATACCCACGCAGTGTGCGTAAATTATCTGGTTCTTTGATGTGTCGATTACCGGGTCGGAAATATATCCGGGCCTGCCGGTCAGGTAACCCATTACCAGCATTGTTATTGTTGATTTTAAATCCGACTCACATGCCCCGACCAGGCCGTCGTTATTAAGCTGGAAGAATCCGAGACACGGATATGCCTTAATCTTGCCGCCGTAAAATCCGCCCAGGCAGTTTATTGTTATGGCCTGCGCCTTATTTTCATCCATTATTTTTTTCATCGCCAGATACATAATAGCCGATTTCTCAATCTCTTCTGGGCTGGGCTCGACAACCTTTTCGGCTTCGTTTATCCATTTATCCGCCCATTTTTTTGCCTCGGCCTTATCTATTGAAGCGTATGCATCATTCAATTGCTCGTACTTGACCTGTATTACTTTGGTGCCGAAAATATCTTGCACACCTTTTTCCGTGCACCCAAAACCGTTGCCGACCCTTAAAATTACTGAAGAGCTCAGCTTCCTTGTGCATTCAAAGCATTTGACCGCCTCGACCACATCGTCGAATCGAGACGATGACACGCCTGTAACTTTTAGTTCTCGCCGCTTTGCTTCTGAATACGCCGTCAGGAATTCGCCTGTCCCTCCGTAAAGGTCGTCAATCAAAATCGTCGGCTTTCCTGAATTCATCACCGCCTGCGAAACGCCCGTCCATATCCCCACTATATAAACGATATAACCATCGATATTCTCATCCTTGTCTTTGGCTAAAATCTCCTTGGCCTTCTGCGAGCTGCCGGCCGTAACCGGTAGAAATTCGATATTTGGGCAACTGCTCTTTAGCTTCTCAAGCAATTCTTTTTTTCTCGATTCATAGTCGAAGCCGATGTTCGGCCAGGTTGCGTTATTCGTGGGCTTGTGACAGAAGAAAACGCGGACACGAGCTTTTTCAGGATTGCTCACAACTTCCTCGGCCATTGCTTTACCCGGCCCGAATGCCGATATCGCCGATATGCCGGCAAGTCCTGCCGCGCACGCAGCACAGTTGCCTAAAAAGCATCGCCGGGATATTTCAACAAAGCCATCCTGTTTGATATTTTTTCCGAAATGGTCTTGTCCGCTTGTCTGCCTCATATATCTTCTCCTTCATATTTTTATTATTAGGCGAGTATATACTCTCGGATTTTGTTTGCAAGCTTTTGTCTTAACTTATTGCATAACCAATTCGAATGGCCCAAACAGCCCGTATTCTATCGTTTTATATTTGCTGCCTGCCGGAGGCCCATTGGCCGGCCCCTCTCTGCAATCTGCCGGCTTGATCTTGCGTCTAAATTGCCATTTTTATTCAATATTTGAAGTTCTTGGAAGGTTTTCTTAAGAAAACGGTTGACTTAGTCGAACAACAATGTATACTCTTTAATAGAGTTTAGTAGAATCACGATGAGCGGCTTTCCGAAGGGTTTCGTCCCTCAGGCAATGCCGCTCTTATTGTTTAAACCCAGCTTATCCCTCAAATTGTTCATAAATACGGCATCACCATGCAAAAACTCACGCAGAAGTGAAGAGTATTTATCCCTGTTAGGTATTATCAGCTTTTCCAGTTTGCCTTTATTTTTAAGATATTTAACAAGACAATGAAAGTCGCCGTCACCTGAGACGATTACTGCTTTTTGATAATTTTGATATTCAATCATCGCGTGCAGCACAAGCTCCGCATCGACATTGCCTTTTACTTTACCGCCCGCAAGAACCAGCGTCGGTTTAAAAATTAGGATATACCCATCTTGCTGTAAACTTGTATAAAGAGTCTCATTTGTTGGTAAATAACCTATAAATAGAAATGCCTTGATGACTCCGTATTTATCAAAAAGATATTTTCTGAAACGTCCAAAATCGAGTGTCCAGCCCTGGTCTCGTATTGCCAGGTTCAGATTCTGGCTGTCTATAAATGCATAATTTCGGTGTATGTTCATCAAAATATGGGAGCTATTGTACCCCTGAGCAGAAAACAATCAATAAAAATCCAAAACGTATACTAAAACGGAATTAATTATTAAAAAATATGCGCAGCAACTCACAATTAAAAATTAAAAATTTAAAAATAAAAATTCTTTTAATTCTCTGCGATCTCCGTGGTAAAAACTATTGCTGCACTAATCCGAACGGCTCAAACAATCCATACCCTATCGTTTTATATTTCTCACCTGCGGGCGGGCCGTTGGCCGGCCCCTCTCTGAATTCCGGCGGACTGACCTTTCCCGGTTGTCCCGTGTGATGAAGCCCAAGTGTGTTCTTTAATGTCCCTATTACAATAACTTCTATTTCGGTATTGCCTCTTTTGATTTGGTTTGAAATATCCAATTGCCACGGCTGATGCCATATGTACCCCGCCTCTTTGCCGTTGACCACAACTTTGGCAATGCTGCCGAACCAATCGCCCAGCCGGATAAGATACTTTCTGTTCTGTTCCTGGACTTTGAACCGGTGCTTGTATGAAATGCCGTCCGCATATAAAGGATAGCCCTGTTTGTTCCACGGCCCCATTTGTATCGGCTCATCTTTTGTAATTACAAATCCTGATTCATTCGGCTCGACCCTGAAATCTCCCAGGATATAAATCGCCGCAATTTCATGAAAAACCGTAAACGGACTGGCACTCAGCACTATCTTGTTTTCCCCCGTTTTTGCAGCAGAGCTTATATCAATCTTGCCGAACGATTTATCCAGCCACCAGTTTCCTTGCTTTGCCTTTATCGTCTTACCGTTGCAGGTAACAGTATATAAGTCCGGCCGTTCAATCACCGCGTATATCGGCTTTTGTATCTTGTCTTTAATTGTAAAGTAATATGCCGCCTCGAAACCGCTGTCTTGCGCAAATTTCCTGTTTACGAACTCTTCATCATACTGAACACCATGGTCCCACGGATTACCGTTAAATCCGTATTTCGTAAATGTCTGCTGTGATGCCTTGTTGTAATAAATCTTAGGAGTCGTCTTCCCTTGCAGTGTCAAATCCAGATAATCCAGCGTAAGAACATTCGGCGCATTTCGTTTGATTTTAATTGTCCCATTCGGCTTGATTATTGTTTCGGGAATTTTCTCTGCCTTCGCCGATTCAATTGCCTTGTTCGGGAAAAATAATAATAAGCTTCCTGCCGGCGCAAGTTCGAAGTTTGCCTGCACCCCTTTTTGAGTCTTCTGGAATATATAAGGCGAAAGCGCCCCTGTCTCGGCATCCCATCTTTCAATTCCGGTACCTGCCGATTCAATCACGCCCTTGCATCCTGCCTTTAAATCCGTATTGACAACAAAAATCAATTCACCATCGTCTAACCTTCGCCTTTGATGAAACATGATGCTGTTGTTGTCTTCTGATTTTATTGCAAAACCATCTTTTGCCTGGCTCAATAAAACAGATGCCAATTCATTAGCCGCAATCTTTTTGAAACCGCTGCCTTTTTCAAGCATTCCCGGCCGCTCGCTTTTTTGTCCATCCACGAGCGTCGGAGTATCCCCGCAGCATAAAATCTTTCCTCCTTTCGCCGCGTACTTTTCAAGCAGTCCCATTGTCCCGCCGTTTAGATTTTCCATCAATCCCGGCAGCACAACTGTTCTATAAGCCCGCCTTCCAACCTTCAACTCCGCTCCATCAACCGAGCCGCTTCGGCTAATCACATCCTCGCATCCCAAATCAAATTCCACCTGCTGCTTGGCTAATGTTACAACCGTCCGCTGAAATTCATTTCCGATTTTCTCAAGATAACCTTTTTGACTCGTATCCGCCTGATACATCAAAGCCGTGCTCGTTGGCTCAATTAAAAGTATCTCATTTATCTGCTCGCCGTGAGAAAGGGCCGCGGAAAGCCGCCTAAAATAATCTACCGCCACATGGTATCCCTGCCACCAGGGCTCATGATACGAAAACGACTGCGGATAATCCGCCTTTCTCGCGCCTCGAATGCTCGCATACGACAGATGCTCATTCATCGTATTAATGCCCAGCACAAAAATCCAGTCCCCGATTCTCTTCATGTCCTCGAATCGCAATTCCCATCCCGCACCTCCGTATGTTTCACAGATGGTCCGCTTTCTTCCCAGTTGATTGGCCAGGCTTGCAATCTCCATCACCGACCGCACATTGCCGAATTGTGCATGAACCCCCTCGGCATATTGATTAAAAAGTATGTCAATTCCCGGCCTGTGCATCCAGGCGCTCATTGCCATATTGTCCGGAACCTGTCTGCATTCCGGCCATACATGCTCCCAATAATGACCGGTAAATTCGAGATTGTTTTTTTCGCAATATTCGTAGTATGGCTTTCCCCATCTCTCGATATAAAGCTCAAGCAGTGTTGTGTAATAATTGTGCCGAACCCGTTTCCAGTCGCCGGTCTGCAGGGCAAGAGAAGGCAGATTATCAATCAGCGAATATCCCCACCTTTTTTCGAAAACCTGCGGCAGGTCATTTGCCCATGCCTGCACGCCCGCCGGCAGAATATGCGGTTCATCCGTAAATACACCCGGCACACGCTTGCCGAATTCTTCTCCGATTTGCTTTTTATATGCATCTAATGTAATTTCAAGAAATTTTTCCGTCACTCCCTTTGTCAATAGATTCACATATGGCCGATTGGCAAACATCCCGTCCGCCTTTGCCTTTATTATCCTTGCCGCAAGATACCTTACATGCTCATTGGCTTCATCAATATTTATCTTCTTATAGCCGTCCCCATCCTTTTCAAAAACTGCGACTATCTCTCCTGGTAACTTTTTTGGATTGTTTACTTCCTCGATTTTCAGTCCAAATCCTTTTGACTCAGGCATCAGCTCCGGCACAAATCCCCCCGCAAAACCCGATGGATACGAATTCTCATCATAAAGCCAGACTATAATGCCCAGCCTTTCTGCCTCCTTTAATGTCAGCTTCCATAATCGAAACCATTCCGTCGATAAATATGGTGTAACAAGCCCCGGCCGCGGATGAACGAAGACCTGCTTTATACCCTGCCCCGCCAAGTCATTCAAAGTCGAGATGACCAGATTATCGGTCATCTTTTCATTCCAAATCCAGAATGGTGCACAGCTATATTCTGCCGGAGGATTTACAAATATTGCTTTAACAGTCCCTGAATCCGCCGCATTCAAATTATTGATTCCTGAAAATAAAGGCAAGAACGAAAAAAGGAGAACTGCATACCTGTTCATTTAATAACCCCCTGATTAGTCGAAGGTATTTTGAATCCGCAAACGAAGACTGGGCCCGGCAGGTATCGGACCTTCGACCAATAGATTATGAGTCCCAAACGTACGTTCGTAAGCGTTTGAGGGCAAACGGTTTATACTTGTCAAAAAAGATTATGATGCTGACCCAATCGCAACGGAAGCGTAACAGCAACTCAAACGAGCATGTCTGTTGCAAATTCTTTGCAAATCGATGGCTCGGATTAATCCTTTTTCTAAAATGCAAGCTCAGTTGAGAAGCTATACCATAAGCAAACTAATCCGTTATTTAGCCATGTCCTTGAGAGCTTTGAAGGCCCGGACCTTTACGACTCTGCGAGCCGGCTTGGCCGCAAAGACCTGCTCCTGCTTGGTGAACGGGTTGATGCCAGTCCGTTTGGGGGTTGCCGGCTTATTAATGACTATGACCTTGATCAGACCGGACAAAGCAAAGACGCCCGGGCCTTTCTTGCCTATGGCATTCTTGATCTGGTCTGAAAGGGCATCGAATACTGACGCCACCTGCTTACGGGAAAGCTGTGTGGCCTCGGCTATTTTGGACATAATCTCACTCTTTGTTGCTGGTTTGGCACTCTTTGCCATTATGCTGCTCCTTAATCTGTGATTACTAAAATAAGATTTTATGTTCCTGCTCAGCTACATAGCTGAGTCTCATTCATTATAGAATCTCAGCTTTATCTAAAACAGTCAAGAATAATTAGTGGCAAAACCATTTATAATTAACCTTTTCTCTCGACATCGCCGAGCTGATTAGTGCGAGGGGGTATCATCAGGGGTTTAAAAATATGATTGCCATATATATCATTCTCGAAAATCTTATCAATCAATTTGAGTGACATGATCTTAAAACAATATAATTAGATTATGTAATCATCAAAACTTATTTTGCGCTGTCTGTCATGTCCGATTCGTTCTGAGATGGAACTTTTACAACAGTACCCTTTACTACATATCCCCCGCTTAGAAGGGGAATTTCCTCATAATATACAACTGGGTTTATGAGCAGATTTCCATTGGCTTGTTCCAATGCCTTATCGGCAGCATCCTTAATATTTGAACCAATACCCAAAAGTCGGATGTCTTTGCCAACAACATCGCGGCGCTGTTCAAGTTTTGTCAAATCGACGTTTTGACATTGAATTTTCTTAGTTGACATGAGGGTGCAATCGGCTATTCGGTGACTGCATCCATATACCATGATCAGAGTAGCCAATATAGATAGTGTTATTATTTTCTTCATAATCTGACTCCATAAGTTTTTGAAAATTTGCTTAGTTAGTTCTGCTAACTGGCTGACCCTCCACAATGAATGTTTTTCGCTCATATAAGTGCGGAATAAAGAAATAATCATACCTTATAGACGCTTCTGAGAGCATATACGCATTATTTTTATCAAGAGCATTGTCTATCGCATGCTTCAAATCAGGTGTTTTAGTGGGTAAGATAATAATGACATGACTGACATCCTCACCCTTTACCTTTTGATTATTGGTTGTGGCGTACGTGGGGAAACTGAAATCGCTTAGATCGACTTTTTTTGTCGTCAGAAGGGTAAAGTCCCCAAGATGGCGAGAACAGCCTGACAGCACAATCAGGCTGCACAAAAGGCATGCTAACCATAGTCGTGTCATAATTTATCTCCTTAATTTTCTATAATATCGAATAATTTAATTATTCCCCGGTGATTTTTTGGACATTCATCTTGCTTGAGATCATTTGCAGATTTCCATTCAGGACACTTTTTGAAAACTAATTCATTACGTCAAATCATGTCCATCAATTTGATAGACAAGCCTTTAAAAAAAAATTGATTAAATCACATAATTGACCATTTCTTCATTTTTGGCTAACCGTTCCCACTCAACCAAATCGGAAAATGTAGTTGTTTCATATACACTTTTTATTTTTCCGGCCACAGTATTCCAGAGCTTGTCTATAGCAAAACTGCATCCAGGCGATAATCCACTATTTTTTACCCTAAAAAGTGCATCTACCGGCCCTTCGACAAACTCTATAACTTCGCCAACACTAAGCTCTCGAGGGTTGCGAGCCAATAAATAGCCGCCCTCGTTGCCTCTGCGAGATTCCACAAAACCACCATGCCTCAGCTCGTTTAGTATTACTTCCAAAAACTTGACTGGTATCTGCTGAGCCTCGGCTATCTCTTGTATTTTGATTGGTTCCGAATTTGACCTCGAAGCCAGTTCAAATACCGCTCTTAACGCATATATACATCGCTGTGTCATTATGTCAATTACCTCTATTGACATGATAGCCTATGCCTATGGCTGAGTCAACATAAAAACAATTATTTTTTGGAATTCTCTTTGGGCAGAAGATTAAGGATAAAGCCGAGTATTTTTTGCTATCATAGGCGAGTTAATCCGACTTTCTCGGATAATCATCTTGGTACGGCTGGTCAGAGGCGATCATCTCTAAACCCGTCGGGAAGCCGGCTTGAAAACTACTGTGAGCAGCTATCCCTTTTGAATTGGAATGAAAAATTGACATAATCATGAAAATCAATATGACCATCACTGTTCAAGTCACATCTGCAGGGGCATAGCTCATTACAGCCGGATAAAAGCCATTCATTTGCCAAAATTTCAAAATCATTAAAATCTACAAGATAGTTGTGGTCAAAATCAGCGTTACAGTAATTAAGAGCCAAAAGCTGATATGCAGCAAACGCGTCTATCTGGCCGTTTCCATAAGAATTATCCGGTCCTGGATTACCCAAGTCAATTGCGGAAGAAATCAGGGCTGATTCAATATCATTACTATTTGCATATGGAAAAGCCTGCATTAATAAAGCAAAAGCGGCAGAGACATGCGGAGCGGCAAAAGAAGTTCCATCTACATAAACGTGCTGGTCAATTATCCCGCCATATGAAAGATCACATGTCTCGATGGATACTCCGGGGGCTACGAGTTTAGGATAAATTGAGCTATCACAGGCCGATGGGCCACGGCTGCTCGAATATGCAATTATTGATGAACTGTCGACTGAACCGACAGAAATTGAATCCTCGTAATTGGCCGGACTAACGCTCGATGGATAAGAAGGATTAGTGCTTTCATTGCCGGCCGCAAAAACAACGGCTATTCCAGCTTGCCTAAGAATTGAAATATCCTGCTGAAATTCAGTCACACACTCATTGACATGCTCCTGTATTCCCCATGAACAGTTTAAGATCTCAGGCATATCATTTGTATTAGAGTCATTATCCGGATCGAGAATCCATTGGAAAGAAAGATGTATACCGCTGGTAGTCGCAGTCCCCGCATCATTAAATATTTTTGCTGCTATCCATTTAGCTGAAGGAGCAATGCCGATTGTCGTATCGATATTGTTGGAACCTAAAATTATCCCAAGGGCCTGAGTTCCGTGCCCTATCGCATCATAAGGGGTCAAATGCACACCGGCGGGGTCAAACCAGCTGTTAGTGCCTCCCCGAAAAGACGCCGTAAGATGTGGATTATCGATATCTACCCCGCTATCCATTATTGCTATTATGATTCCCGAACCTGTATATCCGAATGACCATAAAACGTGAGCGTTTATTTGGGAGATATTCCACGATGGCGAAATATCAGTAGAATAATCGGTCTTTTTAAGAGCTAAAATTTTGTCTTGTGAAATTGAGCTTATATAGGGAAGCTGCATCATATTATTAATTGTCTCTGCATCCGTTCTCAATGAAAAACCGTCAATCAGCCATAAACCCTTCACATTAGTTACATTTTTAGAATCTATAATTGATTTAATCTTTTCCCGTGATCGCTTATTTTTTTCTTTCGATTCTCTTATCAGAAAATTAATGCCATCCTTTTTATTTTGTAAAACTGAAAATTCACTCGAATCAGCCATACGGATGATAATATCTTGCTGTTTCGATGAATCCATTATGCTTCGAAGAAGTTCATCTTCGATAAAAGGTTTTGCGTAAACTGTGCTGGTGAGAAAAGAAAGTAAAAATAAGAATTTTAAAATTTTGCAAAGCATCATCAAAGAACAATAAGATTATTTATTTTACAATCGCCGATAACGACAGTAATATTGCTGCCGGATTTAATATATTTCCCTGGATTTGCGAAAAAAATGAAATATACGGCGCCTTTGCGGATGTTTTTCCCGCTTCGCAGCTGTCCTACTTTAGGAGGCGCCGGGACGATAAAAGTCGCACCAGTAGCTTCATCAATTAGATACGGTTTAATTTTTCTATCAAGCACATAAGCTGCTTTATTCACATCAAGTACCCGATAACGAAAATCAATCATATAACCTTCAGCAGATAGACGGATTGACTCGACTTTTATGCCCCATTTTTGTTCGAGCGAGTTCTTCGGAGCCGTGATGTTTAATTGTGTTTGTGAGGCTTTATTGTATTCTACTGTAAAAGCCGGCTGAGCCGAATCCGGATTTTTTCGGTTCTCGGCACAGCCGGCCATGATTAATATATTTGCTGATAATATATACAGATATTTTTTTATATTCATCGTGTCGCAAATATTTTTAATTTTTTATATTCTCTCAACAACAATGTCATCAAATATCGCTGTTGTAACCTCATTTTTATCGGTTTTTTTATTGTTGTATCCGCCTATAACTATCGAATGCTTTCCTGCAGAAAGCGGAACTGTTGCAGTAAACTGCTGCCAGCCGGTGGAAATATTATTTCCGCCGTCGCCATCTCCGTATATTCTCGTGATATAGTCATTTGTATCAATCCCTTTTAAAACTCCGTCAATGGAAAGGAGTATATCACTGTATTCATCATCTTCATAATTTGGAGACTGTGTGAGATTATACATAAAAGTTATTTTAACATTTTCCGAAGCAGAAAGATCGAAATCTCTTTGCCAGCCGCCTGACATTCCAGCTATATCTATTTTATTTTTGCCGCCCAATTTTACCTTCAAAGCTCTACCCGTAATTCCGCCTTTGACCCTGCTGCCGCTTTCAAATGAGGATGCTTTAGTGTCTTTGAAGGTATTGTCGAGATACTCGAATGAATTACAGTTCTTATTGAAATTAGCTGAAAAAATCAGACCATCTATAACATTTATGTCTAAAGTCGAGATGACGGTCTTCGATCCATCTGAAGTCTCAATTACCAAAGGAAAAGTTTGACTTCCTGTAATATCCGGTGGAGTATAAACGGGATTACGAATAGTTTTGCTGCTAAGACTTCCCGCCCCTTTAGGAATTTTCCAGTTATATCTCAAAGGAGATGATTGGCCCAAAACAGCTACATTAACAGAAAGCTGAGTTGTTTGTGTGTCAAGTATCGTATCAGCGATTGCTGAAACCGTTAAAGCGGCAGGGGGCAGAGTCGTTCCAGACGCTTCCAAATGTGCAAGCATGCCTCCGCCTGTTGTCTGGGAATTCGTTAACCCCAGACGCCTGTCGTAAATAGGGTACACATTAGAATCAGGCAGTGTGACCAGCGCATCAATTGTCTTTCCGGCTGCAAGGAAAATAGAATACTGTTGTTTTGGATATTGATATGCCTGGCCATCTTCGGCAACTAATTTCATATAAGCGTTATGAAATACTGGACTTCTGGTCTCAAGCCCCATATTAAAGAAACGAAGCAGGACAACATCATTAGGATTTCCCGCGGGCACAGTTGCTGCACCAATACTGAAAGATTGGCCATTAATCAGGAAATACTTCGGCTCATAATTTATGGTGCTTGTAACCAGTTTACCAGTTCCATAATTATTGTCCGCCACGGCATTATGCAGCACAGGATCTATTTCGCTGAAAAATAATGGAACACTTATATTATAATCAACCCCGCTATACGCCTGATTGACATTAAAATCCTTAATGACTCCCCCATATAATCCCATTTGGACTTGAACGGCAACATGAGTGCCGCTCTGGTAAATATAGGTTCCATCTCGGAAATTCGTCCAGATATAATCACACGGATCGGTATTACCCGGCTGTGTTTCATGAGTGAATGAGTGAGCCCGGCCGTCGGGATTTCTGACTGGAGTCATATTGGCTATTTGCCCGTTAATGACTATTGATGCCGGAACATTCAAATCATTATCAAAATGGATTATCAAATTAGAGTCTCCCGGCGGAACTGATAATATGGGTCCCGGAACAGTTACGTTTCCATCGAGAGCTCCAAATGAAGAATCAAGAGCAAAACCCCACATCGGGATAATGTTGCCGTCCGGCATCGTCTTTGTAGTTTCATCAGCCCTGAGAAAATACTCAATCGCGTTTCCCGGGGTCGAAACAATTGTCAAAATACTTAATGAAATTAGAAGAGTTTTTATAATTTTCATAGTCCGGCTCCTTTATTAATGTTCCATGATTGGAACTGACGGCGCTTCGATAATCAGCATTGTCATCAGCCCGCCCGGGAAAATGTCATAATTTGTCATTTCTTTTTCATTATGTGAATGCCACATAAACGTATATCCCCCATTGGGATTTAAAGTGCCCTTACCAGGGGGCAGCGAGCCCATCGCTCCTAAGAAGGGAGAGCCGCTCCACATATTACCAATAGTCAACTCCTTAACTGTTGGAAGTGTGACAGGAAAAGGTTTGCCATGGTCTGGTGCATATTCGTTCGGCTCGAGCGGATCATTGATATCATGGCCATAGATGTCCCAGCCAAGATGCGCTCCTGTCCATTCGAATATAGCTTCAGCAGTTCCGCCCGGAGTCACTGTAATTGTAAAATTTGAGACAGCAAGGTCAGGTCCGGCGTTTGGCTCGCTTTCGAGAAGCCTGCCGTCTCTTGCAATTATATTAAAATTATTGCCGTGAGTGTGAAAGGGATGAGGGTCCTTTCCTGCTGATACAATTCTCATCAGCACCTTATCGCCAGGATGCATCATCGGCATGCAGTTATATGGCTGATGGGGCAGTAAGGGGTCAAAGTTTTCAGCCATTGTATCCGGTGCGCATCTTCCGTTTATAAACCAGAGGACAGGAAAGCGGGTAGTAGTGTCAACCTGGCTCAATCTGCCCAGAGCTATCTGCTCGTGTATTTTTGGATCCATTTCTGTAAAGAGAAATAGAAATTCTCGTCCATGTGAATACGCCGAGCCGATATGCTCATATGCCTGGGGCATATGATGCATGAATCCTGTCGGGCGGACAATAATGGCACCAACCATCCCCATTTCTATCTGAAGTTCAGGACTTGTCCCGCTGTAATATATATAAGTGCCTGCGTGAGATGCTGTAAAAGTATATGATACAGTTCCGCCTAAAGGCAGAGCTTCTCTTGTTATCAGTCCCTGGACTCCGCCGGAGGCCGCCACTCCTGTTTGTCCCGGAAATACAATTGACACCGGGACTATTAAAGTATTTGTAAGATTTACTGTTATCGTATCGCCTTGATTAATAATCAGAGTAGGGCCTGGATATTGCATTTGGTTTGTATCGAGTGCATAACCCCACATAAGATAGCTGCCGCCGTCCGGAGTAGAGATACATCCTTCCTTAGCTGTAAAATTAAATACAGTGCCCTCAACTCCGAAAATTGCTGCATGGGCTGCATCTGCAGTAATTAAAAACAGCAGCATTACTGCGAAATTTTTAGATATTTTTTTAAATATTTTTAAAATCATAGTTCATCTCCTATCCGTGTTTTAAAACCGATTTAAATTATAATTATTTCCGTCATCATGCCCCCGAAGTCTTCCTTGTCATTGCTAAGGAAGTTGAGATTGGTCGTGTAAAGGAAATATGTCCCCGGAGCTATCGAGGCTGTATCGATTATCACATCAATCGTCTCGCCTCCTCCCAAGGTTACTGAACTTGTCAAATATGAAGTATTTTTGCCATCAGGACCCCTTAGCAGCCTTGAACCTGTTGCAATAACTTTCATTGGTATTCCCATTGCTGTTAATGTGTAATAATCAACTGTAGAGAGACTTGATATTCTAAGCAGTATTTTTTGCCCCTGTGCCGCAGTAATAAGGGAACTGATTTTTTGAGAAGGCTTGCTCTCCAATCCTAAGCTGTCAGCTGTATTCCAAATAATGTTTGTGTCTATTGTTTGAGGATAACCCCTTCCGTTAAGCATCGGGTATTTATCCTGCATTAGAGCAAAGGGCAGCGGCTGGACAGCCAGGTGCTCATCATGGAAGAATGGGTCGAAGCCCTCAATTTGGATAGGATATTCAACGTCATAATATGTTGAACCATCGCCATCATTGTAAGCGTATTTATAACCCGCATGATGAGTAAAGCCGTTCAAATCGTTTCCATCCGGCAGATTGTTTTGCTTGGGCAGGACCCACAAATTCCCAAGCATACCCATCTGCATGTGTTCTGTAGCTTCAACGTGACAATGATAAATAAAAGTTCCTTCTTCAAAAACATTGTAAAAATAGGTGAAAGTGCTGCCCATGTTTATTGTTACTGATGCATCTGGAACTCCATCAAAAACAGGGGCTGCATTCGGAAAGCCATGCCAATGCACCGAATGCGGGTCGAACAAATCGGGTCTCATCATCATTCCCACGTTTGACAGATTCAGATAAAGCTTTTGGCCCTCCTTTACAACAATTGATGGAGCCGGAAATTCAGCAGCCAGCATTCCTGCCATCATTACCATGTCGTCGGGTACACCGGTAACATCTG
>CAYSKP010000196.1:0-8688 GCA_964431645.1 uncultured Pirellulales bacterium
AAGAAGGACCAAAGCCCTACCATGGTTATTATTACCGGATTTTGACCTCGCAGGGAGAACATGCCCAAGGCGGTGCATATAACTATATTGTAGACGGCAATATGATTGGAGGCTTTGCCTTCATCGCTTATCCTGCGGATTACAACAGTTCGGGAATTATGACTTTCATGGTTAACCATGATGGCACGGTCCTTCAGAAAAATCTCGGAAGCGACACGGAAAAAAAAGGACAAACCATAGAACGATTCGATCCGGATGAAACATGGACAAAGGTTCAATCGCAATCATGAGAAAAGACGCGGGATCCATTATGAAACAGCATTGTGTAGTTCTTGCTGATAATCACCAGAACATGCTCGAAGGCATCCGAGGTCTGCTCGAATCTGTATTCGAGACCGTCGTGATGGTCGCCGATAAAATATCCTTATTTGAAGCTTTGGATAAGATCAAACCGGAACTGGCAGTTGTTGATTTGTCATTGCCGGTTTCGGGCGAGGTGCATATTACCCGCCAACTCAGTGGACGCTATCCTGACCTGAAATTAATTATGTTGAGTATTCATGATGAGCCGGCAGCCGCAAAAAGAGTAATGTCTGCGGGGGCATTAGGCTTTGTTCTCAAGAGATGTGCGGGGACAGACCTTTTAGCGGCGGTTCAGAGTGTGAACAAAGGCGGAACATTCGTTTCGCCTGCAGTGGAAAAAAACAGGAAAGGAGTCGCATTGAGGAAGTTTTTCAACGAGAAGATATTTCTCAATTTTGCTTTTGCTGTAATAATTTTGAATATTACCGGGTGTGCTTTAACGCGGAATCCAGTGCCTACAGACAAGATGTCGGATGCGGTAATTGCTGAAATGCCCAATATTCGTTATTGGGAGATCAACTATAAACCCGATTTGGACCTTAACTCACCTGGTTCATTGGGCTGCGACATTTTGGCTCTATCAGGCGGCGGGGCCAATGGCGCTTTTGGCGCTGGTTTCCTTTGCGGCTGGACTGCATCAGGAGCACGTCCCAATTTCAGGATTGTAACAGGCATAAGCACCGGGTCTTTAATAGCCCCGATCGCTTTTGCAGGTAGTGACTATGACGATAGATTGCAAAAATATACGACTGTCAAAACAAAAGACATATTAGAAGTTCGATGGGTTTTTGGAATTATGCCTATGTTGATAGGTGAGTCATTTGCGGATACCGAGCCTCTTAAAAAGTTAATTAGACAAACCGTTGATGATGAAGTTTTTAAAGCCGTTGCAAGAGAGCACGCCAGGGGCAGGAGGCTTTATGTCGGGACCACCAATATGGACGCACAACGTTTTATGATCTGGGATATGGGCGCAATTGCTTCCAGCGGTCATCCCGATTCAAAGGCACTGTTTTATAAGGTCATGCTTGCGTCAGCGTCGATTCCGGGAGCTTTCCCGCCACAGTATTTTGACGTTGAAGTGAATGGCAAAAAATATGATGAAATGCATTCCGATGGCGGAGTAATTACGGAGGTTTTTGGATATGGGTCACTTTTTACGCAAACCCCTGCCTCAGGGCAGCTGCCTAATGGGATCTGCCATTTCTACGTGATAAGAAACGGCAAGCTGGCAACCGAATCTCAGCAGGTTCCCCGCAAGACTCTGAAAATCGTAACACGCTCCTTGGATACCCTGATGAAAGCCCACTCGTGGGGAGACATCTTCCGGCTTTATTTTGTTGCCGCTAGAGACAAAATTGAATTTGGCTATGTCAGTATACCAGATGATTATGTTGCATCAGGTAAAGAGCCATTTGACCCTGTAGAGATGAAGCGGTTATTTGACCTCGGATATGACATGGCTAAAACAGGTTACAAGTGGAACAAAGTCCCGCCGCTCATTGGAGATACCAGCGAGCATGAATGGACATGGACTCCTAAAAATTGAGGGCCTGTCATGGCTATGAAATTATTTAAGCTAAAAGTAATTTAACAAATATGAATGGAATTACTATGAGCGGGATAATTGGATTTTTGCTGGCCGCTTTTATATTATCAGTTAAACTGGATATGAAAGGTATAATATTATGTCTAAAGAACATGACCGTTTAAATGAAGAACGCAATAGCGGTGTGGAATGGAAGAAATGGGGGCCGTATCTCAGCGAGCGGCAGTGGGGAACCGTCAGAGAAGATTACAGCGAAAATGGTGATGCCTGGAACTTTTTCACTCATGAACAAGCCCGCTCGCGAGCATATCGATGGGGTGAGGATGGCCTTGCAGGCATTTCGGACGAAAAGCAACAGCTGTGCTTTGCCCTGGCGTTATGGAACGGAAAGGACGCTATCCTGAAGGAACGTGCCTTCGGTTTGACAAACAGTGAAGGAAACCACGGCGAGGATGTAAAAGAATACTATTTTTACCTCGACAGCACTCCGACTCATTCTTACATGAAATATCTTTATAAGTATCCACAGAAAGCTTATCCCTACTACGACCTTGTAATGACCAATAAGAACCGCAGCCGCAATGAAATGGAGTTCGAACTTATCGATACCGGTCTATTTGACGATAATCGCTACTTTGATGTCTTTGTCGAATACGCCAAGGAGTCACCGGAGGATATTCTTATGCAAATCACTGCCGCAAACCGGGGGCCAAAGCCGGCAGAACTGCACATACTTCCGACCCTGTGGTTCCGCAACGACTGGTCTAAATGGATTTCTCAACCAAACAGAGCTGACGAAAAACCCATCCTTAAACAAATCGATTCATCATCGGGTATCAGCGCCGTCACAGCAAGGCATTCAAAATTGGGTAATTACTACTTGTTCTGTGAGGGCAATGTCCCGCTGCTGTTTACCGAGAACGAGACCAATCAAGAGCGGCTTTTCCCTGGACAAAAAAACGAGAGCCCATACGTCAAGGATGGCATAAACGACTGCATAGTCCAGGCTCGACAGGATACGGTGAATCCCGCAAAACTAGGCACTAAGGTCGCGGCACATTATCAGCTGAAGCTCGGCGCAGGTCAGTCTGCGGTGATACGCCTGCGTCTGACAAACAAGGCCCCGGCAGGAAAGACCGCTAAAACCAAAGGTGATACTTTCCCCTTCGGGCAAACCTTTGAAAAAATCATGGCGGCTCGGCTGCAGGAGGCGGACGAATTCTATAAATCTGTGATACCGCCTTCAGTCAGCAAAGACACAGCCAATGTCATGCGCCAGGCCTTGGCTGGTATGCTGTGGAGCAAGCAGTTCTACTTCTTTGACGGTTACAATTGGTTGGATGAGCATAATTCCAACCCTCTTCATGCCGGATATCATCCCTATCGCAACTCCGAGTGGTTCCACATGGTTAATAAAGACATCATCTCGATGCCCGACAAATGGGAGTACCCATGGTATGCGGCCTGGGACCTTGCCTTCCATACACTTCCTATCTCGATAGTGGACCCTGACTTTGCTAAGGAGCAGTTGAAATTAATGCTCCGTTCGTTATATATCCATCCCAGCGGTCAAATACCCGCTTATGAGTGGAATTTCAGCGATGTAAACCCTCCTGTCCATGCCTGGGCGACTTTATTCCTCCACCGCTTCGAGCAGAATTTGCGCGGAGAAGTGGATATCGATTTCCTCAAAGGGGCTTTTAACAAACTTCTGCTGAACTTCACCTGGTGGGTGAATCGAAAGGACCGTTTCGGCAAGAATGTTTTTGAAGGCGGATTTCTCGGTCTCGACAATATCGGCGTCTTCGACCGCAGCTCGCCTCTTCCGACAGGGGGTTATCTTGAACAAGCTGATGGCACGGCATGGATGGCTCTTTTCTCACAGAACATGCTTGAACTTGCTGTGGAACTCGCCGGCTACGATCTCGTCTATGAGGACATAGCATTCAAGTTCGGAGAGCATTTCGCTTATATCGCAGCGGCCATGAACCGGCCGGGACAGGACAATATGTGGGATGAGGAGGACGGCTTCTACTATGACCTCTTGCGGCTCCCTAACGGCAGCAGCACGCGGCTCAAGGTGCGCTCTATGGTAGGACTTCTTCCACTGTGCGCCACCACTGTGACAGAAAAGTGGCAAAGAGATCGAATTCCAAATACAGTGGCCGCGTTCCAGGAACGCTTGAGCCAGATGCCGCAACTCCTGGAATCCATGCACCCCACGGGCCCGGGTCACTTCGGAGTAGCCGAACGGGGTATTATCGCCCTGGTCAACCCGGAGCGGCTGCGCCGGATTCTCTCCAAGATGCTCGATGAGAACGAATTTCTAAGCCCTTATGGGATAAGGTCTCTCTCAAAATTCCACGAGCACAATCCCTATATCTTCTACGCGGGAGGGCAAGAGTACCGCGTGGACTATCTGCCTGCTGAATCGAACAGCGGTATGTTCGGTGGAAACTCCAATTGGCGAGGTCCCATCTGGATGCCGGTGAATATTATGATTATCAGGGCTCTGCTGAACTTCTACCTGTATTACGGTGATAACTTCAAGATTGAATGCCCGACCGGTTCAGGAAAAATGATGAACCTCTTCGAAGTGAGCAAAGAAATTTCTGACCGCTTGACAAGAATATTCCTGCTCAATGAACAGGGAAAGCGTCCTGTTTACGGCGGCAATGATAAGTTCCAGTCCGACCCGAACTGGCAGAACAATATCTTATTCTATGAATATTTTCACGGCGATAATGGCGCAGGACTCGGCGCATCTCATCAGACGGGCTGGACAGGAGTAGTTGCCAAGCTTATCCAGGTCTTCGGACTTCTTGATGCGAAGAAGCTGCTTGAGACAAGCGTAAAGTCGCCCTTAATCGGTCAAGATAAAAAAATACGTGAATTAGCAATCTCACGATAGAAGCCAAAGGATAGTGCCCTAAATAACGAAAATAGCCCCGCAACAATACCTCTGGCCGGCTCGAAGGAGATTTGCAAAAGAGAATGGACTTTCTAAGGTTGGCAGGATGTCACCGTATCTTTCCATGGATTCCGGGTCTTCTCCGGCCATCTTTAATTTTCAGGCAAAAGTCGGCAGCTATAACCGGCTCCTGCTTGAAAATTCTGCCAATAGTCACTTAATGTCATCAACGCGATGGTTTTGAACCAATATTAGCGAAAAGGACAACAACTGATCGCGGCCGGGTTAAATATGTATAACCCTCAATTTCTGGAGAGTTCTGACTTTCGATAATGTCATTTGGTGAATCGAGGGAAGTATCAATCCACCGCCTCCAATGTTTTTCTTTCCCATTATTTAAAAGCGGAAGCTCAAATTCCAAAGCCTCCCAATATGCGCTTATAATGAAATGCACCAATATACGCTCTTCTTTTAGTTCTACTGTGAATGCGATGCTGTGCGAATTTGGCCCCCAATCCGGCAAGTTGAGTTTTATACCATGCCACGATTTATTGGCCTGGCGAATCAGTTCGTTGAGGCTTACGCGCTGTTGTTCGTGTCCTGTTTCCCGCATCCGCCTGCGACCAATAAGTAATTTCACAAATCGGTGCAAATCTGCATGTTTTTTAACCAATTTCCAGTCAAACCACGTGGTTTCGTTATCTAAGCAATAGGCGTTATTGTTGCCCTTCTGCGTTCGCCTCACTTCATCGCCCATCACAATCATCGGAACGCCAATCGACAACATTGTGACAGTAAAATAGTTTTTTATTTGCTGATTTCGAAGTTTTTCCACTGCCGTGTTATCCGTTGGACCCTCGACGCCGCAGTTCCAGCTTAAATTGTCATTCGAGCCGTCTCGATTCTCTTCGCCGTTGGCTTCATTGTGCTTTGAGTCATAACTAACAAGGTCATTGAGCGTAAAACCATCATGGCAAGTTAC
Source organism: uncultured Pirellulales bacterium (assembly GCA_964431645.1). Taxonomy (GTDB): domain Bacteria; phylum Planctomycetota; class Phycisphaerae; order Sedimentisphaerales; family Anaerobacaceae; genus Fen-1362. The sequence continues at coordinate 5,806 of CAYSKP010000196.1, forward strand.
AAAATTTACGCTTTGTTCCGGTTCGCGTTCCTTATGACCGTATATTTCGGGACTGCCTATAAAGCGGTCGGCAAAACGCGCAACTGTACCATTATCGCCCCGAAAGAAACTGCGGGTATCATCGCGGAATCTCCCATTCCATTCTTTCCAACTGTCCCCGATAAAACTGCCTACCTGGTACAAGCCGGCTGCGTCCCACGCCTCAGCGATAAACTTCGTTCCGGCAAGAACCGGGTCAGATTCCAAATCCCACAGCACTGGTGGATTTGCCATTGGCTGGCCCGACTCGTCACGCGAAAGAATCGATGCAAGGTCAAAACGGAAACCGTCTACATGCATCTGTTCGACCCAATACCGAATACTATCCACAATCATTCGGCGCACTATAGGATTATTGGCATTGAGTGTGTTGCCGCACCCGGTGTAGTCGGCGTATCGGGATTGGTCCTGCTGCAAAATATAGTAGGTAGGATTATCTAATCCCTTAAAGCTCAGAGTCGGTCCGGTATGGCCGCCTTCCGAGGTATGGTTGAAAACAACATCGAGAATTACCTCTATATCTGCCTGATGCAGTGCTTTGACCATATCACGAAATTCATCTATCGGGCCAAGAGGCTCCGGACGTGAGCTGTATGCCTGGTGCGGCGAAAAGAATGAGACCGGCTGATATCCCCAATAGTTAACCAGCCCTGGCGGGCAATCCTGCGCGTCAAACTGAAATACAGGCAGTAATTCGACCGCGCTTATTCCGAGCTGCTGAAGATATGGAATTTTCTCTATCAAACCCGCGTAAGTGCCGCGTTTTTTTTCTGAAAGGCCGGAACTCGGATGGCGTGTAAAACCCCGGACATGCATCTCATAAACGATAGTGCGAGACGAGGGCCGTTTAAGAGGCATGTCCCCTTCCCAATCGTAAGTATCAGGATTTACTACTACACTTTTCATTGCCGACGCGGTATTATCCCCCTGTTTTTTGGCAGCATCACGACTGTAATTTTTAGGGACGACTACACCCCTGCCATACGGATCAAGCAAAATTTTGTCAGGATCAAATCTCATCCCCAGGCCTGGTTCAAACGGACCCTGCGCGCGATATCCGTATATTTGTCCTGCTTGAACATTCGGGACAAAAAGGTGCCAGTAATGATAAGTTCGTCCGGCCCATGGATCAATTTTGATAATACGACTCGGCTTTGAATCGTCTTGGCGGTCAAAAAAAAGTATTTCCATCGCCTTGGCATTGCGTGAAAAAATACTGAAGTTGACGCCGTTTTCAACAAATGTTGCGCCAAGCGGTGAGCTTTGCCGCATTACTTCTGTCTTAGTCATGTGCTTTCCCCTTCATAATTTGCGGTTTATCTCGCAATAACAGCATTCTATGCAATATTTTCCATTATTATAACTAATCCATGCAGAATGTATTTTTAGTATTTTTCCTATATTGATTACAATAAAGCTTAAATCCGCGCATTAAAAAAAATATTATTTTATTCAAATTTTGATGATTTTTTTACAGATTAGTTGTAAAAATGACGCGAGAATATAAAAAAATAAAAAATGGGCTATTAGCGGTTGAAGGCTAAAGCCCATTTTGGCAGATAAATTAATATTTAATTTAGTTTAATTTGGCGAGCCGACAAGCTGTTCGATTGTTTTATTCTTTTGCTCGCATTCGCTGCGTGCCTGCTTAATCAGGATATCGACTTTATCTTCGAGCTTTGTGATACGGTTCGATAACTCCAGCCGCTGCTTCATACCGCTGGCGCTGCCGATAAGGGCAATTCCGGCACCGACGATAAACAGCAGGTACGCCCACCAATATGCCTTGCTCCATTCTGAGTGCGGCCCGACGACATACGGCAGGGAAAGTATCAAAAGAGAGAACCCTATAATATATTCCGCTACAATGATAAACTTTTTGTCTTTAAACATAAGCGCTTCTCCTTTAAAAATAAGTCCCTGCCATATTTTCATGATTTTACCTAATAAACATCGGCACAAATCGAGTTAGGGGTTAGAAGTGCCGCACCTCTTTAAAATCTAAGATTTATTCTTAAAAAACCAAAAGCATTCCACAAAAATCTCAAATGACTAATGAGTTTATCGGACTTTACAGGTTTTATTTTGACCGGGCCTGAATTTTTGGCTATCCTTTCCATTGAAAGGAAATTGATATGGCAAAACGTTTGAATTCGAAATATATACCTGCTGAAAATAGATATGATACTATGAAATATAATCGCTGCGGCCGAAGCGGTCTGCAGCTTCCGGCGATATCGCTTGGCCTCTGGCATAACTTCGGCGATGTCGATGATTTTCAGACCGCCCGCGCAATCGTTCACCGTGCATTCGACATGGGTATAACGCATTTCGACCTGGCCAATAATTACGGCCCCCCTCCCGGCTCGGCAGAGAAAAACTTCGGAAAAATTTTTAAAACCGATTTAAAAGGATATCGAGATGAATTGATTATTTCGACCAAAGCAGGCTACCTGATGTGGCCCGGCCCTTATGGTGAATGGGGCACAAGAAAATACCTGCTGGCCAGTCTCGACCAATCTTTGCAGCGCCTTGGTCTCGATTACGTCGATATTTTTTACTCGCACCGATATGACCCCAATACTCCTATAGATGAGACCATGTCTGCCCTCGATACGGCCATAAAGCAGGGAAAGGCAATCTACGCAGGGATATCGAATTACCGGCCGGAACAAACAAAAAAAGCTGCAGAAATCCTGCGGCAAATGGGATCCCCCTGCCTGATTCATCAGCCCAAATATTCGATGTTAGAGAGATGGGTTGAGGATGGCGAGCTTGATATCCTCGAGAAGGAAGGCATTGGCTGCATCGCGTTTTCACCTCTTGCCCAGGGGTTATTGACGG
>CAYSKP010000197.1:0-4514 GCA_964431645.1 uncultured Pirellulales bacterium
TCAGAATGCCGACAGCAATCACGCGGCCCTTATAGTGAAGGTTACCGATTCAGCCGGCGACCATTATTTTCCAATAGACAATACAACAGCTTACAGTGATAGATGGATTAACCTCGATGGCACCTTCAGGTATGATGCAAACGGGACGGTGGCAACCGTTTTTATTTATTTCGAGGGGCCATCTCCTGAAGTTAATTTTTATGTAGATGATGTTTTTGTCACTGAGCTAAAAAGCGACTTGACCGAGAACGGCAGAATCGATTTCTTCGATTTAAGCGTATTTGCCGAATATTATAAATTTGACTGCAATATGCAGTACTGCGGCCATGCTAACCTCGAAGATTGCGACGATACTGTCAATGAATTTGACCTTGCGATATTAGTCAATGACTGGCTGGCAGGGGTTTAGTATTGACGGCGTTGAGGGAATAATTTTTTATACGAAAACTGCCTTCGCCGCGGCCAAGTTCGGTTCCAAATTGAATCCCGACAATCCAGTCATTATCCGAAAGCCAATCACGCGAACGTAAATATTTTATGAATTCGCCTATATCTCCTGAAGGCACAAGTGTTGGTGTTTTACGGAGAAAAGCGAAGGAGTTCCATGCCGGACCATATGGGCTCGAACCTGCCTTATACCGATAGACATCCCATTGTGCTCCCCAGGCGGTAAACTGTCCCTGAAGCTGTCCATCTGGAATCTGGTTTATATACCATGACCAAATCATTATTTCATAAGCTGGTTTTTCAGGGTTCTCTGTCGGACCAAGCCAGATATCCCACGCTACATTTAAAAACTCAGGATAAGAGCCAAAATTGGAATGTGATAAATCTGCTTTTACTAAAAACGATGGTTTATCGCCAACCTTTGCAGGTAATCCGAAATTTCCAGAGTTGTTTCGATTGCCAGAAAAGGTCCCCCAGTGCCAGCCGGCAATGAAGGCGGGATAACCCATTATGTTATAGTTGTTGCTGTCCCATTTATATTCAATGGAAATTGTATTATCATCTTCGAGGACTACGCGCTGGAACCAATCTGAATTAAGGGCCTTTTCCTTGCCCCATTGATTATTGAGAACCCAGAAGTTATTCCAGATAAAATTACTATCGTGCACAGAGTAAGTACTCCGTGCCTGGCAAATAGAGGTTATACATAAAAATGAGAAAAATAGAAAATTGCCGCAGTTTTTCGAATTCATGTTTTCCCCAGTAAAAACTTATTTCAGTTCTACGGACCAGTAAGCGTTATCGAGGAACTGCTTCCAGCTGCTGTAGCGCTGATGGCCCAAATGAAGGTGAATCATCGGATTATGTTTTGGTTTGACAGGTTTTTGAATTAGTGTCATCCCGGCCTGCTGCGGAGTCCTGCCGCCTTTTTTCACATTGCAGCCTGTGCACGCGCAGACGATATTGGTCCATACGGCCTTGCCGCCGGCGGTTCGGGGGACAACATGGTCGAGGGACAGCTCGCTTGTGGGCTGTTTTTTGCCGCAGTATTGGCACTTGTTTTTGTCACGCGCGAAGATATTTCTGCGATTGAATTTTACTTCGCTTCTCGGCAGACGGTCATAAAATAAAAGGCGGATTATCCTGGGCACCGCTACATATATATTAACTGTAGAAACCCAGTCGTGATTATCAGGCTCAAAATTGTGTTTCATCTCGCTGACTTCGCACCAGCTTTGAAAATCGTAATTGGCATATGAACCTTCCTCGTATGAAACAACTTCTGCCAGTCTGCGGCAAAGCAGCGAGAAGGCCCGGCGGGCACCGATGATGCGGATGGCCATATAATGCTTGTTGAGGACAAGCACATTACAGTCGAGACCGGATTCTATTCCAGCGGCTAGCATATTATGATAACACCCTTTGTCTTTTCATACGCCACCTCTGACATTGAAATAGCAGATATTATGGGAATATGCAAGCGAAAAAAGCTGCACAAAATCTCACCTCGGAGACCGCAGTGATCACGGAGAATATTTTTAAAAAATCCGAAATCCTAATCCCTAAATCCTAAATAAATCCAAATTACCAAAGTTCAAATTTCGAAACGAATTCTGATAAAACTTTCGAAATATTTTGATTTTTTTCGTGATTGTATATTTGACAAACCCACCGATAAATATTGATAGAGAATTGAAGATTAAGCAAATTTCAGAATTTATGCGGTCTCTCGCTCTTGAGTCTGACCAAGATTTTTTATTTGCTTACGATATTCATTTGCTGTGATAAAAACAATTTTTTTTTATAAAAAAATCCTTTTCGAGCAAAAACCTCATTTTTACGTTAAAAACAATGCTTTACGAGCGCTATTAACGTTAAAAATATCGTTAAAACCACTAAAAGCACTTGGCGCTACACGCAACAGTCGCTATAATTCTGTCGCAATGAACATTAATGATATGTGGAAAGAGTTTAATTATGGCAGATATGAATAGTCAATCGAATAGCGAAATTGCCGGAATAATGCATTCGTATTTAAAGCGATTGAAAGAAGACCGTGACAAGTTAAATGCGGAGATTGGCCTTGTTGAGGCTAAACTCGTTGGCTTGAACAATACACCTGAAGTCAATCAACATATAAATATCCATAGACGCAGGCCACGTGGCGCAAATCTCGAAGCTGTCCGAAAAACATTAACTGATAAGCCAACTAAGCAATATACGGTTGCTGACTTAAAGCACGCTATCGGAATAAGCGCTTCGTCTGTTAGAACTGCGCTTGATAAACTTAAAGTAGAAAACGCTGCCCAAGAAGTCAGTAAAGGATATTGGAAAGCAGTAAGCCCAATGTAAATAGGAAAGTATGGTATCAGGGATGGTTTTAGTTTGTTCTGATAATAAGCCTATAAATCAGTTTTTAACTGGTTTGTGGGCTTTTTTTATAGAAAGGTGGTGCTATATGAAACTACTAATTTCGCGCGCAAATGAGGAAAGGCCGGCTCATGAGCGCGAGGCAGAAAAGACACCAGCCACAGGAATACCCTCTAAGTAACCCTGTGGCTGGAAGGCCAGTTTTTAGGTGTGCTTTGTGGCGCACCTAAATCTACGGAGCAGTAGCCTAATTGGTAAGGCAGCGTTCTTTAAAATCGCCGCATGGTTAACACCGGCTTGCGGGTTCGACCCCCGCCTGCTCCGATAAACTTTTGAAAGAATTAATGTAATGCATTATGCGCGCTACAATATATTTGTCAAGACAAAAATTTAACTTTCTTGCCTATTCTTTCTAATTCATTACGTGCTGTTTCTCTAAGCCGTTCGCGTATCCATGCCGAAAGTGATATCCCAGCGAGATTAGCGGCGTCTTCAAAAGCCTGTTTCTCTACTTCTAAGATTCGGATTTGGACTATACGCTTCTTTACTAAATTTTCTGGTTTTTGTGGTCTTCCGCGCTTATTCATGGAATTATTGTAATGCAAAAAAAATACAAAAACAACAAAAAAATCTAAAAATCTTATTGACAGGTTATATTAATTGTAATACAATATGCATTACAATATATAGGAGATAATTATGAACGAACAATGCAAATTTACAGATATAGTCAATTTAACCGAAGATGAGGCGCGTGAACAATTAGAGAAATTGCGTTGGCCTACTGGCGTTGTTTGTCCTCATTGCGGGGGATTAAAACCTTATAAGTTAACCCCAAAAGCAGATTCTAATAAGCCAGTCCGTAAAGGTGTTTATAAGTGCGCTGATTGCAGAAGTCAATTTACGGTTACAGTTAAGACAATATTTGAAGATAGCCATATACCTCTTAATAAATGGCTAATGGCAATATCTTTGTTGTGTGCCTCTAAAAAGGGTATGAGCGCGCATCAATTACATCGTATGTTAGGTATCACTTATAAATCTGCGTGGTTTATGGCTCATCGAATTAGATATGCTATGCAACAAAAACCACTTGCCGAAAAACTTACAGGAATAATAGAAGTCGATGAATGTTATATTGGCGGCAAGCCTCGCAAGGCCAATAGGCACGTATTAAATGGCATAAAATCTAAACGTGGTAGAGGCTCTAAGAAAATACCAGTAGTTGCATTAGTCCAAAGAAATGGAATGGTTAAAAGTCAAGTTATGCCTATGATTACGGCAAGGAAATTGAGAAAGTTTGTTTATAATAATGTTAATAAGAATAGCTCTGTAATGACAGATGAATTGCCGTATTACAAAAAATTAGGTAGATATTACAATCATCAAAGCGTTAATCATAGTGTATGCGAATACGTGAATGGCGATATTCATACAAACACAATTGAAGGGTTTTTCGGGCTTTTGAAAAGAGGCATTAATGGCGTATATCATCACGTTAGCCCAAAACATCTTCACCGCTATTTGACAGAATTTGATTTTAGGTATAATATGAGAAAAGAAACGGATGAGAATAGAACTACTTTGGCTTTCAATGGGATAGAAGGAAAACGTTTATTCTATAGACAGCCTAAAGTAGCATAAGGGAAAAATATAGCGTGGTTAATACCGCGCAGAAAGCACAGAAAATATATTTT
>CAYSKP010000198.1:0-11760 GCA_964431645.1 uncultured Pirellulales bacterium
TACCCAGCATTATTTCCTGACGGATTCTCATCTCCGTATCGCCGCCGTAAACCGTAGTCGTAATCATCCGGTCTGTAGCGGAGTTGCTTTGAAGGTTTGTATCGAGCATATATAATCTGGCCCGCCCGACAGTTGCATACCAAATCTGAGCGAATACCTCTCTTCCCGGATATTCCACGCTTATTGTCAGCGGATGCCCATCGTGTCCCCTGACCAGTTCCAAAGGCATGTTATAAAAATCATTCTCTACATAAACTTCCTGCTGCCAGCCATCGACGTTGAGATATTGCCGAAAATAACCTTTTTGGTACATCAGGCCAACGCCTACTATCGGAACTCCCAAATCCGAAGCGCTCTTGAGATGGTCACCTGCCAATATACCAAGTCCGCCCGCGTAAATAGGCAGACATTCATGTATCCCGAATTCTGCGCTGAAATAAGCGAGTGTTATTTTAGTCGTTCTCGGGCAGACGGATTTGAACCATGTATGCGCCTCAAGATATGATTGAAGCTTTTCCTTTGCCTTTTTCAATTCCGCCAAAAACCCCTGATTTTCCGCAAGGGCGTTTAGCCGTTCCTGTGAAACGTTGCCGAGCATCTTAATTGGATTATGCCCGCAGTTGTTCCATAATCCAGGGTCAATCCGTGAAAACAAATCGATTAATTCAGGATTCCATGACCAGAACATGTTTGCGGCTATTGCCTCAAGATCTTTTAAAACCTCAGGTATAGCGGGAAGCACCGTGTAGTTTCGAATCTTAAGCATTTTCACCTCTTCTCACAGTTGGAATCTTCTTCAATTTTTTTGGCCTTAAAGAATGTATCTGTATAAAGTTACACCTCACCATAAATCGTCAGAAAAAGTCCCCCTCTTAACGCAAAATATGAAAAGTTAGAGATAGTTATAAGACCTTGCGAGGCAATAAAAAAAGGACCTGTTGTTCAGGTCCTCTCAACAGCAGGATTCTCCACAGTTGCCGTAAGAAAGCGAATTGAAAAGACCCATTAATTTCAAGTGGGTAATCGTTGCTTGTGTCCGAAAGTCCAATTTTCTCTAAAGGCGTTTTCGGGCCTCAAGGCCTGATTTCCCATAGTTAAGGGTATCGGTTTTTTCAAATTTGGCCTTCTATACCCATGCACCGCAGGGGTGCCTGCTGTAATATTTTATACGCTTTTTCAAAGAAAAAAGCAAGCAAAATCAAGCACGTCTAACTTGCCTCATTCATTTTTTCCGGACTTTATTAGTCTTTGAAATTAAGCCTCTGTCTATTCTGACATTATGCGCCTAATCGGCTATTGCTTACATTTTTCTGCATAAGGTTTTTCAAAGAGTCTTAAATCCTTTTAAATAAGGAATTTGCCTATTGCTCCAATTTTCTCTTTTCTATATTTTTATTTTTACGGATTTGAAATTCCGGGAAAATGATTTAAATCATAAAGAAGGGCGGGGCGAAAATGGCATCGATAGAGAATGTTTTTGACCAGGGTGTCGAAACGCAAAAACATCTTGTAATAATTGCCAATCGTCTGCCCATCACCGTTACAACAAACGATTCAGGTTTTCAATTACAGGAAAGTGTCGGTGGTCTTGCCACAGGTCTTAGCTCCATATCCAACGATTTCAAAATCCATTGGATTGGCTGGCCAGGTGTTTCGCCTGATGAGCTTAATGACTCACAAAAGCAGGATATAGTTAATATACTTAAAGAAAAAAATATTTATCCAGTATTGCTTTCAAAACAGCTGGTAGAGGATTTTTACGAAGGCTTCTCTAATAAAACTATTTGGCCCCTTTTTCATTATTTTCCTTCGAATGCAGTTTATGAAGACCGTTACTGGCAGGCTTATTACAAGGCTAATGAGGATTTCTGCAATATACTTCTAGAGCACGTAAATCCGAACGATTATATATGGGTTCATGATTATCAATTAATGCTCTTGCCAAAAATGATCCGGCAGAAGCTTCCCCTTGCTAAAATCGGTTTCTTTCTTCACATACCTTTTCCATCTTTTGAGCTTTTCCGTCTGCTTCCATGGCGAAAAGAGATTCTCGATGGCATCCTCGGTGCCGATCTTATAGGCTTTCATACATACGATTATGTAACCCATTTTCTTATCAGTGCCGCAAGAATTAGCGGCTATGAGCATTCGATGGGAATGCTGAATGTCGATAACCGCATGGTAAAAGCCGAGGTATTCCCCATGGGTATCGATTATGAAAAATATTTGCATGCCTCCAAAGATGCCCCCGTTCAAAAAATTGCCGCTGAAATTCGAGAGAGAATCGGAAATCGAAAAATCATAATATCAATTGACCGCCTCGATTATACCAAAGGTATTATCGAGCGGCTTGAGGCATATGAGCTGTTCCTCAAGGAAAATCCTGATTACAAGGGAAAAGTCACATTAATATTATTAGCTGTCCCCTCACGCCAGAATGTCGAAACCTACATCCGGATGCGTGAGCATCTTGAGCGCCTTATTGCCAAAATCAATGGTGAAAACGGCTCAATCGGATGGATGCCGATATGGTATTTGTATCGTTCCGCCCCATTCGAACAGGTTGTCGCCCTTTACAGCATTGCTGATGTCGCTTTATTAACGCCTTTGCGCGATGGAATGAACCTGATAGCCAAAGAGTTTGTCGCCGCCAGCCCAAATAGCGCCGGTGTCCTTATTCTAAGCGAAATGGCAGGGGCTGCCAGCGAGCTGGGCGAAGCCCTTATTGTTAATCCCCAGGATAAAAACGAGGTTGCCAAGGCAATTCTTGACGCCCTCCAGATGCCAGTTGAAGAGCAAGTTAACCGTATCAAATCAATGCAATGGCGTCTGTCACGATATACAATTTCGAGGTGGGTTTACGATTTTATAAATACCCTCGAATCTGTCAAAGAAACCCAGCGGCATTTATCTGTCAATCTTCTTAATGAAAAAAGCAAAAAGGAGCTAATTGAGAATTACAAAAAAACCGGCAGGCGTTTACTGATGCTCGATTATGATGGAACGCTCGTTGGTTTTGCAGGCAGGCCTCAGCTTGCTGGTCCTGATAATGAGCTTATCACAATCCTGAAAAAACTCAGTTCAGATAAAGCCAATGAAGTGGTCATTATCAGCGGCCGGCCAAGGTCTTCACTAAAAGAATTATTTGGGCAGCTTAATCTATCACTTATCGCCGAACACGGCGCCTGGTATTGCCGGCCGGACCGCGACTGGGAAATGCTCGAGCAGTTTAACAGTGACTGGAAAAAAACCGTCTTCCCGGTACTGCAGATGTTTTGCGATAGAACGCCGGGTGCTATTATCGAGGAAAAGGATTTTTCGCTCGCCTGGCATTATCGCCGTGCCAATCCTCAAATGGCTGACCTCCGTGTTAAAGAGCTTAAAGATGCTATTTCTAATCTTGTAAAAAATCTCGGCGTCGGCATCTTCGAAGGTAACAAAGTAATCGAAGTCAAAAATACAGGCATCAGTAAAGGCCGAATCACTGAAAAATGGCTAAAAGAGTCTGCCTGGGATTTCATCCTTGCCGCCGGCGATGATTTGACTGATGAGGATATGTTTGCTGTCCTGCCTCCAACCGCTTATTCTATTAAAATTGGACTCCAGATGTCAAAATCAAGATTCAACATCGAAACGGTCGGTGAATTCAGGTCATTTCTTAAAGAGTTGGGAAATATTTCTTCTGTTCTTGAAAAAGCCGCCGCTGCGATATAGCTATACGGTTCGAAGTTGAGCCCCAATAGATTCGGTAAGCGACTTTAATATTTCAACCTGGAATCCATCAACAGTTTCGTGAGTGAGAGTCCCATCCGCGTCTCGAAACCACAAAGAAAGTGTCACGCTCTTTTTGCCCTGCGGGATGTTTTTGCCTCGGAATATATCCGCAAATTCCAAATCCTCAAGTTCGCCAGGGGCCTTCTTGTTTACAGCCGCCTCAATATTCGCCCATGGAATATCTTCATTTACGATTAACGACAGGTCGCGCTTAATTGCGGGAAATTTAGATAATTGTTTAACCTTTACCGTCTCTGCCCTAAGTGATAATAATTCTTCAATGTCTAATTCCGCACCGCAAATTGTGCTCTTTTTAAAATCGAATCTGTCCAAAACCTCCTGACAAGCCATTGCGATTATGCCCGCTTCTTTGTTGTTCACAATTACTTTAACGCCTGCCTGTGCCCAGCTAATCTCGGCCGGCTCAAATTTGATGTTCGCATCTTTAGCTATAGTTTTCAAAAGCCCTTCGACTGCGCCTTTTAAATCCCTAAAATCGCTGTCGCAGGTTATAGTCAATCGTGTTTTTTCGATTGGTAACTCTTTTTCAGACGGTATATATGTATCTGCAATCTCAAATAGCCTACACGGGGTATTACCCATATTGTGATTTGTCTTTATCACACCAAATAATGACGGCAGCACGCTTTGCCGCAGCAGATTCGTCCCTGTCCTTGTAACATCCTTCACCGACAAATGCCTTTTATCTTCATTTTGAGCGAAAATCTCGGCGTCTTTTTTATCAATAAAACTGATTGTCACCGTCTCGTAGAATCCGCAGCCCGTAAGGTATGCCGATATTGCATCAATTGTTTTTTTGCGTGTATCAGTTGGTGAAACCTGAATTGTTATCGCATTTTCTGTCGGTATCTTGTCGTAGCCGTAAACGCGGGCGACCTCCTCAATCAAATCCGCCTCACGGTAAACATCGCTTCGCCAGCTTGGCACATTGCAGTTTATCTGCTCGCCATTTAAATTCGGCTCAAAACCCAGACTGCTCAAAATCTGCATCACTGTATCTTTCGGCACATCGATGCCGAGCAGTTTTTTCAGCCGCGATAATCTCAGCATCGCCTGTTTGGCTTTAGGTTTAACAGGATATGCGTCTATCACTCCCTTTGCCGCCTTGCCGCCTGAAACCTGTATCATCAATTGCGTCGTTCTCTTTGATGCCCAGTCGATTTTTTCAATATCTACGATTCTGATAAAACGAAACGACGCCTCAGATGGCAGCGACAAATTTCGGGATGTCGTCCGCACGCTCAAAGGTGAGAAGTATGCATCCTCAAGCAGTATCGTCGTTGATGCACCGCTTACCTCTGTATCCAGGCCTCCCATAACGCCAGCCACTGCGACAGGATACGTCGCGTCGGCGATTACAAGCATCTCCGGTGTTAATTCGCATTTAGAACCGTCTATACTTATGATTTGCTCACCGGGTTTTGCCTTGCGGACAATAATTTTTTGACCGAACAGCTTTTTATAATCAAACGCGTGCGGCGGCTGACCCGTCTCCATCATCGCGTAATTGGTCGCATCCACAACATTATTGATGCTTCTCATCCCGATTGCCTCGAGCCGCTTTCGCATCCAGTCAGGTGTTGGCCCAACCTTCACACCATCAATAATTCTCGCTGTATAACGCTGGCATAACTGCGGCTCAAGGATTTCAACAGTTGCATATTCTGATGCCGGCTTAGATGATTCCTCCAGGTCAACTTTAGGCATTCTCAATTGCTTGCCCGTTGCCGCGGCAACTTCGCGTGCAATGCCTATATATCCAAGGCAGTCGCCCCTGTTGCTGGTGACCTCGACATCGATTATCGCATCACTATCGAGCTGCTCGATACCCTCATATGGAAATCCCCGGTCGCTTAGAATCTGGGCGACCTCCTGTGCGGATACTTCTATATCAACGTAATCCCGTAACCAGCTTAATAAAACTTTCATAAGCCGGATAAGGTAACTTTCAGGGGGAAGATTGTCAATCTTTTTGAGTGGATGGAAATCGATTTAACCTGATTACTTGATTACCTGATAACCTGGTTTCCTGATTACCTTAGTATGCTATTCCTTTTTCGGTATGCAAACGCAGTCTTCCGCCGGTTCTCCGCAGCCGCTGCATACTGCGTCTTCTATTGGAGCCCCGCATATATCACAAGGCGAACATCCGCATGTCTGACACATGGTTGAAATCCTTTTATTAATGATTTATATGTACAAGTTTAGTAATCCCGTAATTATTTGAGACTATCGTGTTAGCCTGCTGTATTTGCTGGCGCGGTATAACCAATTTAGGATTATCCAGCTCAAATTCTACAACATCGTATTTATCGTCCGGGTTTAGCTTCTGCGCCTTTATTATGTCACCTATCCGGCTGATAGGCATGCCGTTAAATTTGCTGACTACAACCTGTGAAAGGTCAGTATAGCCGAGGTTTATCTGAGATGGCAAAACATAGCTTAAAATAACAATCTCTCTTCGCTGCAAAGTCGGCTTAAACGCCATGTCATTATAATAATGGAACAGATGCGGCGTGACCTTGCCTTCCCAGTCTTTGCCCCAGTTTGTCAGATATGCCCTTGTCAATTTCTGAAATACATATCCGCCGATGACAACATATTCCGGCTGCTGACCCCATTCATAAAAGGGCACAAACATCTCACCAACATCAAAATTTTTCGCCTGCAGGCGAATCTCTTGTCTGCTCCCGTCACGCCATACATCAAAGTTAATATTATCTCTGATTTTCTGATTTGAGATTAAATACTGGTACCCTATGCGGTCGTATGTGTGGTGTAAAAATTTTCCATATGCGTCTATTTCTTCGCCTTCTATTTCGAGGATAACATCATTTTTTTTGAGTAAATCGCTGCCTGTCCCTATATTATAAACTTTTGTAACCAGCACCCCGTTGCTGATATTAGAAGGCAGTTTTAAATACTTCCTCATTGCCGGGTCCAGCAGCGCCTCAGTTGCGAAACCCGTAACTGGAACACCCGGGTAATTAATATTCTTTGCCCTTGAAAGAAAGCTCTTGATTATCACTGAAGGTATCAGCCCGGCCTCATTTGTCCCCTTGCTCCAGCAGGAAATTCCCAGCACCCTCATGCCTTCGCAAAAAACCTGCCCTATGCCGGTTTCCTGTGACGTATTGGTAACTATCAAATTCAGTAAATGGGAGTATGAGACCGCTGAACGCAGTAATTCTGCCCTGTCCATATAACCCTGTCCTGTGGTAATCTCGGCATCGGGATTTAACCAGTAATAATTCAGCTTCGCCCCTCGCTCGAATTTGTCATCGAACCTTAATGGCCTAAGCGGCTTTTTCATCATTTTTGCGTCAAGTTCAAGCAATGCAAGGTCAACCTCATAATCGATTGTTTTTATAGTTACCCCGATATAATCATTTTGCCCAGATACCTTTGCGCGGATTAGTTTCGCGTCTGTCACATTCCAGGCGGGTGTTATAACATGATATGCCCCTGTTGCGCAGCCAACCCCGCTTTTCTGCTCGACATCGGTATTCTTCCATGGCCTTAACTGGTCGTATCCGTATGATGAAATCTCAAGATAAACGAGAGACTCCTTCATCTCCTCCCGAACACTCGCATTCGCCAAACTGCAAATTATTATTAAAAACCAAAAGATTAACGCGAAAAAGACAAAGGTCCGTTTGTAATCCTGTTTACCTGATATTCTGATAACCTGATTTTCTGTTTTCATTCTATTCTCCAAGCATAGCCTGTTTGGGTATATCATACTTTGCAAGTATTTCCGATTGTCTTTTCTGGGCCTCTTTTGCGTCGATTATCAGCGGACGGTCCTTACCCATAAATTTAATGGTATAAAAATTTGTATCAGGTTTTTCTATTGCCTTCTGCACATCCGAAAGCTCATTTATTTTCAAGCCGTTTATGCTTTCGATAATCTCGCTTTTGAATTCATCCGCGTATGCATTTATCTCATCCGGCATTATCTCTGAAAGAACGACGTATTCTTTTCTTTCCCTGTCGGTGTTTAGCTGCATCGAATTACGGAACATATACCTCAGATAAAAAGGTATGTCTTTAATCCATTCAGGTCCCCAGCTTTCAAGATAATTCCTTGTCGCAGGCACAAAAATAAGTCCCGCCATGCATACGTATCTGGGGTTTATATCGTATTGCCGCGCAATTTCAAAAATTGGCCTGTTTAGCGCAACAGTTACCGAGCCCTTCATCAGTTTGCCGTCTCTATAAAATGAAAGCTCAACCTTCTCTCCAATTTGTCTTGTCTCAATCGCCTCCGATAAATCCATCTTGAGCCCATAGATATCCACTCTGCCGTCGTTGTCTATTGTATACTGGTCAACCTGCGTCAGAACATCTCCTGATTTTAAAACAGATTCCGCCGAGCTGTGCATCAGTGTCTCGATTATGACTATTCCCTGCTTATTTGCGGGCACCTTCAAATAATCCCTGTAGCCTGGATTATGAAGGCCAGGGTACAGCATTACACCAAGTGAGCCAAAACCATCGTATTTACCGTCATTTATGTCATCAAGAAAATGTCTTATTACGGTTGTTGGTATCATATACCCGATGTTCTCGGCCTGGCGAAGTCCCTGGAAGGCCACACCAACCAGCTTGCCTTCCTGCATTACAGGCCCTCCCGAATTACCCGGATTAATCGCAGCATCCGTTTGGATCACAAGGTGTGAATCCGCACCTGTATGGGCATATACATCCATTTGCACTCTCGAGACGATACCCTTTGTCACTGAAATTCGTCTGCCTCCCATTGGAAATCCATATGTCTCAACGGCCGTATTTACACCCGGCAGTTCCGCTGCAATCTCTAATGGAACTGTATTATCAAAAAAACTGTTGTCATCTACTGTTAATAAGGCCAAATCGCAGTCATGGCCAATGAACGCCACCTTCGCGGAATATCTTTTTGCAACCTCCTGTTTTTGCAGCTCAAGATATTTATTATTGCTTACATTGTGCGCATTTGTCAGTATTTTATTGCCTTCAATGATAAAGCCTGAGCCGACTCCCTGACCCATCCCCTTTGGTTTCCATGGTGTCACAAAATCAAATTCCTGTCCTGTGCCGCGCATCATCACAACCGATCTTTCAATTCCATCCAACCCGGCAGCTTTAACTTCAATAGCAGTTACACAGATTACAAAAAATAAAAATACCGCTTTAAAATCATTAAGTAAGAGGTGCAATTTTGAATTCTCAATTCTCAATTCTAAATTCTTAAATCTCATTATATTCTCCGCCTAAATTACGCTTTCATTTATTGGAAAGCATATTACCGCGCACATTGCTCAATTACAACGTTCTTCCTTTTTATTAATGCATTGCTTAATGATTGTTTTTTTGTTCTAAATTGCTTAAATTTATCAGCTAAATTCGAGTTAATTTAAAAATTTAAGGGACATATTTATGGCAAAAATTATAAATGCGTCTATGTTATTAATTCTTGTCTTTGGTCAAATGTCCTTCGCCAAACAAAATCTCATGCCTCATCTTCAAAAGCAGGCAGATGTGACTCAGCTTATTGTTGATGGCATTCCCTTCTTGATGCTTGCCGGTGAATTGAGCAACTCTGCCGCCTCCACTGCAAAAAATATGAAACCGGTATGGCCCCGTCTTGCCGCATCTAATCTCAATACCGTTCTTATGCCCGTTTACTGGGATTTGATTGAGCCCCGGGAAGGTATTTTTGATTTTAAAACACTTGATGAGCTTATTACGGATGCTCGCCGCAATAACTTGCATCTCGTTTTGCTCTGGTTTGGAAGCTGGAAAAACAGCATGGCATGTTACGCCCCGTACTGGGTCAAAAAAGATTATCAGCGTTTTCCGCGTGCCCGGGATTCCTCCGGCAAAGCCATCGAAATCCTGTCACCGTTCAGCAAAACCAATCGCGATGCAGACTCGCGTGCCTTCGCCGCTCTGATGCGGCACCTTCGCCGGTTTGATAGTCATAAACGCACTGTCATAATGGTTCAGGTAGAAAATGAAATTGGTATGATTCCAGAGGCTAGAGACCACAGCCCAGCTGCCAACGAGCAATTTGAAAAGCCCGTGCCCCCGGAGCTGATGGATTATCTGCAGTCACATAAAGATAAGCTCATACCTGAATTTTATGAGCTCTGGAAAAATACGGGCTTCAAAACCTCAGGGACATGGCAGGATGTCTTCGGTAATGGAATTGAAGCTGAGGAGATTTTCATGGCATGGTTTTATGCACGCTATACAAATGATGTCACTGCTGCAGGCAAGGCCGAGTATCCATTGCCAATGTTTGTCAATGCCGCCCTCATCCGTCCCGGCTTCAAGCCCGGCCAGTACCCAAGTGCAGGCCCTTTGCCTCATTTGATGGATATCTGGCGGGCAGGTGCTCCTCAGATTGATTTTCTTGCCCCCGATATCTATTTCCCCAATTTTGTCGAATGGATTGAAAAATACGACCGTTCAGGCAATCCTGTCTTTATCCCGGAGGTCGGCAGGGGCTCAGAAAATCCCGCCAATGCTTTTTATGCAATCGGCCGCCATAACGCCATGGGATTTTCACCCTTTGCTATTGAAAGCTTTGTTAAACCTGATTCCCAGCTTTCCAAAGCATATGGTGTTCTTTACCAATTATCTCCTCTGATTCTTGAAAATCAGGGAAAAGAAACCATCACAGGCGTAATCGTTGATTTTAATAATCAATCTCAGCAGGTAAAAATCGATGATTATAAGTTAAATGTAAAATTAGATGCCGGCTGGGGTAAACCCGTTACTCAAGGCATGCTCGCAGCCAGCATCATTATCTCCATAGCCCCCGATGAATATATAATTTCCGGTAAAAGCCAGGTCATTACCTTTGAGCCGAATTCTCCTGGAGACCCCATCGCGGGTATTGGCTGGATTCAAAAAGGTCATTTTGAAAAAGGCCGCTGGGTCACTGACCTTTGGCTAAATGGTGATGAAGATCATCAGGGTAGGCATCTCCGCCTCTCTCCTGATACTTTCGAAATCCAGCGGATAAAGCTTTATCGTTATCGCTGAATCGTATTTTGCGCCGGATTAGATGACCATATCCCATTTCGGGGGACAAGTTGGATTGTTTCAGTCTTCCGGAATGGTCCCTTTTTTAAATCACGATAAACATCAACTTTTGCTGTATTGTCGTGCACAATTATATCAAAAAACGTATTGCCGTCGCCGTTATCCAGTCCTGCATTGCCCGCGTTCAACTGCCACACAATACCCGCTCCCTTGTCATTGCCCTCGTGTGCAGAATAATAATGAGTGTGACCGCAAATGTAGGCAGTAACTCCGTAAGTTTCCAGCAGCATCCAAAAAGCGTCTCTTTGTCCCTTGTTTTTATCCAGAGAGCCCCCCACATGTCTGTTATATGCAAAAGCCGGCTCATGGCCAAAAACAAAAATAAATGGCTTCTCGCTTTTCTTTAAATCATTCTCAAGCCAATTAATCAATTCCGCAACTACTTCTCCCTTCTTTTTGGTGTCACTGCCGCTCAGGCTTTTTCCGCTTCCCTCGTTTTCTTTGCCGTCCCAGTATTCATTAAGACATATAAAATGTGCATTGCCGCAGTCCCATGAATAATTTGTTCTAACAGTTCCTTTCGGACCATCCTGATTTGTAAAATTTTTAAGCGGAATTCGAATCCCCTGCCCGTTATCATATTCGTTTCGAAGCCATTCCATCGCGCTTGGATTATCTGCTTCATGGTTGCCGATTATGGGGTACCATACCGCCGATGGCCCGAAACATTCGTCTATCACCTGCCGGTTTGCCGCAATCCCCGGGCTGATATCACCCACAGTAACATGAAATGCGCCTTCTCCTTGGCAAATATCCTTAATAGACCGACACACTTCTTTAAATCCTTCAGTTTTTTGCCGCTGGTCCGCTGTTACTGTAAAATGAAGACTCTTTGCAAATAAACTCTGTGAAAAAAAAGTTACAAAAATTACC
>CAYSKP010000199.1:0-8103 GCA_964431645.1 uncultured Pirellulales bacterium
GAGATTTTTAATATCGAAAGCCAATACGATTTTGACTTCTCGGACGTGAAGGGGCAGGAAAGCGTCAAGCGGGCGCTGACGGTATCGGCGGCGGGGAATCATAATATTTTGATGATAGGGCCGCCGGGTGCGGGAAAGACGATGCTGGCGCAGAGGCTGGCGACGATTTTGCCGCCATTGAGTCTGGCCGAATCTCTTGAGACGACACGCATTTATTCGTCGGTGGGATTACTGGGCAAGGGCAAGGCGTTATTGGCGACACGGCCGGTGCGGATGCCTCACCATACGGCAAGCGGGCCTGCACTTGTGGGCGGCGGCACGAACGCAAGGCCGGGGGAATTATCGTTAGCGCATCACGGGATACTGTTTCTCGATGAGTTCGCCGAATTTCCGCGGCATGTCTTGGAGATGATTCGCCAGCCCCTGGAGGATGGGATGGTGACGGTATCGAGGGCGAAGAAATCGATTAGGTATTTTGCGACATTTTTATTGGTGGCTTCGTGCAATCCGTGTCCATGCGGGTATTTCGGGTCGGATATCAGGCGGTGCAAGTGCACGCCGGGGCAGGTGGAAAAGTATTTATCGAAGATATCGGGGCCATTGATTGACAGGATCGATATCCATATTGATGTGCCGGCGGTGAGCTTCGGCAAGTTGCGGAGCAAGGCAAGCCAGATCGATTCATCGACGATACGCGGGGATGTGATGAAGGGCAGGGCCATTCAGGCCAGGCGGTTTAATGACGGCAAATTGATTACAAACGCGAGGATGACGCATAAGCAGGTTGAGAAATTCTGTAAGCTCGATTCATCGGGCGAGATGATGTTAAAACAGGCGATGATGGAATTCGGGCTTTCGGCGAGGGCACATGATAAAATCTGCAAGGTGGCACGGACGATAGCGGATTTGGCAGGCTGCGAAAACATTCAGCCGGAACACGTGGCCGAGGCGATAGGATACAGGAAATTGGACAGAAAGCTTTAGAAGGTTAACTAAAAATTAAAAGAGCAAAGTGCAAAACCAAAACTTTAAATTTATAACCAAAATTAATGCGATGCACAAGCGACTTGCAGGAAATGTCGATTTTTGCCGGAAGCTAAAGCAATTTAAAATGAGGAATTCAATTTTCATTGGTGTAATTGTATTGGGCTTATTCATTTCAAGTCAGACATCGGCCTCTGTGGTCACGCAAGAGGCTTCTATAATTGCTGAACCAAATAATACAAAGCAGACATGGCAAAATGTCATTTCAGCATTAAAGGAAATTCAAAATCTGGCCAGCGGAAGAGGCTCAGCTTTAGTCACGAATATTGAACGTGGGCAAAAACGCTCTTGTATAATGGAATTCGAATTCAAAGGAAATTTATCAAGGACAACACGATATTTTGCAGATCCATTTGGCAAAAAATTAGAAAAAGAAATGACGTTGGTTCAGGGGAAAGGATTCTGCGTAAAATATTTTCGAGAAAAAACTATTATAGAAGAATTACTCCCAAACAATGGATACTTGCGTAATATAGGTTTTGATTTTCATCCCGATACTTTCATTAATTGGATGCATTATGGGGTAGTAGGACCTTTAACTGCTTTTTATTATGGTCATTATAATTGGTCTGCAAAAAAAGATTCCAATGATATTATAAATCTGACTTCCAGCTATAAAGATGTTAATAATATCGCATACTATTCTTTTTCTTTCGACGCCAAAAAAGGATACAGACCAGTGCAAGTTTATGAAGATGTACAATATTTAACAATCAATAAATTGGGATATAAAAGTGCTCTTGAATGGGCAAAATACAGCAGTGAATGGTATATAAAATCAGCTAATGTAGAAGTTTGGTCTACAGTGTATCCATCAGGTGAAACCCGCAAAGGGACGGTTGAGCTTACCATTCAGAATTTTGAGCCGAATATAAGTATCGATGATAATGATTTTACGATTGAAGCATTAGAGATTCCGAAGGGGACTCTTGTTGTAAATAAAATTAATAATCGTGAGTATATATATGGCTCAGAGGAGCCAAATAAAAATTAGCTTATGACAATTTCGGATTGGGCTTTTACAAGAAGAATAAATCCCCCGATGAGCTTGGGGGCTTACGAAGATAATGTCATTGGCCCGCGCAGAAAAACAATCAGATTCTAAATGAAAAAAGAAGATTGCTTCGTCGCTACGCTCCTCGCAATGACAGTTATTTGATATTGCTTAATTTATCTAACCAACTGCAAGCCGGCAAGGGCGGACGAATTCGTTTTGGCGTCCTTTTGAAAGAAAACTCCAAAATATTATCAAATACGAGTAATTTCTTTTTCTTCAAACGTATAAAGTCTATAATATTAATTTAAATCGAAATTAACGATAGGAACTGTTTGCAAATGAACGACGAAAAAATAAATGAAGTTAACTCACATGAAAATGGGCCGCGACGGTCGGGGATAGAAAAGGAAAAACTGTATCCGGAATTATCGCGGCGGCGTGTGTGGGTGTTTCGCATATTAGCGGCAATAATTATGCCGCTGATGGCGCTGTTTTTTTTAGAGATAGCGCTTCGTTTGATAGGATTCGGATATCCCTCAAGCGCGTTTTTAAGATGGCATGTAAATAATCGACCGGTTTATTGCAGTAATATTAAGTTCGGATGGCAATTTTTCCCTCCTAAAATCAGCCGGGAGTTCGAAAATTTCGTCATACCTGAGGAAAAGGGTGATTGCTACAGGATTTTCATTCTCGGGGAATCTGCAGCTATGGGTGAGCCTGACCCGGGGTATTGTTTTGGACGTCAATTGCGTGTGATGCTGCATCAGCAGTATCCATCAGTCAATTTCGAGGTTTTTACCGCTGCCATGCCGGCAATAAATTCTCACTGCGTTGCCCGGATTGCCAGAGATTGCGCGAGGCTCAAACCTGATTTGTTTGTCGTATATATGGGCAACAATGAAGTTATAGGCCCTTACGGCGCAGGGACGATTTTTAGCCCACTGACAAAGAATTTAATACTTATCCGAATTAGTATCGCATTCAAGTCAACCAGAATTGGCGAATTGATAACCAGCATAGCCGGGCATATGAAAAAAAGTCCTGATCAGTGGGGCGGACTGAATATGTTTCTTTCGAAGCAAATCCGGCATGATGATGAACGAATGCAATATGTTTACAGCCACTTTCAAAGCAATCTTGAAGACATCATTAAGTGTGCGCAGAAGGCGGGAGCCAAGACAATCGTTTCGACTGTAGCGGTGAATTTGAAGGATTGTCCCCCTTTTGCTTCTTTGCATCGAACGGACATTGGCGACAAGCTGAAGGAGTTTGACAAATTTTTGCAGCACGGGATAGAGCTTGAAAAAGCGGGTGATTACAATAATGCTATTGCCAGTTATTTGTCTGCCGCGGCAATTGATGACACTTACGCCGAGCTTCAGTTTCGCATAGGGCAGTGCATGTGGAATACGGGACAATTTGAAAAGGCGGGAGAATATTATAAACGAGCGATGGACTTTGATACCCTTCGATTTCGCGCTGATTCGAAGATAAACCAGATTATTCGCGAAGTCAGCGATAAGAAGCTCAAAGATGTTTATTTCGTTGATTCTGTTAATGTATTTGCGAAAGCCAGTACCGGAAACTGCCCTGGATATGAGCTGCTTTGGGAGCATGTTCATTTAACTTTCGCGGGAAATTACCTGTTAGCTAGAAGTATTTTTGAGCGTGTTGCAGATATTCTGCCAAAGATTATAAAAGAACAGAAGTCCAGAGAGACAATAATAACTGAAGCCGAGTGTGTAAAACGAATGGCCTATACTGAGTATGATAATTTCAGATTAACTAAACTCAACCTGGATATGTTTAATAATCAGCCGACATTCAAAAATCAGCTTTACCATGACGAGATAGTAAAATATTGGACTCAAAATCTGGAAGAACTGAAGGTTCGTACAGGACCAGGCGCAATTGACAATGCGATACAGCAATATCAAAATGCAGTAAAGCTTCAGACTGATGACGTGTACCTTGCGCGGAGATACGCTTTATATTTGTGGCAAACAAAAAAGAATCCGACTGATACAGTTGTTAAGCTGAGCCGTTATATTGCGGAGCAAATTCCACATGATGTTTTAATGCTTAACCAGCTTGCTGAGATAGAGTACAGGATAGGGGACACAGATTCAGCTTTGAAACGCGCTCTCAAAGCATCCCAGTTAAATCCTATGAACGGCATAGCACATTATTCTGCGGGAATGCTGTATGAAAAAAAGGGCCAATATAATAAGGCAATAAAGTACTTAAACAAAGCGATAAACTTGGATCCTGAAGTCCCTCTTTATTACAAAAGTTTAGCTTTGATATTATTAAATGATATAGGCAAAGCTGACAAGGCTGAACAAATTTATCGAAAAGGAATAGAGATGGTTGCTAATGATGCTTCTTTGCATTTTAATTTCGCAATGTTTCTTAAAAAAAAGGGGCAGTTCGAAGAAGCCGAGAAGGAACGCCGCAAAGCGATGGCGCTTGACCCGAACCTAATACACGGCGGCAATCCAAAATAGCTAATGACGGGAAAACAATACGCTAAAAAAGCGTATATAGAAAAGGCGCTACAGCCGAACCGCCCAGAACAACGAGAATTCCCATCAGCAGGAGTATAATTAATATAGGAAGTAGCCACCATTTTTTATTATTCTTGAGGAAGAACCAGAATTCAGAAATAATAGAGGGGCGTTTCTGGGTCGAGAGTTTCGAAAAATCCATTTCTTTTTCGTTTTCTATATTTGCCATTAATTGTCCTCAGGATTGGTGGAAATAACGCTGCTTATCGGTTGAATTTTGACGAGCAGACCAGTAACTTTCTGAATCGGGTAAAAATCTTCTATTGAGCTGATCTCTGCCGAAAATTTTAAAAGAAATTGCTATGGGCGTCAAAATAAGAAAATAAAATATACCCATTAGTAAAATACTAACTGTAAAGCCGATAGGCAAAGCTGCCAGCGTCATACCGATATAAATGATCTTTACGGCTTTAGTTGAAGCAAGACTGATAAGAAATATGCAAAAACCGGCAGTTGCAGGAATCAGGGAATGCGAGATTGAAATTTTAAATGCGAAATGGAGGAAAATAGAAGCTATACCAAGAATTACCAGGGCTATTAACCCGAACTTGCGAAGGTCTTTTTTTTGAGGGTTCCAGTTTATTTCAACAAGGGACATAATTTATCTTTCGTCAATCGAGCTTAAATTGTGCCATATATTCAGTTTGATTATATTGTTTTGGCTGGGGCTGTTCGCTTTTTAAAAGTATCTGATTTTGCAAAACAAGCACGTCCATATCGGTTGCCATAAAACATCTATAGGCATGTTCGGGCGAGCAGACGATAGGCTCGCCTCGAATATTAAAACTTGTGTTGATGATTACGGGACAGCCGGTTTTTTCCTTAAAGCGGCTTATCAGACGATGTAGTTTGGGGTGACGCTGATTGTCAACCGTCTGTATTCGCGCGGAGTAGTCTACGTGAGTAATGGCTGGCACAATGCTTCGTTTGAGCTTCAGCTTATCTAAGCCATTGACTGAATTGTGGGATATATTGTCAGCTATTCGTTTTTCTTTTTTAACATCTGCCACAAGAAGCATATAGGGGCTGTCCTGATGGTCTCTCATCTCAAAATATTCACTTACATATTCTCTCAAAACACACGGGGCAAAAGGCCGAAATGACTCACGGAATTTGATTTTGAGATTCATCTTGGACTGCATCTGCTCGTTACGCGCATCTCCAAGAATGCTTCTATTTCCGAGTGCCCTGGGACCGAATTCCATTCTGTCCTGGAACCATCCTATGACTTTTCCCTGGGATATCAAATCCGTGACTTTGTCGATTAACTGCTCGAATTGTTCGATGGTCTGGTATTTTGCGCCTATGGAATCGAGAAAAATTTGAATCTGCTCATTTGTGTAAGAAGGCCCCAGCATAGAACCCTTTTGGTCATCGAGCGGGTGAGTTTTTCGCTTATTATCCAAAAGCTGGAACCATACAAACAATGCGGCGCCGATTGCACCGCCGGCATCGCCTGCAGCGGGCTGAATCCATATATTTTCAAAAGGACCTTCGCGCAATATTTTACCGTTACCAACACAATTGAGTGCGACACCTCCGGCAAGGACAAGATTCTTCATTGAAGTTTGCTTGTGCACATGCCTTGCGGCACGCAGCATGACCTCTTCGCATACCATTTGTATTGAAGCGGCTATATCCATTTCTCGCTGAGTCAGAGGAGATTCAGGTTTTCGCGCGGGGCCGCCGAAGAGTTTCGAAAATTTATCATCGACCATTAGGGTTTTGTGACAATATGGGAAATAAGACATATTCAGCCGGAAAGAACCATCTTGTTTTATATCTATAAGCTCTTTCATTATAAGGTCGCGGTATTTTGGTTGGCCATACGGAGCAAGTCCCATTACCTTGTATTCGCCGGAATTGACTTTAAAACCGGTGAAGTATGTAAAAGCCGAGTAAAGCAGACCGAGCGAATGGGGAAAGCGTATCTCATGGGTAAGTTCAATTTTATTGCCTTTGCCTATCCCGTAGCTGGAGGTTGTCCATTCACCTACGCCGTCGAGTGTAAGAATCGCGGCCTGGTTAAAAGGCGAAGGGAAAAAGGCGCTTGCCGCATGAGATTCGTGATGTTCGGTGAAGATGTAGCGTCCTTTATATTGGTGCTGTAAAGCATTATCCATTTCATGCGGAAGGTGCAGCTTATGTCTGAGCCAGCCGGGCATACCAATGAGAAACTGACCGAAACCACGAGGCGCATAAGCTATATATGATTCAAGGAGCCGCTCAAATTTTAAAAGGGGTTTTTCATAAAAGACGACATAATCAAGTTGCGAGGCTTTTATGGCAGCTGTCTGCAGGCAATAATTAACTGAATGTATCGGAAAGCTGTTATCGTGCTTTTTTCTGGTGAATCGCTCTTCCTGTGCAGCGGCTATTATGACGCCATCGCGCACAAGGGCTGCTGCACTATCGTGATAAAATGCGGATATGCCAACTATATTCATATTAATCCAATCAGGTAAGCCGTTTTTGCCGGATAATCACCAGTTTAAATCGGTTAAATTATTATACGAAAAATTCTTGTAAAAATCCATATTTTTTGAATTTTATCCCGAGCTGAGGTGTAACTGATTTGCTTAACCAAAGATGGGGTGAAAACGGATAGGAATACCTCCTAAGACAAAGTTGGGGCTTATGAAGATAATGTCATTGGCCCGCGCAGAAAAAACAATCAGATTCTAAATGAAAAAAGAAGATTGCTTCGTCGCTACGCTCCTCGCAATGACAGTTATTTGATATTGCTTAATTTATCTAACCAATTGCAGGCCGGCAAGGGCGACGAATTTGTCATCGGCGACCTTGAAGATACCCTCGAGACCGGTTACTGCGAAGATGCCTTTTGTGGCAGGGGCCACGTTGCAGAAGATTAGCTGATGGTCATTATCCACGAGCATTTTTCTAAGCTTTAGGAACTTCGAGAGACTCGATGAAGTTATAATATCGACGGATGAAAAATCCACAACCACGTCACAATCATCTCTGTCTTTGATAATATCAGTGATGGTCTTGAGCTCATCGCCCATCAAAGGCTCGGCGGGCAAATCAACGAGTATTATACTTTCTGACCAGTTCTGGATTCCCATTTTTTAACCCTCACCAGCAAAAATCTTTATTTTTTCTTTAACAGCACCTTCTTTATCGTCACCAAATTTGGGCCGGTTAAGTAAAAAATACGTAATAAAAAGGCCTTTAGGAAATATTTAGAGCGGATTTTTGCGTCAAAATATGAATATTTAAAATATTATTTATAGCGATTTTTTATTCTACTGCTACGGCTGTAATTATCGGTCAAAACAGTCGGTTTCTAAGCAATCTTTTAAACAATCTTTGGTGAAATTTGAGACAAAAAATCAGGGTGAAAATCTCTTGTTTTTCCGCTTATCAAAATTACACTTCTGTTTTAACGAAATGATGGCGCATAAAAATGACAATTGGCGTTCCCGAAAAATCGAGGACACCAATTGTCAATTGCGTATTCGGCGAAATTAGAAG
>CAYSKP010000200.1:0-6536 GCA_964431645.1 uncultured Pirellulales bacterium
TAACTAATATAAAAATGAGAGATACGAAGAAATTAGTAGAAGCCCATAGATAAAAAAAAACCACTAAGCTAAAACCTAAAATAAAATTTCGCCAAATCTTTTCCATTTTAATTTATACAAACAGATTTTTATGATTGCCGCGTTACAAACTGCCTTTCAGATTTGTAGTATAATTTCTCTACCTATTCTGCTCCTCAAAAATGAAAATTATCCCCTATTCTCTATTCGACAAGGCCTTTTGTCAATCCCTTTACCATTAAACCACGAAGCCCCTAAGACACTAAGAATCTTAATCCGTGTTAATCCCTTCTACGCTGTCGCTACGAAGGGTAGGGCGTGTCTTTTAATTGGCTTCTAAAAGAATCCCGTATTTGGGGATTCGGTGGACGAAGACAAACTCTGTGGTTAAGCTCGCTTAATAAACAGGGTTTGTCAAGAACACCAAGACAAATAAAACCGTGTCGATCAGTGTCTAATAATTTTGTGCCTCTTGTGCTTTTTAGTGGCTAAATCTTCGTGTACCTTCGTGGCTCCCGTATGGCCAAGCCATTTGCGTCTTGGTAAAAGAATCCTTTTATGATGTTGCTTTTTGTAAACATTCCTTTTATAAACTCTGCGTTCCTGGCGTTCTAGGCGGTGAACCTCGTTTTTACATTAAAAACCGCGTTTTCGCGAAAATCAGTCCCATAACGCAAAATGAAAACCTCTGCCGCTTAATGCGGCGAGGCAAAGTAAGCTTGAAAACCCCTGCCGCATAATGCGGCGAGCCAAAGTAAGCTTGAAAACCCCTGCCGCTTAATGCGGCGAGCCAAAGTAAGCTTGAAAACCCCTGCCGCAAAATGCGGATTGTCGCCGCGGAGGGAAATCTGCGTCCGAAAATCTCTCCCCCCTTCCTGAATCCGGAGGACCGGCAAGCCCGGCTAAAAAACAAGAATATTGATAGTCTACTCAATTTCTTTCCAGGCTTGTCCCGGCGCAAATTCGGCTTCAGGCAGGGTCTTTTTTGGCTTACCTTTGTCTGTCTGGCTAAATACCGCGTTTTCTAATTGCCTTGAACTGATCGAAATCGACCCTGTTATCAATTCGGGGGTATTGAAAGCATCCAAACTGTATGTATAAAACTCGGGGTCTTTCTGCGGGATTATCAGGGGCTTATGTGCGTGTCCCTGCCGGTCAATATAGCTTAGATAACTCTTTGTAAAGCTGCCGAATTCTTTTTTGCTGCTGAAAACTATCCATCGGCTGTTGCTCGACCAGCTTTGCCAGCTCTCACTATTGTCGCTGCTGATATCCAGCCGGCGGTATTCAAACCGGCCCGTCTGGTTTGCCTCATTTAAATCCGCTATATACAAATCACTGCTCTCATGCCATGGCGGGAAAAAGCCGTAGTCCAGCATACAAAACGTCAGCCAGCGGCCATCAGGACTAGTTTTCGGAATCGCAATGCTCAGGCCTGTATCCTTCGCTGCAATAACTGTCTGGGCTTGGCCCCATGTATCGGTTTCAATATCATAGCCTATCCTGACTAAGTCATATTTTATTTTGTCGTATCCATCAGGAGGCATTTTCGCTTTTTCATTCCATAATTTCGGCGCACTGCAATAATAAAGCCAGCGCCCATCTGCCGACCATACGGGCCAGGTTTGCAGCCGGTCACCTCTCGAAAGTTCCGGCGATGTCTTTATTGTTAGCGAGTCTGTCGCCAGACAGGAAATCGTAGAATTCAGGTCTATAGTCTCATTAATAACACTTCTTGCTGTATGAAAGATAAGCGGGAGCTTATCATTTGAAAAAACCGCGAGCCTGCCGCCGGGGTGCCATGCCGTATAGCCGAGCTTGTGACCTATCTTTTTTACTGAACCATTTTCTATGAAGAGCGTCATTGCACCATATTTGGGATTACGAACACCAATAACCACTTTTTCCGGCCGTTTATCGCAGAATGTATGACAATTTACGCAGCCAATCAGCTGACGATGATTATCAAGAACCAGTTTTTCATCGAAACTTTTAAGGTCACGCTCAAAAACACCTATTGGGCCTCTTAAAGGATAATTGAACGGCGGATGCATTCTCCTGTAAACTAGAGAACTTGCTATATCTTCTGCGGCAATTTTATTGGTGATTGTTTGGTATTTTACCCAATTGCCGTTATCCCCTCTTACGAAAATATCGAAGTAAAGCAGACCTGCCCTGTTTTTATCAAGAAGCTTGTGCCAGCGAGCAATGGGAATCAGAATTTTAGGTGACTTGCTATAAATTTCTATCTTCTCACCCTTATCACAATATATCCTCGCCAGATAATACGAACCTTTTTCCTTCACCATGAAATTAAGAGGTGCAATATCAGGCGCAATAACAGTGGAGGTATAATCAGGATAAATCACTGCCGGACGGGCGATATCACTATATTTATCAATAGCAGTAACACTACCGAGGGTAAAATACATCAGCAAAAAGAGCACCAATATACCGGCTAAAATCAAACCCAATATTTTTTTAGGCTTACTCAAATTTTCTTTCCTGACTGCCTGTATATACAATAGAAAAAGTAACAATCACCGTAATTTTTAGCCAGCTCGACGTAGGCCGCATTTTTATTGCCCTTATAGCGGCCGAGCAGCATCTCCAAAAAACCGCTGAAGCGCTGCTGCGATTCTGCGCTGATTTTCCTGCCATGCAGGTCCAGTTGTTTTTTCTTCATGAAATTATCGTAAAGTATCGCCTCCTCGAAGGCCCTTGGAATATTCTTGTATCCGAAATCATCAAGGCGCTTGAGGTTCTCTTCAAATGCCTCGAATTGGCCGTTGAGCAGGTAATACGCCATAAGATATTCAAAAGCCATTTTGTTTTGTCTGTTCTTATCGAGAAGGTCCCCAATCATACTTGTATTTATCGATACATCACCTCTATCTCTTTCTACCATTACGCCCTGGAGATACCTCACATCTTTATCCGATGACAGGGTCGGGTCCTGCTCGATTCTTTTGAGATAATCAGCGGCCCATTGCGAATCAAACATTGTTTTGGTAAGGGCATTTAGATAAATTTTTGCAGCATTAATATCGCCCTTGACCATACTCACAATCGCAAGCCGTTTTAGAAATATTGGCCTCTCCCCGTATGTCTCTATACACATAAAAAGCGAATATTCCGCCAGGTTTATATGCCCCAGATCAATGAACGTATCGTAAAGCCCCCAGTAGGCCCCCCCGCCGGTTCTGCGGTCCATAAATAACGCCTCAACACTCTGCGGATAACAAAACATATCCTCAGCGAACCGGCCTGTATGATAGAGGGCGCGATTGACTGTCTTGCTTGGAAATTTCAGTTGAGGATTGCGATTCATGGCTTTAATAACTTTTGACCACATTTTCTGACTGCCGTAATAATCAACCTCGAGCATCGTGTGCAGCCGCGTGTTATACGATATAAAGACGGCCGCAATGCCAAGCACAAAAGGCATAGATAGCCCTGCAAATTTTGGAACCTTTCCTTTTGTCAAAAAAGAAAATCTCCCTGAGGGGCTTATGCCGAGAAGCCCCAAAAACCAGAATACCGCTGCGGCAGCCGGCAAAAACAAAAACAATGCGTAAATCATAATCGTAAGACCGTGACCTGCTGTGAAAGGAAAAGGGCGAAACCTGCTGAATGATTCAATGATACTTGAATCAAAATACAATATATCTGAAAGGTATGAAACAATCGGTGCTGCTGTCAGGCATATCAAAGCCCTGAACAATTGCCTTCTTGCAATCAGTTCATACCTCGCGCACAACACCGCGAACACTATATACGCCGGGCCCGCCGCGGCATCAACAATCAATGACACAACCAGAAAAATCAGAATGCTCGCATATGTGTTTTTTAATGCGGTTCGCATGTATAAATATGCAAATGCAAATGCCGTCAGCAGCGCCATTGCAGACGTAAACAGACATACGCACAGAATGTAAAGGAAAAGCAGAAAAACCGGCAGCAGATAACAGATCCACATGGGACGCCAACCGTTTATTGTTCTCATTATCAATGCGGCACAAAGCCAGAGCAGCCACGCCTGTAAAGCGGCAACCAGTGCCCCTGCCCATCCTATATAGAAAAACTGTGATAGAAAAGCGCTGATGTAATCAACTGGTCCGCCGGCATAACAGAGAAAACCCTGAAAAAACGTCCATCCGCGGAAAAAAACAGGAAAGTTCTCAATCAACCCGCCGCCATGGTAGATAAGACGAAGGTCAACAACCTTCCACAGACATATGTAATAAAGGAAAAAAAACGGCAAGCTTACTGTTGGCCATGCAAAACAACCCGCTAATTTACGCGAGAGATGCTCCATTAATATCTGTAACCCAGGACAACTCTGTAAAAAGCTAATTTACTACCTGTAAAAAAGTAACGCCTCAGTCCAAAGAGGGTTCCTCTAAGCCAAATTAATTCTATTAAAAATCAGTTTTAAAATCAACATCTATCCATTTGCAAACGCCTCTATCTAAAGAAGATTTTCTAAATTATCTACAGCTATAAAGCTGTTAGATTGCTTCGATAAACTTCTATGTTTTTTAGGGTAATTGATAAAATGGATAAAATATGCAAGCAGTGCGATTATTTTGATGCAAAAGGTGCTATGCCGGGCAGCAATAATTGGGGACTTTGCAGTAAATCTAAAAAAAAGAACATTGCTAACAATCCAGAAACCCCCTTTTTTCGTTGGGAAGACGATACCTGCTCATTTTTCAAACCTCTGAAAGAATTCGGCAGCTTACCAAAACAAAAAACATAATAATTAGCCGAAGTTCTTTGATACATTAAGCCTATTTTAAAGCACATTTTTATTTAATATCGGAGCTATTATGGTAATATAAGGACATGCCTTCAGATGTCACTGAAAAACTGCAGGTTTCTTCAACCCAAAAAATTCGAGAGGTTGATGATATCAAGGATAATACAATCCTTGCAGCGGAGATATTTGCTGAATATGGCAATTTTATCCGTTCCGTTATAAGGTACCGAGTGGCAGACCCTGAACTCGAAAATGACCTTTATCAGGATTTTTTTCTTTCTTTAACAGCCAAACCTATCCCTTCAGACGTTCGAAACATAAAAAATTATCTTTATAGAGCCATAATCAACGATAGTTTTGATGCGATACGCCGTGTTGAACATTATCATGACAGAATACAAAGATTTTCAAAAGTTATTAAAAATCATATCAACAATGACCTGCCGGAAAATGCCTTAATAGAGACGGAAGAAACACTGAAGATGTTTAAAATGATTGAACGTTTGCTGCCGAACCGTGAGGCACAGGCTATTTCATTAAAATTTATTAATAACGGCAGCATTGAAGAAATAACTAAAAATATGAGTGTTAATAAGAGATCGGTCAGCAGATATATCTCTGCGGGATTGCGGAAACTTCGGAAACTTATCGATAAAGAAGAGGTCGTGGAATAAATGGTATCTTTTAATCCAAACGCATTATGCAGACAAGCAGAGAGGTATTACATCGACTTCATCACAGATTCTGATGCGGAGTTGATACCTCAGGATATTATTGAACATATTCGTAAATGCAATAATTGCCGTTCAAATATAGAACGATTAAGCGGCAGCTTAATAAGCCTTTCGAGTGATGAAAGATCTAAAAAAGATGAAGCTGTTAATGCAGTTTTAAGACTTCATTTTGCATATTTAGGACATCAGGTAAAATGTGAAAGGGTAAAACCTTTTTTGCCGACATTTAGCGTCCCCTCAATGGAGATTAAAATACCTACACCTATTACAGTTCATCTGGATAATTGCCCGAAATGTTCACAGGACCTTGAGAAAATTCGAGAGTTAAATCTTAATCAAAAACAGTTGAGCACATTAAGCCGGATGTATGCCGATAAATCAGGAAATCGCGTGACGTGTTCGCAAGCCGAAAAATCAATATCGTCAATAACAAACTTGCATTTTGAAGAGATAAATACAGATACACTGAAACATTTGTGTTTATGTCCATCCTGCCGCCATCTAATCTATCAGCAAAGAGAATTTAATATTGAGCAAACATCGAAATCAAAAGACAATTATTTTTGCAAACAGTTATCTCCAGCCGATCTCTTTTATTATGCCATACCATACGATTTGGACTTATTAAATGATCAATACTCCAAATTCCGTGAATCGCTTGCATCACATACCCGAAAATGCCGGGATTGTCTTGTTAAAATCCAAGATTTTCATCAATTAATTTTTGGTATTCTCGAACGTCCCGAATCCGGAATAACAACTGTTTGCAAAATTAAACCCACTCAAATGGAAGAGGCTAATACTGAAGATTTATATGCCGAGTTTCCTCTACAGGTCAATGTGAGCGGCTTACAAAGTGGTATAAAGGGACAAACAAGTTTAAGTATAAATACAGCACATAACAGAAAGCTTTCTGTAAAAAGACTTGCACGATATGCCGCGATTAGCGGACTTGCTGCGGCCATAGCCATAATAGCCATATTCTTTACGCTAAATACATCAACAGTTAAAGCTGTTTCTTT
>CAYSKP010000201.1:0-6712 GCA_964431645.1 uncultured Pirellulales bacterium
TGTTTGGAATTTCACAACTTTGCCTGAGCCGAATTTTGTTTCTCGGTGGTCGCTGGATGAAAAATAAGGAAAAACAGCACACGATTCTAAAGATTCGAATAATGGAACTCTTTATGGACCAACATGGTCAATAGGAAAATATAATGGAGCATTGAATTTTGACGACACAAACGATTATATTGATTGCGGAAGCGGTCCAAGTAATTTCGATAATATAACCGTAAATGCATGGATACAGACATCAATATCTGGTGTTATAGTTTCCAATCGTTATGATGCAAGCGGTTATGGCACATGGTATACCTTCTCATCTAACAATATTGAAATAGGTGATAACACTCAGGGCGGCTACAGGAGTCTTAATTTCAGTCAAAATGCTCTCAATGGCTTCTGGCATCATGTTGTTTACACAAAAAATGGAACTAATCATTCGATTTATATAGATGGTGTCCCCGACCAGCAATTTACCTCTAATGCAGATATCAGCAGTAGTGTCCCTCTATATATAGGAAAAAGATGGAATAAAACCAGCGGTCAAGGCTGGTTTAATGGCAAGATCGATGAAGTCAAAATCTACAACCGCGCCTTGTCCCCCCAAGAAGTTGCCCTTCTTTACACCCAATAAATAAAATTTTAAATCTAGAATAATTGAAAACATAAATCATCAATCATAAATAAGGAAAATTTTTGAAGTGCTCATCCTTACCTGTCCTGAGCTTGCCGAAGGAATCCGTGTCTGAAATTCTCAGTGACCTCTGCGTGCTCTATGGCTAAAATCTTTTGTTTTTTTTGTGCCTTTTTGTGGCAAAATTTAATCAGTGTCATCAGCGTAATCCGCGTCAAAAAAAATCTCAGCGCTCTTCGCGTCCTCCGCGGTAAAGATTTCTGTGAAATCTGCGGTTAAAAACTAAAAACTAAAAATTAAAAACTTTTCCTCCTCAGTCCTCACGATGAGCAGTGAAAGCCGGGGGTCACAGAGGTATCGTTGGGGGGCCATTTAGTATCATTTAGGGTACGATTCGGGTACGTTAGGGAGTCATTTCGTACACTTTCTAAACGTTTAGGGTGTGGTTTTTGCATGTTTTTACTTGTTCAAAGCACCTGTAAAGCACCTTACGGCACGTTGATTTTTTGCAACGTTTTTGATGCGTTTTGTTAATTTGGGTAAGAAGAACACGCTGAAAAAATCAAGCAAGGCCGAGGCGCTGGGCCTCTTCATAAAGGCCGTAACGCTTCATCTTCTTGAAAAGTGTCGTGCGGTTAATGCCTAATGCACCGGCCGTGTCCTGGCGGTTCCATTTATGCGTTTCAAGTGCCTGCCGTATAATATTTTTCTCCGGGTCGCCAATCGCTTTTTTAAGACTGACCACATTGTAAGCGGGCTCTTGAACCGGCTGCTCCTGCGTGACAACAGTCGGCAAATCATCAGGTGTGATGAAGCTGGATTTACCCAGCAGGACCGCTCTTTCGATTACATTTTCAAGCTCGCGGACATTGCCGGGCCACGGATAACGTTCAAGATAGCCTAATGCTTCATCGGTAAAATCAATTTTCTTTTTATTATGCTGCAGACTGTATGTCTTTAGAAAATGCTTTGCCAGTAAAGAAATATCTCCAACCCTTTCCGATAATCCCGGCAGATTCACACTTACCACATTTATCCTGTAATACAAATCCTCACGGAACCTGCCCTGCTTGACCTCCTCGATCAAATTCCTGTTTGTGGCAAGTATAATCCGTGCATCTACTGTTATTGTTTTATTGCTGCCTACCGGCTCGAACTGCCTGTCTTCAATTACCCGAAGCAGCTTCACCTGCAATGCGGGCGACGCATTTCCTATCTCATCGAGAAAAATCGTGCCGCCGTCTGCAATAAGGAATTTGCCCTTCTTATTAGCTACTGCACCCGTAAAAGCCCCTTTTACGTGGCCGAACAATTCGCTTTCAAGAAGCGTTTCCGGCAGTGCCCCGCAGCTTACCTCGACAAATGCTTCCCTGCGCCTGCTGGAGTGATGATGAATTGCGCGTGCCACCATCGTCTTACCCGTCCCCGAAGGGCCGGTCATTAAAATTGTAGTCTTGCTGTCGGCCACGGCCTCGACAAGCTCGAAAACCCGCGCCATCTTGTAATCCTGACTTAGAATACTATCAAGACTGTATCGCTGCTCGAGCTGCGAGCGAAGATTGATGTTTTCACTCATAAGCGTCTGCTGTTTTATCGCACGAGCAACGGCAAGGCGTAGCTCATCATCATTTATCGGCTTGGTAAGATAATCGTAAGCGCCGGTCTTTATCGCACGCACAGCCGATTCGATTGTGCCATAGCCTGTGATGACTACAACAACCGTTTGCGGATAATTATCTCTAACTAAATCCAGCAATTGAAAGCCGTCGCCACCGGGCAGATTAATCTCGGTAATAACCAGTGCGTAGTCCTGCTTTTCAAGTTCGCCGGCTGCCTCTTTGACGCTTGCGGCGAATCCGGTTTTGAAGCCTTCATTTTTCAAAAAATCAGTAAGACAGTCGCGTATTATTTTGTCATCATCAACAACGAGAATTGCTTTTTCAGGCATTTTTTTGTCCTTATAAAGGGCCTCCCTTCCCTAACGGGTGTATTTCTTATCTTTATAATAGCCGTTATGTTGATTTTGTCAAGCATTGATGTTGATAAAAATCAACATAGGTGCATTTTTGAGGTTAAAAAGCTGGTTTTTTCAGGACAAAATTATTGCCAAATGCCCGTAAAAACCTCAACTGCCGGCCCGGTCATATATACGCAGTTGTCAGCGGTTGACCAGTCTAATTGAAGCTGGCCGCCGGGTAATTGGGCGGTTACAGAGCGCTGCGTCCGGCCGGTTAACGCCGCAGCTACGGCACAGGCGCAGGCGCCGGTTCCGCAGGCCAAAGTTATGCCGCTGCCTCGCTCCCATGTCCGCATTTTGAAGCGATTTTTGGATTCGATTTGGACGAAATGGACGTTTGTTCTTTTGGGGAACAATTCGTGGTTTTCGATTTTTGGACCGATTGATTCGAGCTGGATGGCCGCAACATCATCGCAGAAAAATACCGCATGCGGATTTCCCATTGAGACGCAGGTCATCTGCAATTGGCTGCCATCGATTTCGATTGGGTGTTCGATAACGGCTTCACCTGAAAGATTTACAGGTATTTCTTTTGGCGTAAATCGCGGCGGGCCCATATTGACGCAAACGCTTTGAACAGCTTTGCCGCTGAGTTTTAGGCCAATTGTAAGGATTCCGGCACCTGTTTCAATTTTAAACGATGCAGGATATATTTTGCTGCCCATTACAATTGGGCCTGCTGATTTTGCAAGTTTATGCTCGTAAACATATTTGGCGACGCAGCGGATTCCATTGCCGCACATCTCGGCCTCTGAGCCGTCGGCATTGAAGATTCGCATTTTTGCATCTGCTTTTTTGGATGGGCAAATTAAAATCAGACCATCAGAGCCGACGCCGAAATGCCTGTCGCTTATCGCGCGGGCGACTTTAGCGGGATTGGTTACTCTTTCACGGAAGCAATCCACAAAGACATAATCATTACCGATACCATGCATTTTTGTAAATTTCATCGATAGCTCCAATGCCGCTTATTATATACGGCCGGGATGTGCCTGTCTATGTTACTAAAAGAGTACGTGGATACAGACAGAAGGGTTGGAAATGTTCCCTTCGACAAGCTCAGGACGGGCTCGGTCAAGGAAAGCGCGGGCGAGACGCCCGCGACACGTTATGCCTTACGCACTGTATGTTTGACGATGTCTTCGTAATCGGAGACTTCGTTAATGGATTCGAAGCCGATGACGACGGCATCGACACAGCCGAGATTGAAGACGAAATCGGCGGACTTTTCGCGGAGTTTTCTATCATCGCGGAAATCGCCCTGGCCGATAAGCTTCATACCGACAACACCCTTGCCGGCATCGTGAATCTTCTTGAGGATGGGGACAACCTCTTCCGGCGAGCCATCCATTTCAGAGCCCTCGGAATTGATTCGGGCGTGAACGGAGTCGACCCATGGGTCAGCGGCCGCAGCAACAAGTGCGCCAATCGAATGGCATGATACGCCGTGAGCGCGGATTTTGCCTTGTTTCTTGGCTTCTTCCATTCCATCCATATACGGCTTTAAGGTTTTGTTCCAATCCGGGGCCATCATGCAATGCAAAAGCAGGAGGTCGATATAATCGGTATTCATTTCTTTGAGAAAGCGGTCGATGGTGACAAGCGGCTTTTCCTTTTCCTCGGCGGGCGGGTCCCAAACCATAAGCTTTGTAACGATTGTGAATTTATCGCGAGGTATGCCTTTTAACGCCGGAATGATATAAGGGTGCGAGCCGTACATATCGGCACAATCGAAGAGACGGCAGCCCTTGTCGTAGGCCTCCTTTAAAAGCGTCTCGAATTTCTCCTTGCCGAGGCGGGTCTGGTTTGAGGCGTGACGGCCGCCGCTCATGCCAGTGCCAAATCCCACGCGTGAGACCTTGATGCCGGATTTACCCAGGGTAACGACTTCCCACGGGTCAAACATCTTGACGGCGGCTTTTGGTGCATTTGCATCTTTAATAGCTTCGGCGGCAAGGGCCAGTTTGGAAGACAGCAATAATCCTGATGCGCCCGCGAGGGAACCAGCGAGAAATTCACGACGTCCGATACGTTTCATTTTTTTACTCCTTTTGCCACAGAGTTCTTTTGCCACAGAGGGCACAGAGAACACAGAGATAAAAAATATTCAAATCGCCTTAAGGAACTAAGTATAACGTTTAAAGGAGACGTTTTCAAGTCAAATACTTATGCATAAAAAGCTTGCAGAAGGTTATTTTTTGGGTTATCGTAATTTGCTTCAAGAGCGGGAATAAATAGATTTAATAATTTTTTTGCAGGGTGAAAAATGAGTGAATCAATAAGGGTAAAAGGCGTAACAGGGCTCGATGAGCTTTGTATCGATACGATAAGATTTCTGGCGGCAGACGCGGTGCAGAAGGCAAAGGCAGGGCACCCGGGCGCTCCGATGGGACTGGCGCCGGCGGCTTATACGCTGTGGATGAAGCATATGAAATTCAATCCGCAAAATACCAGGTGGCCAAACCGCGACAGGTTTATTCTCTCGAACGGCCATGCCTGCATGCTGCTTTACGCGATGCTGCATTTGACCGGCGGCAAGATGAAGCTGGAGGATTTGGAAAATTTCAGGCAGTACGCAAGCCATACACAGGGACATCCTGAATACAATCCTGATTACGGAATCGAAGTGACAACAGGGCCATTGGGGCAGGGGATATCGAATTCAGTCGGTATAGCGATTGCGGAAAAATACCTGGCGCAATATTTCAACCGTGAGGGATTTGCGATTATCGATAACAAGATTTTCGTATTCTGCGGGGATGGTGACCTCGAAGAAGGAGTGTCTTCAGAGGCATGCTCACTGGCCGGACATCTGGGCTTGGATAACCTTGTGGTGACATACGATGACAATCATATTTCAATCGATGGCAGCACGGATTTGTCTTTCAGCGAGGATGTGGCAAAGCGCTTTAAGGCATACGGTTGGAATGTTATCGAGGTGCCGGGCGATGGCAACGATATGGAGGCATACGATAAGGCGCTCAAGAAGGCAATCAGATTCAAAGGCAGGCCAACGATAATTAAATTACGGACTCATATCGCTTTTGGAGCCCCGACAAAGCACGATACGGCCGAGGCGCACGGCTCGCCACTGGGCGAGGATGAGATTAAGGCGACAAAGAAGGCGTTCGGATGGGACCCGGAGAAGATTTTATATGTCCCTGAAGAAGTGAAGGCGCATATGCTTTCGGCGGTTGATAAGGGACAGAAGGCCGAAAAGAAATGGAACAAATTATTTAAAAAATATCAGGAGGCATATCCTGATTTGGCACAGCAATTTTCGGATGCACTGGAAAGCAAGATTAATTTCGATATAGATTCGCTATTGCCGAAATTCGACCTGATTAAAGATGGCAAGCCAAATGCGGTCGCGACGCGGTCGGCTTCAGGCAAGACACTCGATGCACTTATGCCGCATCTGCCGTTTATGTTCGGCGGAAGCGCGGATTTGACGCCTTCGAATAATACCAGATGGAAAGAAGCAAAGGATTTTGAAAAAGGCGCATACGATGGAAGATATCTGCGCTTCGGGGTCCGCGAGCATGGGATGGGGGCGATATTGAACGGAATATCTGTAACCGGGCTGACGCGCGGGTACGGCGGGACATTTTTGACTTTCAGCGACTATATGCGCGGGGCGGTCCGGCTGGCGGCGGTATCGAGCTATCCATCGATTTTCGTATGGACGCACGACAGTATCGGGCTTGGCGAGGACGGGCCGACACATCAGCCGGTTGAGCATTTACCGGCACTGCGGGCGATGCCGAATTTGCTAATCATTCGGCCGGCAGATGCAAACGAGACGGCCCAGGCGTGGAAATTTATTTTGAATTACCATAAAGGGCCGGTGGGACTTCTTTTGACAAGACAGACGCTACCGGTCATAGACCAGGCAAAATATGCCTCGGCGGGGAATCTGGTCAAAGGTGCTTATACATTAATAAGCGCGGAAAAAGTGGATGTGCAGATTTTGGCGACGGGATCGGAGGTTTCGATTGCGCTGGCGGCTTATGACAAGCTTGCGGCCGAGGGTATAAAGTCACGGGTTGTAAGTATGCCGCGCTGGAAAC
>CAYSKP010000202.1:0-9859 GCA_964431645.1 uncultured Pirellulales bacterium
CTGAGAAGCTTACTGAAATCGGATGGGGACCAAAGGACCCGCCGACCCCGATAACAGCGCCGGGAACACCAACTGAACTGGAAGCGGCAAAGGAAGGCGAGGGAACTGTTTCACTTAGATGGACAAAGCCGCCGTTTGATAGTAATAAGCCGGTGAGAAATTTCATAATCGAGCGAAGACAGCAGCTTCCGGATAAGACTTTCGGGCCGTGGCAACTTGCTCAGACGACCTATGAAGCAGAGATGTGGCTTATGGACCAGCCAATGGAAGTGCGGCTTGAATACCGCATTAAAGCGGCAAACGCGGCGGGAGAAAGTATGCCGAGTAATTCCGCTGCGGTTACGTTGCCGTAAGCTTAAAGCAAGATAAATTATAAAACACCACCCTTGCGGATAAAACCGCAAGGGATGCAATCATAAAATAAATGATTCATCGAAACTCGATAAGCTTGCTCCAAATAATGGCCATACAGCTTTTAAGCCATTTGGTATAACTCACACGACAAAACGTCTATTCAAATCAAATAAAATGCTTGAAATACAATATCTTCAAAGGCATAATAATAGCCCCATAGGACAGTTTTTTCGATTGGCAGCCCAAAAAG
The DNA here is from genome assembly GCA_964431645.1 of uncultured Pirellulales bacterium. GTDB lineage: Bacteria > Planctomycetota > Phycisphaerae > Sedimentisphaerales > Anaerobacaceae > Fen-1362. Next base: position 605 of record CAYSKP010000202.1, read on the forward strand.
GTAATTTATGGAATTTGAATTTGAAGATAAACCTAAATCGGCTAACAGGAGAAACCAAATGGATCAGGAACCGTCAAGAATAACCAATCTGGTCGATACAACTGATTGCCTCGAAGCGGTCAGCGTTATAAAATTCTGGAAAAATCTTTTATTCATAATAATTTTGCTGTCACTGGTCCTTGTCCAGGTATCATTTTGGATAATGGAACGCCATTGGGTCCAGCCTGATAATACGGTCATTAATCCACAGACAAATCAGATGTCTTCTGAGCAGGATAAAATCGAAATAGCGGCAAGAAATGCCGTTGATGGCAACGCGGCCGCCGAGCCCAACATGCAGCAGACGCTTCAGGTCGGAGCAGAACCAAATAAGCCGGCCCCTGTGGCAGTCACCTTCCGTTTTGAAATGCATGAAAGACACATTGCCGCTATCGTTCGTTTTCTTGATTTTCTGCTTATACCAACTTCTCTTCTTTACTGCCTGACTATTTTATTTGCGATGAAGATATCGATGATAGGACGGCTTGGAGGAATCAATCACATTGCACGTTCTTTCTTTTTATCTTTGCTTTTTGTGGTCCTGCTGCTTCCATGGCAACTGCTTTTTGCGCCGGTATTCGCCGGGGCCATGTTCACTCCTTCTGAAATGACAGCAGCAGCCAACGCGCAGAAAACCAATATCGCTTACATATCCATGATTTTGCGATTTTCAGTTTACTGGATTCTGGTGGTTTTGCTGCTTATCGGGGCCCACATGCGAAGCATGCGATGGGCAACAGCAACACTGCGACGGCTTGCTGTGATGTAAACATGGCGGCACCGTTATTCGTCAAAAGAAAAAAGCCGAAGAGGCAGCGAAATACCGTTCTTGACTGGTTAGCATATGCCTGCTTAAGAATCATTGTATGCATAATGCAGCTTTTCAGCGTCGAAGCAAATCTGCGATTCGCCCGTTTTCTTGGGCGGCTGCTTTGGAAGCATTACAAAAGAGGAAGAGAAAGAGCCCTCGAAAATTTGCGGGCAAGCTTTCCTGAAAAAGATGAGAAATGGCATCAAGAAGTTGGGGTAAGAAGCTTTGAGCAGCTTGCGATGCTGGCGGTCGATGTAATCTTTACCCCAAAGCTGGTCAGAAAAGATAATTGGCGGCAGTATTCTAGATTTAAAAAGGCAGAACGAATCAAATGGATGTGCAAAGAGGAAAAAGGAATTATTTTAGCCGGAGCACATTACGGCAATTTCGAGCTCATCGGGTATATGATGGGTCTTTTTGGATTTAAAATTTACAGTATCGCAAGACCTCTTGATAATCCCTTTATAAGTAAATACCTTTATGGAGTCAGGGAGGCAAAGGGACAAAAAATTATTGATAAAAAAGGCGCAGCCGAATTATTCGGCAAGGTCGCATCTATAGGCGCCACCGTCGGCTTTATAGCAGATCAGGATGCCGGGCCAAAGGGAATATTTGTTGACTTTTTCGGAAGGAAGGCCAGCACCTACAAAAGTATCGGTTTACTGGCACTAACGGAAAATCTGCCTATTGGTATAGGATATGTCAGAAGGATTGATAACCGGTTTTTCTTCGAAATAGGACTCACCCGTTTAATTATGCCGCAGGAATGGGCTGATAAAAAAGACCCGCTGCTTTGGATTACACAGGAATACACCAAGGCGTTCGAAACATTTATCCGCGAAGACCCGACTCAATACTGGTGGCTTCATCGCCGCTGGAAACACCGGCCGAAAGGCGAAGTCACTCCAACGGCTGGCGGGAATTAATGGCATCCGAAAGCATTCGGGAATTGGCATATTCTATTGTAGTGCCCGTGGCCAGGCCTCTTGCCAGGCGTGTGATTTTTACACCTGTCCCCTTCAATAGAGAGCTGATGTAAAGCGATGTGCCGTCGCCAACCATATTCGGATTTGTCGCCATAATAATTTCTTGAATCCCCCCTGCTTTGACTCGCTCGACAAGCTTATCAATTGTCAGGTCTCTTGGTTCAATGCCATCCAATGGGGCGATATGGCCGCCAAGTACGTGATAGACCCATTTACACTGGCCTGTTTTTTCAAGGAGGATGACGTCCTTCGGCTGTTCGACGACACAAATGTGACTTTTATCCCGGCGGGTATCCGAACATATGGGACACAATTCAGTTTCTGAGAAATTAAAACAGATTTTGCACTGCTTTATTTTAGTTTTGACATCGCTGATTGCATTTGCCAAAGCAAGTGCCTTTTCAGGAGTTGATTTGAGAATATAAAACGCCAGTCTTTCAGCCGTCTTTGGGCCTATCCCTGGAAGCCGGCCTAATTCCTCAATAAGTTTATTAACGGTTTCTGTATAGCCGCTCGTCATAAAACCTCACTAATAAATATCAACGCGGAGATTCTACCACGAAGACATCAGGGTATAAAGTCATTTATGATTGATAGATAATTAAGATTAGGTGATTCACTATGTGAGCTTCAAAAAAACCGTTCTGCTAATTTGTAAGTTATTGCCGCTATTCCCGCGGAAGCCGGAATGGTTAATATCCATGCCCAGACAATCCTGCCGGCCACGCCCCAGCGGACGGCGCTTAGACGCCGAAGCGAACCTACTCCCATAATCGCCCCTGTAATAGTATGTGTAGTACTGACTGGAACACCCAAAAAAGTTGAAATCACTATCGATAATGCCGCACTTGATTCGGCGCAAAAGCCATCGACCGGCTTTAGTTTTGCGACTTTCTGTCCCATAGTTTTGACGATTCGCCAACCCCCGAACATCGTGCCTAAAGCGATAGCTGCATGGCAGGCGAGAACCACCCATAGAGGAACATAAAATTTATTACCATGTAATAAACCTGCGCTGAATAACAGGATTGCGATAATCCCCATCGTCTTTTGTGCATCGTTGCCTCCGTGACCTATACTGTAAAATGCGGCAGACAAAAGCTGGCCTTTGCGAAAGATATTGTCAACTGCCCTTGGTAAGGATTTTCGGCAAACCCAGTAAACTATCATTCCCAAAAACCATGCCAATAAAAGTCCCGCTATCGGCGAAATAAATATAAATAAAACCGTTTTCATAATTCCATGCCAGACCAGGGCCTGCGGTCCTATCTTAACGAGCGCTGCGCCAATCAATCCACCGATAAGGGCGTGGGAGGAGCTGGTCGGCAATCCGAGATACCAGGTAATTACGTCCCAGGCGCAGGCCCCGACAAGCGTTCCGAAAATAAGTCTCTGGTCCACAATTGCAATATCGACAATGCCTTTACCAATAGTATTAGCTACATGGAGTCCAAGAAACAAAAAGGCGATGAAATTAAAAAATGCCGCCCAAAGCACAGCGTATTTCGGCTTTAAAACGCGCGTAGAGACAATCGTGGCGATAGAATTGGCTGAATCGTGAAAGCCGTTGAGGAAATCGAAAACAAGGGCCAGGATAATCAGCAATGCAATAGTCAATGTCATAATCAGGCCTGCTTAACCATAATGGAATCGACAACGTGGGCCACATCTTCGCATACATCCAGCACGGTTTCAGCATCCACATAAATGTCTTTCAGCTTTATAACTGTGATGGGGTCCTTTTCGGTCTCAAAAAGCTCCATAAGCATCCTGTCACGCATTGTATCTCCGACATTTTCAAGCCTGTTGACCTCCACACAGGCATCGAAAACCACCTTGGTGTTTTTAATATGGCGCAATCCGCCGATAGCTCGTGCGACGGCATCCACGGACTGCTCGATTACATTTGCAAATTCCACCAGGTTTTTGTCAATGCCGGTAATATTATAAATTCGCATCCGGCTAAGGATTGTATTTAGCATATCGGTGATGTCATCGAGCTCGGTAGTAAGGGCGTGGATGTCTTCCCGGTCTATAGGCGTGATGAATGTTTTGTTTAGCTGTTCGATTATCGTATGCGCCACTTCGTCGGCCTGGTGCTCGATTGAGCCCATCTTGCTCAATGTATCCTCATTAACGCCGTCGGTGGAAACAACTTGCTTGAAAAATCGCGCCGCATCCACGGCGCAGCTTACCTGCTTTTCAAACAATTCAAAAAAGTTGAAATCTCTTGGGAAAAACTTAGAAAATATTGACATTTTTTCCAGCGATAGAATCGCTCCTCATTATATAGATTGAAGTAACATGACCAATTAAATGCTGCTAATACGAAATATGCAGTAACATTACAAACCTGGTAGAATTGTAACCAGTCGAACATTGCTATGCAATATTTTTAAAAAATTTTAACTCTGCTATTTTAGGCCCATTTCCGCTGACGTCAGATATTAAGTATTATTGACAATCGCCGGTTATTCCGTTAAGAAATATGTGAAACTGACCGGTTTTTTACGAACCCCAAAGAGAAACTTACGGAAATTATAATATACGCGGTCATTTTGGCTAAATTTAGGGAGACAAAAATGCGTGAAAGTTTTGGAGAACATATAAAAGAGCTCAATAATGAGGTAGTCGAAATGGGCGAAATGGTTTCTGCCGCCACGAGTAAAAGCATCGAGGCTCTTAAAAGCCATGATATCGAAAAAGCCAGGCAAATTATCAATGATGACCTGCTTGTCAATAAAAAGAGATGGCAGATTGAGGAAAGATGTATCAATCTCATAGCGCTTCAGCAGCCCGTAGCAACTGATCTGCGCGATATTATAGCTGTCCTCAATATTATTACAGAACTGGAGCGTATGGGCGATTATGCTGAAGGTATAGCAAAAATTGTTATTTTGCTTGGGGATGACCCGATTATCAGGCCTTCGGTAATTTTGCCTAAAATGGCTGAAATTGCAAACAGTATGCTTAAAAGAAGCATGCAGGCGCTTATTAATAAAGATGCCAAACTTGCAAACGCCATCTGCACCGAGGACGATGAAGTAGATAAACTCTATGAGCAGGCATATCATGAGATGCTGATGCAGATGGTTAGGGACCCGGCTATCCTATCGAAGGCGACTCCGCTTATCTGGGCCGCACACAATCTCGAGCGTATCGCTGACCGTGTCACTAATATTTGCGAGAGGATTGTATTCCTGGCGACGGGCTCTATGCCGCAGGTCAATGTCTCTAAATATTAGACAATCACTATATTATTTGGTAATCTTGTGCTATGACCAGACCGCACCTCATAGCAAAGCTGTTACTTGCCGCAGCAGGGATTGATTTCCTTATTGATACAATTACCAATATTAGCTCAATTGCTTTTATACTTAATCTCAATTATTCTCACGAAAATATTACAGCAAGAATAATCTTAGCTATTTTTAAATTTTTAATTTTTCTTTCCTTGTCTTTTATTTTGTTATTTCGTTCTGATGGTATTGCAAGAATAATCATAGGCCGCGATACTGACCAGTTTCCTCAAGTAAACAAAAAATGGATTATCGCAGGCTTTCAAATGGCTGCATGTTTTTGCGGTTTAATAATTATTTATTACAGGATTAATAGTTTGTTTTATTATATCCCAATAATAGTAAATGGTACCAACACTCTATCCTATTTGACAATTCAGGGTCAATCACTTGCATCAACTAGAATGATTGCGGGGGTCATATCGGAAATAATCAAATGGATATTTGGATTATATCTAATTATTGGCGCTCCTCAATATGTTAACTGGCAATGCGAAAAATAGCAGAAGAACAGGAGTCAAAACATGAACCGAATTGAATTGCGGATAATAGCGAGAATAATCCTGATTGGAGTAGGTTTTTATGTCCTGCTTCAAACACTTACGATTTTTCTTGGCAGCATAGCAATGATGCCATTTGTTCAATCGGACAAATCACAATTTCCTATGCTTTTAATCGCAATCACAATACATTTAGTGATATCATTAGCAATAATATACCTTCTGTTTCGGTTTGAAAAATTCTTTTCTGCAAAAATTATCAATATTGATTCAACTGATGAAACACAAGTTTCCTGGCTTCCTGCGGCTTTCAGGCTTGTATGTGTAGGTGCAGGAGTGTTATTCCTTTTTTGGTCAGGACGGGACCTCATGGCTACAATATTCACTTTCATCGTAAATATGAAAAGTACATCCATGGGATCAGGTCAACAAAAAATATACATAGGGAACTCATCGATAATTGCTTTTGCTAAAGATTTAGTTTTGTTGGGAATCAGCATATATCTTGCTTATGGTGCGCCTGGTTTTGTTGAATGGCAGGTGAAAAGAACTTTAAAGCAGTGCAGAAAAATTGAAGAGCGGCAGCAAGCATAGCGTTATACTTTGAAGAATACTTTGTTTCGATAGAGGAATAAAAGTAGCAGCCATTTGATTGCAACTGCGGCAACGGGAAGAATCAAAACCTTAAATATTCCTGTATGATTGGCAAAGCCTCCAATGAAAAACGCTGCTAAATCATCGAAGTTTATAATACCCTGAAGAAAATAAATCGTTATTGGATTGAGTCCAATGACGATAAAGAAAAAGGCCCATTTTCTATAGCCCCTCACATCAATTATCCAATAGAACACCGCAAGCAAAAGCAAAGACCATCCGGCCGCATAGAGAACATAAGAACTTGTCCATATGACCTTGATGATTGGGAATGATAATCCCCATAGATAACCGGTTAAAACGAAGATAATTCCGCCCGCAGCCATTATTAACGTTTTAAGGTTTCCTGAAAAAGGTGAGCGTATCAAATGACCCGTGACAGAGCCGATGAGGACGGTTGAAACGGCAGGTATTGTCGAAAGCAGACCTTCATTATCGCCATAATTAAAGCAGCAGAATTTGCCCGGAATTAAAAGCCTGTCAATATAAGCAGGCAGACATGCTTCGGGAGTCAAGATATTAGCCCCAAATCCGGGGACAGGGACAAACAGCAGCAAAGCCCAATATAAAAGCAAAAGCCACCCTGCCGTTAATAACTGAATCAGCCACCCAGAATGCATTACAATTATTGCCGCGAAAAAATAGCACAGCCCAATCCGTTGAAGGACCCCCGGCCATCGCATTTCCGGCAAATTAAATTGCAGCAGGCCATTTAAAACCAGTCCCAGGAGAATCAGCACGATAGCCCTTTTTATGATATGAAAGTAAAGCGCCTTTGAAGCTATACCCTTATCTCGACGTCGTGAAATGGAGAATGGTAAAACTACTCCGACTATGAAAAGAAAAAGCGGAAATATAAGGTCTTCAAAATGAAATCCATTCCATGAAACGTGCTCCATTTGGATTTTCATTTTTTCTGTAAGAGGATTTTTCCAAACTTTCGGCAGGACCTCGAAAAATGCACCTCCGCCGATTATCCAGAACATATCGAAACCACGCAGAGCATCGATGGAGACTACACGGTCGTGCGGCAAAAGCCGCTGACTGCCATCAGTCATTTTAAATCTCCATCAATTATCTTCAATATTGTTGATTGTGGCATCCAGCCCCATAATGACAGTTTTTACGGCGGGGTCATTGATTATTTCATTTTGCCGCTGGCTTCTGGTCTTCGAATTATTTTGCTGCGTCTTGTCATTTGAAGTGCCCTGTGAAATTCTAAGCTGAATATCCTGAAGTGACTCAATCCTCTTTTTAAGACCTGATTTTATCTGCTCAAGCCTGCCATTGTTTTCGCACATCTCTTTTTTAATGGCTGCTGATGAAGGAAATTCAATGGTTAATATTCCTTTTTCAAAACCAATCGGCTCGGCAGTGCTGAGTAACCCTGCTGTGCCGGGACCCAGTTCTTTTATGATATCGGTCCAATTGCGTTTAAATGACTCTATTTCGTTGGATAGCTGTAAAAGAGCCTGTCCTGGAATGGCAGGTTGCTGGGGCGAGGACTTGCTGTTTTCAATATTTACTTTTTTTTTATCCTGAACAGGATTAGATTGTGATAGCAGCGAATCAAGATTGAGGAAATGCTCGCTCATTGCAAGCCGAATTATCGTTGCTTCGAGCAGCGGCCGTGCCGATTCGCTATTTTTAAGAGACCATCGGAGTTTTTCGAGTGTTGTAATGTTATAAACCAGTCCTGCTACATCAAATTTTTCAGCAAGCTCCTCAGCGCGTTTTTTCTGCTGCTCAGTCAGAATCACAAGCTCACTCTTTGAGCCTGCGGCTTTTATTACCATCATGTCCCGCATATACTCCACAAGCGCATCGGCAATCTGGACTTCGCTAAGTCCTGCGCCAGATAGCTCCTCAACAGCTTTAAGAGCAGCCTGAGCATCTGTATCACCGATTGCCGATATAAGCCCAGTTACTTTTTCGCTATTGGGAACGCCTAAATATTCCTCAAGCAGCTTGGCCGTAAGCGGCTGAATACCTGTGCTGATAAGCCTGTCGAGCAGACTCAATGAATCACGCATTGAGCCATTTGCTAATTTTGCTACAGGAAGAATAAGGTCATCTTCATATTTTATTTTTTCTTCTTTGAGAATAGATTTTAGCTGCTTACCGATGTCTGAGGCCGATATGTTCCTGAAATCAAACCGCTGACAGCGGGATTGAATCGTCGCCAATACCTTTTGGGGCTCGGTTGTGGCAAAGATAAACTTTACGTGGCTGGGCGGCTCTTCGAGGAGTTTCAATAGTGCATTAAATGCCTCAGTTGTCAGCATATGAACTTCATCGATGATGTAGATTTTGAATCTTGCCCTTGCCGGCCTGTAAACCGCATTATTTATAAGGTCACGTATATCGTCTATCCGTCGGTTTGATGCGCCGTCTATTTCAATTACATCGATATCATCACCAAGATTGACTGCAACACAACTATCGCATTTACAGCAAGGTTCTGTGGTCGGGTCATCAGCTTCAAGGCAGTTTAACGATTTAGCCAAGATCCTGGCCATAGTGGTTTTGCCAACACCGCGAGTGCCTGTGAAAAGATAAGCGTGTGCAACCCTGTTGGTCTTAATAGCATTTTTGAGGGTCTGCGCAATCGGCTCCTGGCCGACGACATGGTCGAATGTTTGCGAACGGTATTTACGCGCCAGTACTGTGTAAGCCATAAATAAAAAGATCGGCCGGGTTTGCCACGGCACGGCCAAACACCGCGTATGGCTGCTCGGTTCCCCGCCTGACCAGGTTAACGGGTCGGTCTGCATGGGACACGGCCGGTCAGTAAATATTATTGTTTTCTATTTCAATTGCAGTATATCAACAGACAAAATAATTTCCAGAAGAACCTTAAAAAACACAAAATTTTTACTTGAACAAAATGAGGCAAAAAGCTAATACGATAGTGCGAATTAAAAAGAAATACCGGTTAAGGGTTTTTATATGAAAGTGCGAATTGA
>CAYSKP010000203.1:0-11719 GCA_964431645.1 uncultured Pirellulales bacterium
AAGGCAGCTTATTCTATACCTTTTCACCTCAATTTACGCTTTTTCAGGAATGTTGGCTGTATTCCTTACAGGAGTGGCGCTTGGCAGTGTGCTTATGAACAGATTAGTAGATAGGATTAAAACTCCTCTGGTAATATTCGCTATTTTAGAGTTATTAGTTGGTATTCTGTCAATCATTAATCTCTATCTGTTCGGAAAATTGGATGGCTCCCTTCTAACAGGGATACTTTCACCTTTTATACTGGTTTTTCCCTTAACCTTTATCTTCGGTGCCATTTTTCCAATCGCGTCACTATGCTACACCAGAAGTTCGGAAACTGCCGGTACTTCGGTAGGTTTATTATACGCATTTAATGCTATTGGCAATGTCGCAGGTTCTCTTTTAACTGGTTTTTTGTTCATAACATTCTTTGGCTCGAGCAATACAGTAATTCTTCTCGGCTTTATTAATATTATACTTGGATTTATTTTGTTATGGCTGGAACCTGGCAAATCACGCAACTTCAAACTAAGTTTTGCCGCTGTATTGCCTGTTGTTCTGATTCTTGTACTTGGATTTAAAAATAAAGACCCTTTCTTGGATGTTATTGAAAACAGAATTGCACAATACGCAACTCGATATGAAATTTATTCAAATAAAGAAACTATTGAAGGAACTGTAACCAGCTTTATAAGGGATGGAAATAAACACCTTTTAGTTAATGGTTATGGCCAAACTACTTTATGCACCGAAACTAAAATTATGGCTCATCTTCCAATGATGCTGGCTGGTAATCCAAAAAAGATGCTGGTGATATGCTTCGGTATGGGCACTACCGTCAGGTCGGCATCTATTTATGATGATTTGAAAATTGATTGTGTCGAGTTGGTGCCAGAAGTTTATAAATGTTTTCCATTTTATCACACAGACGCACGGAAAATTATAAGCCGTCAAAATAACCGTTTTATTGCTAATGATGGACGCAATTTTCTTCTGTTAAGCCCTGACAAGTACGACATTATAATTGTAGATCCTTCGCCCCCTGTCTACAATGCCGGCACTGTAAATCTCTACAGTCAGGAATTTCTCAAATTATGCGAAAACCATTTGACTCCGGATGGAGTCATGTGTCTGTGGTTTCCCGGCGGCAGCAGTGAAGATAATCTGGCTATATGTAAAACCTTCAATTCTGTCTTTTCAAATATGACTATATGGAAAGGTCCCCGCGGCTGGGGCTTCTACTTAATGGGCACTTGTTTACCGACAAATATAGATATTTCTAAAATAGAAAAGGCATTTACAAACCCTCGGCTAATTGAAGATTTAAGTGAATTTGATAATGTCTGCCAGACAGGCTCGCAATTAATGAATCTGCTTTTAATGCGAGATGGGAAGCGTATGGATGAAATGACACAAAAAGCACCAATTATTACTGATAACTACCCGTATACAGAATTTCCCCTTTGGCGTAATTTGTTCCGAAAAGAAAAAAACAACTAAGCATTAGACTTATATAAAACACATCGAAAACTCATCCCGCGTCCAGAACATCGAATTTAATGCGCCATATATAATAAATAGACAAAAATGAACCATCAGTTTTAATAGAAGATGAAAGGGCAAAAACTATGGCTTCTGAATTGAATAAAAAAGAGATGGCAGCAAGCGTTGCAGTTATGAGAGATGATGTGCTGCAGCTGACAGATGATTTTGTGGACGTCATTCGGCATTTTGGTAAAAAAGGAAGAAGCTTCTTTTGGGCTAATCAGAAAAGACTTACCAATCTGTTCAATGTTTTAAGAAAAGATATAACTAAAAGATCCGCAATAGCTTACGGTAAAATTGCTAAAACCAGCCGTATAGCCGCGCAAAGGAGCAGGGAACAAGTAAAAGAAAGGCCATTTGTAAGTGTTTTTTCCGCTTTAGCGGCAGGTATTGTGGTCGGTGCTTTAATCAGAAGAAGATGAAATTCTTCTTTTGTAATAGCTGTGTATTTGAACAGAAATCGAAAATTGCTGATATAATATAATAGCTCTTCAAAAGTCCGGAGAGTCGTTAAAAATCTATCAAAATAAAATACAGCTAATGATGTGAGGAATGGAAATGAAAACGTCAAAAAACATCCTGATTTCGATTTTAGCTCTCATCGTTTTGACGATTATGACAGGAGTTGCGTCAGCAAGAACAAATGTTTCAATAGGAGTGGGTTTTGGTTACCCAGGTTTTTATGGAAGTTGGAATGGCTATTACGGTCATCACGGCTGGCGGCATCATCATGGTAATGTAGTAGTTGGTGGTTACTTAGGCAGGCCTTATTATTATCCTCGTTACCCGAGATACTATGTTCCAGCACCTCCGCGTCCGCCGATTATAGCTTATAGAGTGCCGGGCTATTGCTATTAATTGAAATTAGAATTTTAAGAAAGAGAATAAAAAATGAAAGCATTCAAAATCGTTATTGCATTATTTATCGTCTTGTTTTTTATAAGCGGGAAATTAGCGATAGCAAACTCGCGCCATTCGCATCACTCGCATCATTCACATTCTAATGTTTCAATAGGTTTGGGCTTTGGCTATCCCGGTTTTTACGGCGGTTATTATGGAGGGTATGGTCATCATTGGGGCCATCATCGTGGTTCATCAGTATTTATAGGAGGATATTGGCCTATTTATCCGAATTACTATGACTATTACGATTATGGCTATTACGCCCCGGCTCCGCCATCCCCGCCGGTTATTGCGGCCCCGCCTGCGCAGGCACCCCAAAGCAGCGATAATTATGCCTTGTATGATTCACTGCGTGTCCGTAAAGGGGAGCTTCTCAAAACCCTCTCAATCGGGGATAAAGAACATCGAACTAATGCTATAAATGAATTAGCGGGGTATTCTTTCGACGATAACGTAAGGTCGTCTATTGAAAATGTTCTTTTTTCAGATAGTGATCCTGAGCTTCGTATAGCGGCGGCCAATGCCCTTGGACAGGTAAAAAATCCAAAAGCTATTCCCGCCCTTGAAAAGGCCAGAGTTCAGGATTCCATTACGGATGTAAGGGCAGCGGCTGACCAGTCCATAAGAAAAATACAGCAAAATTAAATTATTTTCTTATTGATTATAATTTTTGTAGTGATAGTATTTTCCCCAGGTACGCCATGTGGCGCGAGATATCGGAATATAGAAAAAATTTGAAAGGGGAAATACTATGGCTATGGAATCAATTCCAAAAGGCGAGACATTCGAGCTCGAAAACCTCAAAAAAGAAGTCCAAAAATTATCTGATGAACTCAAAGACATGCTTCATGCTGCAGGAACGCAGGGAAAAGAAAAATTAATGGAGCATAAAAAAAGAATGGAATCTGCTCTTCGAATGATGAGGGGAGAAATGAGGGACAGACTCGGAGATACAAAGGAAAAGTTAGACGAACTTTATGAAAACTGCTGCGACTACAGTAAAGAAGCTGTAGATGTGAGCAGAAACAAAATAGTGGAAAAGCCGCTCACGGCAGTCCTTTCTGCTCTTGGTATAGGTATATTATTCGGTATCCTTCTTGGTCGGAGGTGACCAATGAGCTTACTGGCTAATATTGTTTATACTACAGCAGACTTGATTCAGACCGCAATTAGATATGAAGCTAAATCACTTGTCCATAAAATCGATGAAGAAGCAAGGGCAGTTGAATGGGGCTGGAAACGCACGTTCTTATGGTCTGGTTTTATAGCAGTCGGAATAATTTCATTGATTGCTGGAATCGGATTTATAATCACAGGGATTTTCATTCTTCTTGCATCTGCTATCGGCTGGGGTTTTTCGGCCCTGATTGTAGGAGTGATTTTGTGTTTAATAGCAGTAAGTCTGATAGTAGCCCTGAGAAATTCTAAATAATTGTAGTGGTTTTTTAAAATCATCTTTATCGATAGGTAATGCATGTAGTTCCGCATGCATCCCGCATGCATTACCTATACGGAAGGTTTTTTCATTATTTTTATCCTTATTACCCCCTCCCAAAAAATTTTTAAAAATTTTTAATTTTTTGTTTGACTTGCCTTTATTACTGTACTATAATACTATAACAATGATAGAGATAAGATTAGACAAACAAAGTTTTCTGCCTTTTTACCGTCAAATCGTGGATATTGTCCTGGCTGGGATATCGGCAGGAACAATTTTGCCTGGTGAAAGGCTCCCTACAATTCGTGATTTAGCAGTGAAACTTGAAGTAAATCCAAATACAGTCGTTAAAGCCTATTCGCAGCTTGAGCTTTTAGGCTTTCTTGATACTCAGCAGGGCACAGGCGTTTTTGTTCGCCCTCAACCCGAATCACAAAAAGAAAAAACTTCTGAAAATAAGCGTGCTCTCGAGGAGCTTTGCAGAGATTTTGTTTCAAGGGCTCAATTACAAAATTTGTCAATCGATGATGTTATTTCCTGTTTGAAAAGCATGCTAAAACAGCAGAAAAAATAATACTGAAAGGAAAATTTTATGGTTTTCAATATTCCAATTAAAGCAGTTAACCAGCAAAAAGAAACCACTGGTGGAAAGGAAAGCACTATGTATGATGCACTGGCACAACTTAATAAAGACCATGCGGTTCGTCAGATACAAAGAATGAAAACTTATGCACCTATCACACTTGTGTCCATCATCATTGTCATTGGGACAATCGTCGCAGGCTTGTTTCTTGTGAGGGCGGATAAAATCCCTGCCGCAGTTTTCACCTTTATCGGCGGCTTTATTCTCGCCGCGCTATGGTCATTATCTGCGCATCTGTTGGCCGAATGGGACAGGGCTCTTGTATTGCGATTAGGGCATTTTCGTTCGGTTAGAGGCCCGGGCTTTTTCATGATTATCCCAATTTTGGAAAGTGTTATCCGCATCATCGATATGCGTGTTCGCACCACGACATTTTACAGCGAATCCATGCTTACGAGCGATACAGTGCCCGTGAATATCGACGCGATTGCCTTTTGGCATGTCTGGGATACTCAAAAGGCATTATTGGAAGTCGAGAGTTATTATCAGGCTATTTCACTTGCAGTTCAAACCGCACTTAGGGACATAGTCGGCATACATTCTCTTGCTGAGATTCTTTCCGAGCGAGATAAAGTTGCCAAAACTCTCCAGCAAGTCCTTGAAACCAAAACAGAGGCCTGGGGTATAACTGTAACATCGATTGAAATACGTGATATCGCCATCCCTGAAAATTTGAAGGATGCACTTTCAAAGCAGGCGCAGGCCGAAAGAGAACGTCAGGCCAGGAGTATTCTCGGCCAGGCTGAAATGGAAATAGCGGAAAAATTTGCTGTCGCCTCAAAAGGTTATCAGGAAAATCCTGTTGCCCTCCAGCTTCGTGCAATGAATATCGTCTATGAAGGCATTCGTGCCGGCGGCTCATTGATGCTTATTCCAAGCTCTGTTCTCGATACTATGAATCTCGGCGGGCTGGCTGCCCTCGGGCAGGTTCAGCAATCTACGCAAAAGGTTGTTGGACAAATGCCGGAAAAACAAAAGTAATAGATGTTTACAGGTTGAATTCAGCAATAACGGGCGTATGGTCGCTGGGGATTGGCAGCATCCTCGGTTTTTTATCAATATAGCAGGTGATGCACTTTTCTGCTAAAGGTTTGGTCGCCATTATATGGTCCAGCCTCCAGCCGAGATTTTGATTGGCTTTAAAAGGCCTGTAATCCCAGAAAGTGTATTGTCCCGGCCCTTTATTGTGCAGCCGGAATAAATCCACAAAACCCCACTCCATAACAAATTTTAATTTCTCATGGACCGCCGGATGAAAACATACGTGCCCAAACAATCTCTTAGGATCATAAACATCAATAGCTTCCGGCGCGATATTCAAATCCCCCAACCATAAAATCGGGTCTGAAGATTTAAAATGATTTCCCAAAAAATTTCTAAATCTTTCAAACCAATGAAGTTTATATTGGAATTTTTCTGAATCGGGCCTGTAACCTTGAGGAATATATGTATTTAAAATAGTTATGCCATTGATTTTTGCCTTTATCAGCCGGGGCTCATCTTTCGGCTCATCATCAAATCCATTTTGCACGTCCTCTATCGTGCTATTAGATACAATTGCTACCCCGTTATAGCTTTTCTGTCCCGCGAAGACATATTTGTAATTCAATTCATTCAATACCTCGGATGGAAAATCCTTGTCCTGCACCTTGGTTTCCTGCATGCATAAAACATCAGTTTTGTTTTCGGCAAGCCACTCCAGTACAATCGGCAGTCTCGCCCTCAATGAATTTACATTAAAACTCGCAATCCTCATGTTATTTTCTACATTTCGATTCTTATCGGTAATACAACATTTGTTATGCTGCTCCATTGCAGCCGCCGCTGTATAGCAAAGGCGGTTTCATTATGAAGTAATTTATGATAAAATTTCTCATTGCGAAACACAAGCCGGCCTGAAAAAACTGTTGATTTGCTAAACTCCGTTGAAATCTTCTGGCATATATCCGTTGCTGTATCAATCACGTCTGTTCCGACAGCCAATCTGTATTCAGCCGGAAAACCGAGTGCTCGTGCAATTTTAACATATTTTTTTAAGGATTCTTCTGTGGATTTTTTCAAATCCTCAAGCCCTTCTTTACCTTTGAACGCGCCCTGATCTATCACCGCCACTGATACAAAGATAAAGTTCTTGTATAAACCTTGGAACGAGCGAATGATTGAAAACAGCGTATGAACTCCAAAACCATTAAAATCGCTGACAAGCTGTATAGCAGTCATTTTTTCTCTGCTGACCGGTTCCTCATTAGTCGGACCGGATAAAGGCATTGCCGATAAAATTTTATCTAACTGCATCAGCTCCGACCTTATTTTGAAATAATGCCGGCGGGTGAGATAACATAATGATATTAAAACAGATGTTATAATGAGAGTTATCCATCCGCCTTCGCTGAATTTTTCATAAATTGTAATGATTAGAATAGTAATACAAAAAATCAAGCCGGTCATGTGAACACTTAGCTGCCGTTTCCATTTCGGTTCCGTCCTGTGTTTTTTAATAAAGAACCATGACATACCAAGTTCTGAAAGCGAAAAGGTGAGAAAGACGTTAATAGAATACATTATAACAAGGGTGACAATCGAGCCGTGTGTATAGAACAAAACGAGAAGGGCGCAAACCCCGATTATCACGATGCCATTGCGCATTGTGAGACGTTCAGAAAAAGATGCGAATCTGTGCGGCAGCCATGAATCTACCGCCATATTAGCCATTACACGAGGTGCGTCAATAAATCCTGCCTGGGCGGCCACAAGCAGAATCGCTCCTTCTGAGAGAATTGTAACAAGAGCTATCCATGAACCTAAAGGCCAGCTGCCGAATAGCGCATCGGCTAAAATGGCATTGAGAGTTCTTCCTTCCAGCGGTCTGACGTCCCAAAGCAGATAGCACAGCAAAAGTCCGCCTGCCGTTATTGCCAGAGATGATGCCATATACAGCATTGTGCGTTTGCCGGTATACACCTTCGGTTCCCTCATAATTTGAAGTCCATTCGATACGGCCTCTATTCCGGTATATGTTCCGCCTCCTAATGAATAGGCCCGCAGAAAAATCATAAAAATACCCATTCCCCCGATGCTTGAGATATCCGCTCTAAAATTATTATGAAAGTCATTCATTATCGGCTTAAAATTTCCTATGTGACCAAAAATGCCATAACCAAGCATAATCGCATGTGTCACTAAGAAGGCAATGAATATAGGAGCTAATACAGCAATCGATTCTTTGACTCCCCTGATATTCATTGTTATCAGAACAATGATTAAGAACGCTGCCGTAAAAATTTTATAATGTTGGTATTCTATAGGTATAAAACTAAAAAGGGCGTCAACGCACGATACTATCGAGACTGTGATAGTTAAAATATAGTCCACTATCAAAGCGCAGCCGGAAACAACGCCTACGCTTTGGCCCAGCATGTGTGTTGCTACAATATATCCGCCGCCTCCGAATGGAAAATGCTCGATGATTTTCGAATATGCGTATGAAATCACAATTACTGTTATGGCAGTCGCTATTACCAGAAAGACGGCTAAATATGTATGTGTCCCCAGCGTCCTGAACGCCTCTTCCGGGCCGTATGCTGATGAGGAAAGCCCGTCGGCTCCCAAACCAATCCACGCAAGAAGCGGTATCAAGGAAAGCTTGTGAAAAATGCGGGGGTCATGAATATCACGCGGGGCGCCGAAAATCTTTCTTGTAATTTTTTCCTTTAATGACAATTGGCCATTAACGTTAATGTTCATTTTTCTCCTTTTCAGGAGCAGGCCAAAAATAAAAAAACTGCCGGCATAGCAGCAGTTTTTTCATCTCTGTGCGATGCTCTTTCAAATGCCTGCGAGGTTAGCTGTCGGGCTCGGACTTGAAAGTGTCCTATCCTCGATGAGGAATGCGCCCCAATCTTTGGGTCCCCCGCATCCACGTTTAGCCGTGAATTTAGGCCGCATATTTAATACCTTAATTCTACTAACGTGACACACCCAGTCAAGTGCCCGTTTGATATTATGGATTATTATGATTTTGTCCACCTTCTAAGTTGTTTTCTGTGTGTGACTTATCGTGGAATAAGAGATGCTTATAAGACTCTTTAGCTTAATCGATTTGAACAGATTGTCAAAAGCCCTATTAGAAAACTAATTGTGCTTTCTGCCCCCTGATTCAAGCTGACGCCTTGTGCCCCAAGGCCGTCACTGCATCCTTTAGTATTTGAATCGTAAAGCGCAATTCCTAAATCATTTTCCCCCATAAACCAGTTAAATGCCTTTTGCCGCATAGTTAAATATCTGTTCTCTTTAGTGGCTTTATAAGCTGCATCCAGCATCAGTATTGTCCCCATTGCTTCTATCGGCTGTTGGTCATATTTTGCCTTTGTCCCTCCGCGCGGAAACCATCCATTGCATCCGATAAAACTGTAGTGGTCGTCTCTATATGTTTGAGAAATAACAAAATCACAGATTTTCTCTGCAAACTTTATATATCTTTTTTCTTTTAATGATACTCCCGCCGTGAAAAGCGCATAAGGCAGCATCGAAATGTCATATGTTAGAATGTCTTCAAACCAAATCCAGTCAGGCTGCATATTTTTTTCAAACTTCGAGATAATCAGATTAGCGCCATTTTCCATACAGCTTTTAGCATCATCAGCTTCGGGGAACTTTTTCAAATAACCTGCCAAACCAATAATCGAATATGCAATTCCGCGCGTATATTGCTTTTCAATCAAAGACATTGCTGTATCGATTCTTTCTTTTGCAATCTGTACATAAAATTCAGCAGGCCGGTCAGCTATAAGTGTCCCTAAAGCCCAAATCATTCGGCCAAATGCATCATGAGCCGCCTCAGCAGGGGGCCATAACCTCTCAAAGTTCATTAAATTTTTAACTGAGCCGTTCTCATTAAACGCATGCAGCACAAAAGCCAGATACTTGTCCAAAAGCTTCAAAGCCTCTGGCTCTTTATACAACGAGTAATATTTAGCTGCCGCAATCAAGGCCCTGGCATTATCATCTGTGGTATACCCTTCGCTTCTAAGGGGTATTGTGAACTTTGCGTGCTGAAAAATCCCTGTATCATCTGTAAGACGCTTTAAATGGTCCAACGATGGTTTCGGAATTGGATAATTTGACTTTTTTGCCATAAGCTCATCTTAGTTTAAATGTCCGCGGCGTCAAGGGAGGTCATTAGCCTATTGTAATTTTCTAATTGAGCCGATATTTTAGTTGTGGGTCACGTTATGGTTTAGATGATTAGATACAAAGCCGGAAGGAGATTTATGGACGAAATTAACTTATTTCAGGAAAAGAATGCCAAAACTTTAGAGGACCATTTTTTTCTCCAGCGAGATAAAAAGCTCATTGAAGAGCTCCGTCAAATTGAAAAGATGAAGGAAACTAAAAAGGTCCTTGCAAAAGTATCCGGCATTACCAATGACGATGTTCTGCAAAAACTTGTCGACCTTAATATAAGGCCCGAAATTGTAGCGACCCTGGCGCTCGTGCCTCTTATCGAAATCGCATGGGTTGATGGTAAAATTGATGAAGAAGAAAAAGAGGCGGTGCTTGAGGCCGCTTCCCAATCTTTTGTCTCCAAAGACAGTCCTGATTTTGATTTGCTGCGCCAGTGGATGGAGCATAAACCCGACCCTAAACTTTTAGAAGCATGGAAACACTATATCAAAGGGCTATGTGTCGAACTTACTGACCATCAGAAAAACGCCCTTAAGAAAGATCTAATCGGCCATGCGCGTAAAATAGCTGAGGCAACAGGTGGTATCCTGGGTTTAGGCAGTAAAATATCTAAATCGGAAAACCAAATGCTTACTAAACTCGAATCAGCTTTTGATTAATTCTGCCTATTGAGTAGGCGAAGATAACAAGTCTCCCACAAGAGTAGCGGTATCTTCAGAAAATATTACATCTACTCCTTTAGCTAAGCAATCGTCTGTTCCATTGTGACCGCCTGTTACAATACGATAACATTCGTCAGATCTTCCTTCGCGTATTCGCCTCATTCCTATCAGCCCGATATTTGCCGCCGAACTTTGACCACAGCCATTCGGGCATCCCGATATATTTATTCTCAATTTCCTTGTATCAATACCTGATAAATATTTTCTTATCTCATCAGCAAGTGCCCAGGTATTTGTCAGCCCTTTTGAGCAGCTTGAATTTCCGGGACAGCAGATAATTACAGGAAGGTTTTTCAGTTTGGCCAGGCTGTCTGGCAGCGGAAAATTCTTCAGACCATATAGTTCGATGCCTTGTTCAAGATTAATTCTTATTTCCGCCTTTTGCTCTTCTGCGACATCACTAAGTATTTCCGCATCCTTTATGTTAATATTGCCGTTTGGCAGTTGAAGCTTGTGCAGCAGTTTAATATTGTGACTATTTGTCTTAAGCGAAACATCAGGCCATTTCTGTGATGACTTTATTCTTGCAAATCTCACAGCTATTTCTGTTTTGAACTTTTCATTCCCGATTTTTTCTCTGAGATGCCGCAGGCGGGCACGATTTCTGTTTTCGCGGTCACCTTCTTTTTCAAATAATTCCAGCGCTGCAAGACATAAGGGCAGAATATCTTTCGGCGCAATGTCCTTATAGAGAAGTATACCCGCTGCCGGGCGTGGACCAAGTGACCCTCCGCCAATTACAGTGAAAAAACCATCTTGCTGAAGAACAAAACCAATATCGTTAATCCATGGTTTGGCACAGTTCTGAATGCATCCGGAAAAACTTATCTTGAATTTCCGGGGAAGATTTAATGAAAGGGCGGCAACATAATCATTCACAAATTTAGCTATATCAAATATATCTGCCAATTCCGGATTACAGCCTGTGCAAACAGTAATATTTCGAATGCCGTCGCCGCCAGCGCCCTTCGTGATTAATCCCGCACTTGCAAGTTCATCCTGAACAACCTTTATATCAGCTCCGGCTATATTATGCAGTTCGATATCCTGCCTTGTTGTAATATGAATTGCCGAACCTTGAGAATATCTGCCGCATATTTCAATGACTTTTCGCCATTGAACCCAGCTTATTCGACCGCCCAGAATTCGTATCCGCTGAAAAAATAAACCATCCTGCCTTTGCGGATATACTCCCAATATTCGTTCTGCGCCCAAATATTTTTGAGCAGGGGGTTTCACCTTCTTTATATCCATTAGACACCTCGATTTATTGGCTGCCAATCAGCGGTTTTGTATGGATTCCG
>CAYSKP010000204.1:0-7679 GCA_964431645.1 uncultured Pirellulales bacterium
ACTTTATTCAAATTACGTCCGGGTCTTTCGCGCAACAGAAGGCTGCATAGCATGTCATAATCCCCAGGGGTCGGCAAGTTCATTTTCCCGCAATGAACCTATCGGTGCGGTAATAGTAGAAAGGCCCGCCGCTGAAACAAAGAGGGCTGAGTTATTAAACACTGTATGGATAATCGTGGCCGGGCTTATCAGCGGGACAGGCGCTATAGTTGCGTTTTATATTATAACTCAGAGAGTAATTTTGAGCCCGATTCGGCAATTGCGCGGCCTTGCAAATAACGTTGCGGAGGGAAATCTCGATATAAGAAGCTCAATAAACACTCGTGATGAATATGAAAAGCTCGCCGAGGCATTCAATCACATGCTTGATGGCCTGCAGGCCGCACAGGAAAAACTGCGTCAGGCCAACAGGCAGCTCGATGAGAAAATCATTGAACTTTCAGAACGCAATATCGAGCTTTTTAAGGCAAATAAGATAAAGGGAGAATTCCTGGCGAATATCTCGCACGAGTTCAGAACACCGCTTAATTCTATTATGGGTTTTGCCCAGGTGCTTCGCGATAAGCCGGAACTGCTCAAGGAGGACAAGGGGAAGCGCTATGCGGAAAATATAATAGTCGGCGGCCAGAGACTGCTTAATATGATTAACGACCTGCTATACCTCGCGAAAGCGGAGGCAAACAAAATCCAATTGCATATCGAAGAGGTCCATGCTGAAGAAATATGCGAAGCGGTTGTATCTTCATTTTCTGAAATTGTTCGCGAAAAGAACATCAAAGTTGAACTTGAGGTGCAGCAGAATATCGCAAAACTTGTAACAGATGCCGGGAAAGTTCAGCAGATCCTTGAAAATTATATGAGCAACGCGGTGAAGTTCACGCCTTCTGAAGGGACAATAAGATTAAGTGTAGTAATGCTTGATGATAAAACCATACGTTTTTCTGTAAGCGATACAGGATGCGGAATAGCTGAGGCAGACAAGGAAAAGCTTTTCCAGAAATTCGGCCAGCTGGGTAATCCCCTTACCAGAGAATCCGGCGGCACAGGATTGGGCCTTGCAATAAGTAAAGAGCTTGCCGATATGCTGGCAGGACAGGTTGGATTTGAAAGTCAGGCCGATAAAGGTTCGACATTCTGGCTAGATATTCCTCCGGCCCTTCTCAAAGACCAGCAGTAAAATTCCCTAAAAAATTAAATCATTTTCATTGAATTGGGAATTTGGAGTCTCGAAGTTCACACCGAATTTCATCCCTGCTGATATATCAAGTTCAGCATTTTTTATCGATAATTTGATGCTGCATTTATCGAGGTCAATATTTGCCGTAATTAGAGTATTTGGATTTTCGACGGGCCAAATGACAGGATTGATTTTGCCGCATTTGTAAGTATGTCCCTTCCTGGAGGCTGTGAAATTACCTGCCGGTATTGTAAAGCTCTGCACGACATCTTCATTAGCATCTATAATCGCAAAAACAACATCTTCATTGCACAGGTTCGGCTCATTGGCATCGGCGTTTATATCCGCCACCGCAATATCACCTTTAATGGAAAGCGAATCTGAAGATGGATTCAGGCTGTTTTTAACTAATGCCTTTGTCACCAAAAGAGTATCCTTGTAAGTTCTAAGGAGCCGCGTGGGGATTGATTTATTTTTATTAACGATTGCCTCATTTGCATCGCCGGAAATGATATTGTTTCCCATTGTGATATTAAGACGCAGCGGACACGCCAAGCCTGTAAGGTCGACATTTTTGATCTTTAATGAAAATGTCTTTTTGCTAAAATTGGACTTCAGTGAGATTGATTTTCCATCCGGTTCTTTATAAGAGTATTTATATTTATTACTTGCCACATCTGTCAGATAATCAAACGGAACAGTTTCGCAATATATTGTATTTCCGTCGGCAAGTGAGACAATGTTGATATCTGCCTGAGTAACATTATACAACCCATAAGGATATGAAGATAATGTCCCTGAAATATCGAAATCATCACGGCCCTGGTTTTTACCTGCTTTAACCTTAGATTTGGTAATTGCTAAATTAATATTTTGTGCTTCGCCGCTGGTTTCATAGAGCCAGTCCTTCGCGAAGCAGCCCATATACCCTTCACCGCAAAGAAGCGTCCAGTCATTAGCGAACATCGGCGGTTCCCAGTTATAGCTCGCCACCCATGCCATACTGCCGATTCCGATACTCTCGACAAATTCTTTCAAAGGCTGGCCGTAATTGGTAATTGTTCCGACTGTATGCTGCTGGCCGGAAGATGCACTATCTTTAAAACCCCATTCACCTAAAATAACCGGATGAGCGGCCGCAGCGGCGGTTATGGTGTCCCTGTAATATTGATTGCCCGACAGCCAGTGATATGGATAGATATGAGTGATATAAACAGAGTTGATATCATTAACAGGGTTTGTTGCCGTCGGGCCGATAATCTGGCACCATCTCGGGGTGCCGATGAATAGAAGAGTATCGTTAGCTGAAGCACGAACAATATCAATCCAGGTCTGCATATCTGTTTTAACACTGGTCCAGTTTGCGGAGTCAGAACCAATATTATTTATCGGTTCGTTAAAAAGTTCATAAATTACATGTGTATCATCTTTGAACCTTGGAGCCATATATGTCCAAAATTCGCTTGTGGAGGCAATGTGGTCATAAGTATTAGCGCAATAATGCCACTCAATTGAAACATAAACTTCTTTTTGTCCGCAGTAATCCACAAACGTCCGGAGAAGATCATATAAGTCATTACTATCCGGATTGAAGGGATGAGGCCAGCTTCCCGGCGGGTCCGTGGAATCAGGCGGAGTAATCATTATTCTTAGTATTTTGGGATACCAGCCGGGCGAATTACCCTGTGTATCGTTCTTATCGGTAAGGCGGTCAACCATATTCAGTGCGCCGCCATGCCATTCCTCAAGAAAACCTAAATCGATGTTACATACGCCTCTTAATGTCACTATATTGCCGTTTGGGTCCTTGAGTTTATTACCATCTACATGCAAGCGGGGAGGGACTGCATAGGCCGGCAAAATCAGAAAAAACATATTTAATGTGATGATCTTAAAATATCCGCTCTCTATCTTCGATAGCATTTTATTACCCCTAACTAAAACAAGATGCCTTCTCTTCTTACGCCGTCAAAGTTTCCTTTAACGGATATTTTTTTCAATCTTTAAAAGATACGGCGGTCCTGAATCCTCCAAGACCGCCGTCATCGTTTTAAATCAATGTCAATCTTATGGAATTAACCATTCATCTTCCTCGTTGAATGTTCCTTGCTCAGTTGCGAAACTAACGCTGAGCACTGCCTGGCTCAAACGGTCCGCGTAAACATCTTCGGCCTTGTTGATATTTGCAAAGAATGTGCATTTATCCAAATCGAAGGTTGCAGTGACAAAGGCTTCATTTCCATCATTTGCATCGCATTCAACTTTAGCACATTTATAAACATGTCCTTTCTTGGATGCCTTGAAGCTGCCTGCCGGGATTATAAATGTCCGGGTATTGGCATCATTGATATCACCCCAGGTAAGTGTTACATCTTCATTAACAAGGTTAGGTTCATTAGCCTCGAGGTTCATATCCCAAACGGCAATTTCTCCTCTAAGATTCAAGGTATCAGTCAATGCTGTTGTTTTATGTTTTGCTACAGCTTTTGTTACGACGAGCTTATCGTCATACAGTCTCATAAGGCGGGTAGGTATCCTCTTGGAAGCGCCATTTATGATCGATTCATCGACATCTGCTTTTTGCTCCAAAGTGCCAACTCCAAATTTCAACTCAAACGGGGCCGTAAGACCTTTCAGGTTAATATTTTTTGCCTGAACCAAAAATGTCCCTTTAGTAAAATCTAATTTCAATGATGTGATATTGCCGGCCTGGCCTTTAATTGCTTTGGCTGAATATTTATATTTTCCAGTGCTGTTGACTACTGAGGCATTGAAGTCTGCTAGGGTTTCAGTGTAAATGACTTCATCATCGTCATTTGTAAGAGTAACCACCACTTCTGTAACATCATTGCAGTCATCCGGAAGGACAATATTTCCGGAAGCGGTGAAAGAATCTTTCATATTATTAAAATCTTCATCTCCATGGTATTGAGTTTTACCCGCGGCGACCTTACATTTGGTCACGTCCAGGCCCGGAGTTATAAGCCGTGCACTATCAAAATAGATAAGCCCTGCCGTATCGGCAGTCCCTCTATTGGTGACTAAGGTCATTTGGACAAACAAATCACTGCCCCGAGCGGGAATATTGAAGGTGTATGTAACTGTCTTATCGCCATCTACTGGTTTCCATACGCCAAGACGGCTGCCATCACCGCTAAAATCTGGCTGTGTAACAGGGTTAAGCTGTTCCCACCAGTTAGACGGGCCTGCCATTACTACATTTTCCAAAGGCTTAATTCCCCATTGAGCGTCGGTGTCTGTCATTGACCATTCTGATGCTATCAACGTGACGTCAATAGAAAACGTTGTGGCATTTTCGAATGGCGTCAACTGCCACCAATCACCCCAACTTTTCACCAAAGCCTGCTGCCAGCCATCCACATTACTCATTTCTAAGCTATAATTACCCAACGTAACGCCTTGCGACATACCGGGCGTGGCTTGAGTATTAGCATCGAATGTTTCCCAGCCATCCAATGAATTTTCCCAGCTGCTTATTATTATGTCGCCGTAACTCGCAGAAGCAAATCCAAGGATGAGGGTAAGGCAGACAACAGCAAAACTGTTTGACCATTTTCCCAATTGTTTTGTTTCGAATTGCATTTTTAATCTCCTAAAATTAAATCTTCTTCTGATTTCAATTCAAAAGGGCTTAATTTTTATGGTGCGCCCTACTTTTTTTTAAATAGGCTAAGGACGACGCAATCGGTTTTTTCACAGAAGCATCTTCATCAGACCATATGCATCTCCCTCTATAACAAAGCATACCATCGGCCTTGGAATATCCCAACTGAACCAAAAATTAATAATTTTTATGGCAACCAAGGAAAGCAGACATGTAAATTGATAAAGACAGGGCGATACTAAATAAGGCTTTAAAAATCAACGATGCAGTTATAGGACTCTTGTCAATAAATGAAAATGTATAATGAGAAAGTAAAGTATTTCCCGGATAAGTAGAGACGTTTATTTGATTAAAGGTTTAAATAAAAAGGGCCGCATAAAAGCGGCCCTTGTTGTTTAAAAAATCAGGTTACATTCTATTAATACCGGCTTTCAGATGACTGATGCTGCATTTCGCCGGTACTCCACCTGGGCATTCCCCTTTCATCGCGAAGCTCCAGGGTCTTATCTCCGGCTTTGATGCTTGTTGCCATAATCACATCCTTATTATCAATGTTGGTCGCCGAGCCGGTGACAGTAACCTCAGTGCCGTTTTTAAAATTCATGTCTCTCTGTTTTTGATAATGCATAGGACCGCATTGAACTGTAACAGGTTCGCCGCCATCCCTTGGAGTAACTTTGAGCTCAAGGCCGGGAGAAGTGCCTAATTCAGGAATAAATGTGCCTACATTTTGAATCGTGCCATCTATAGTTTTCATAGAATCTGGTTTAAAATTCTGATTGTATTTACTATCAGGCTGCCATGCGGCCATTTGCTTCATCTGGCCACGTTCTTTGCCTTTCATTTGCTGCTGGCCCTGACCTTGCGGCGGAACATAACCAAGAACATCCCAATAGGGCTGGGCGCCGAAGTTCTGGTGAATCTTCCGGGCAAAATCAGCTTGAGCTAACTCCTGGATATTTCCGTCTTTTACAATTGATTCCTCGAGGATTCTCTTGTCGGCTTCCAGGAACGCTGTTTTTTGCTGAGCCTGAACCGTGATAGATGACCATGGAACTGCAGCAAGCCGTTCACCTGCTCCTAATAGCCCGCCGATTCCAACAAGACCGTAAACAACATTACCCTGGTGAATATCGATTACAACGTTTCTGATATCACCAAGTTTTTCTCCGTTAGGATTCTTTACATTCATACCGCTCAGTTCACTGTAAGTTAAAAATTCGGACTTTTCTCCGGTTTTAGCTTCCATTTTTTGACCTTGTTTACCCTGCATGGAAGCTTTTGTCTGTTCCGAATAGTAATTTTTAATTTTGTCACGGAAATCAGAATTATTCAACTGGTCGATATTCCTTGCGCTGCTGATTGTGGGAGAATCCTTGAATTTGCCCTTATCTATGTTGAGCATAATACGGTCTGACGATGTATCGAAAGCCGACCATGGAACGGGATGTTCTTTCATGTCGGAGGAAACAATAACGTAACAAATCGTTTTTTGATTTTTATCGTAAACAAGCTCTTCGACTGAGCCTAAGGTATCACCTGTATTATTTTTTACGTTTGTTTCCATTAATCCCTTGGCACTTAGGAGAGAATCAACTTTGCTGCTTTTTTCTCCCCACATTTTCCCTTGAGTATCCTGCCTTTCCTGAGTATTTTGCGTGCTTTGAGCGGCAGCTTTATCATCCGAAAATTTCAGCCATTCAGATTCAGCCGCAGAAACTGAAAATACACAAAAAAGCAAAACGAATGAGAATGCTGCAATAGAAATGGTTTTTATGCTAAATGAATGGAACATATTCAAACCCCTTCATTTATTTCAGTCAGGAACCGCCCGCCGGTCGGCCTCACGACCGAGATTATCAGCATGCGGACCTGAAACTGTTCCGAAATCTTAATCTCTAATATAGTTTTGAGGGCAAAATAGACAATGGGGTAAATGCTCAATTAATGTTAGGAAAAATCTTAATATATTTATTTAAAGAGATGTAAAATAGCCGCTAATTTTTTGAATGCTCACGGATAAAATTGAGCCAGGATTTATCCATCTGCTCAAGAGAACCAAATGCATTTATAAATTCATGGCGAAGCGCGTACTTGCTGCGGGGACCCGGTTGGAGTTTATATAAACAATCGAGATAGATTTTCAGCTTGTCTTTATGATTTTCCCAGAGGTACTGATAAAAACCGCATGACTGCGCATAAAAATCTTTTTGTTTTTCGATTTCCTGCGGCAATTGTGTTACTGTTACAAATTCATCAAGACTGATTAAGGATTTATTTTTCAGCATCTGTGAAAGATTCTGGCTGCGGCGATTTTGAGAACAATCAGACAGCATCGTTTCCAGCATGGT
Organism: uncultured Pirellulales bacterium; assembly: GCA_964431645.1. Taxonomy (GTDB): domain Bacteria; phylum Planctomycetota; class Phycisphaerae; order Sedimentisphaerales; family Anaerobacaceae; genus Fen-1362. The sequence continues at coordinate 7,154 of CAYSKP010000204.1, forward strand.
TGCAAGCCCTTCGGAGACCCACAACGGATACATTACCCCTCGTTTTTGAATGCCGGTATTAAAAGATAATTGGTGGGCGGCCTCATGCATTATTCTGGTGTTATCTTTCGAATCCGCCAGTGAATGCTGGGCAAGTATAGTGCCGTAGTTTTGCTGATTTGCGCTATCATTTTGAGCTGCTGAAATCTCGTCCTGTTTTAAGAGCGCAACCTTGTTGGTTTTTATTGAATAATAACTGCTTAGCCAGCTGAGGTCCATTTTGTCGGCAGACAAGGCATAATCATTAAAATACTCCGGTCGGTCAAAGTAAATCCATGCAAGCTTGCCATCAGGAGCTTTTAAAGTAAATCCATTATTGCCGAAGAGCACATTAAACCGCTCATAGGCAGCTTCCAGCAGGCCTGCCATTTCATCAAGGTTACCAGATTGCGGCTGATGAATTATTGTAAAATGCTCAGTAATGATTTCAGAAGTTGTGCCGCTGCATTCTGATTGTTCAATAGCTTGGGCATTTGCACAAAAGCAA
>CAYSKP010000205.1:0-24191 GCA_964431645.1 uncultured Pirellulales bacterium
CAAGGTATTCAAAATTGTTATCACCGCCTGTATGCGAAAACTACTCACAATCCTTAACACTATGATTCGGAATCAAACCTTATGGCGTCCCGAAAATACTTAAAAAAACAGTTGAGCTCAAACACAGCCGCTCTATATATAAGGGAATTTTATGGGGCTGGATAAGGAGTTAGGAACACCGAATTTTTCGGGGATTAAGCTGTAAGTCTTTGGGGAACAAGGAATAAAAATTTTTTTATTTTTTTCGGATTGTGGAGAAAAAGACCTGCGCGCTTTTTACCAAAATAAGGGTGAGATCCTTCGACTCAGCCAAGAAGCTTGGCCTCGCTCAGGACCTACGCTCAGCTTCGGCTTGCGCGCTTTTTGCGAAATTTTAGCCACAGATTATCCAGATTAACACTAATTTTAATTTTTAGTTTTGAATTTTTTAGTTTTTAATGAAAGTGCTCCAAGGGCTAGAAGGAAAATTGACGCTGGTTCGGGAATTTCCGTTAAATTAATTTCAGTTAAGCCGCTCATTTCAGCAATGGATATGACTCCACTGGGTGTACCTATTTTGATCCTCTTTATAGAAAGATTTATGTTTTCGAATTGAGAGAAATTCAGGGTCGATGGAAGCGGATTAGCGGAATTCCAGGCAGAATTGTCATTATCTTGAAAAGTCATCTTGAAAAGATATTCATTGACATTAAAAGATAAACTTCCCGGATCTATACTTACTGTGAAACCCATATAATCATGATTCGTGGGATCATTGTTCATAATCAATATATCTCCGCCACCCATGATGCCTAAGCCATCGAGACTATTTCTGCTAAACGAAAAATTACCAAGATTAAGATTCCATGAATCCACATAATAAACATAAGCCGAAAAGTCATTTCTCCAGGCAGAGGGGCTTTTGGCTGTGTTATAAGTGAAAGAGCCGCTTATGGACATCCCGTCTACAACTCCTTGAGGTAATTCATTATTCATGCCGGGCAATACCTTTATTGGAGCTTCCCAGGAAATACTTATTGTTTGCGGGTATGCACAAACCTGGACAAATAGATAGATAAAAATAACTATGCCGGATTTTACATGAATGATTCTCATACTCTTCTCCTTCTGTTCAAACCTTCCTCTTTGCCTCTGTCCCCAGACAAAGGCAAATATATTGTAAATGTATTCAGAAAAAAGCCAAGGGGTTAAAGAGTAATGTATACAGCAGATTTTCGATTATACTTGCGCGCTTATTGCGAATCCTATTAAGTAGGTAGGATTTCTCAAAACGGTTATTTGATTCATCCCGAATGATATCTGATTTCTCTAAAGCTCAGCAGGGGTCCGAAAAGATGAAAAAGAGGTTGACTAATAAGGGCCAAAGAGTACAATAAAAACAGCTTTTTTGATCTGGGGGCAAAAAGGCAAACGAAGGCTGGAGAAGCGTGAATGGGCAAAGGAGAGAAGAGAGACTCCTGCTTAATTCATTCCTTATTTGATTTCTCTGCCTTCTAAATGAAAATATAGCTTTTTGAAGAAGGAGAAGGAAAATGAAACGTAAGGCATACAATATTGCAATTCTTGCTTCTATTACAATTATCCTGCTGGGCGACTCTATTACTTACGCCGACAATCTTTATGTGTCGTGTTTCGGTTATGGAATAGTGCAGAAATTCAATTCAAGCGGAACAGGGACAACTTTCGCCGGAGGTATGAACTCTCCCAGTGGTATTGCTTTTGACCGCAACGGCAGTCTTTATGTGGCAGATGCGTGGGCAGGGACAATTAAGAAATATAATTCGAGCGGATATGGCACCACATTTGCCTCCGGCCTGGGCGAAGCAGCGGGAATGGCTTTTGACAGCAGCGGGAATCTATATGTATCCGACTATGCCGAAGGCTCAAGTGGCACAATTTATAAAATAAATACCAGTGGAAGCAAAAGCGTTTTTGTCTCTAATATAACATCCTGGGGTCTTGCTTTTGACAGCAGTGATTATCTCTATACAGCGGAAAATGGGATTATTGAGAAGATTTCTTCGAGTGGTACAAGAACTACTTTTGCCTCTAGCTCGAAATTGACATTTTCGAGTCACATTGCTTTTGATAGTTATGGTAATTTATTCGCTTCCAGCAGTCAAAACGGAACGATTTTGAAATTAAATACCAGTGGAAATATCACAACCTTTGCTTCTGGTTTCAATCATCCTGGCGGTTTGGCCTTTGATAGCAGTGGTTATCTATATGCAGCAGATTATTATGGAATTTACAAATTTGATATGGCTGGAAACAGATCTACTTTTGCTGCCACGGGACTGCATTACACCACGGGTTCTATCGTGACCCAAGTGCCCGAGCCTGGAACATTTTTACTGATTATTTTTGGTTCAATAATTGCAGGAAGAAGAAGAAAAAAATAAAAAGGCAACTGGGGATTTTAAATTGGATTTAAAAAACGGTTGCTCCCCAGTTTCGCCCAAAAAATAATAGGAATCAGCTAAAGATTATGCTAATAGCGCTAGTTTTTGTTTAAAATCCTCGGGTGAAGACTTAAATAAGCCTGCTTTAAAAGGAGGCCAATTGTCACCTTGTCGCTCAATTTCTTTTAACATATCTATATGCAATTTTTCCCCGCGACGTCTTATCTTCCATCTGAATCTTCCAATTGGGCCCCAATTTCCATTTGTAAGATCAGCATATAAAAGAAATAAAAATATTTCAAAACGATTAAACAATAACTCATAAGCATTACCTAAGAACAATTCCTCTTCTAATATAGGCTGGATAAATTTAAAAATATATTCACTTCGAGGAACAAGTTGTTCTTCATGCCCTGGAAAAATTCTAAATATATCATTGATGTCGACCATCGCATCGATCATAGGAACAATAACATTTCTTATTTCTCCAATGTTCATATTATAATCTACACGTGTGTTTAATACTGTCGAAAGAATGTCATATCTCTGCGATGCTAAAGCAGATATACCTGCGATATATTGTAGTAAACATATGGGATACCATCTCATTCCCAATAATATTGCTTTGCCAGATTCGATATAATTATTGTCAGTTAAACGTTTTATCATCTTTTCGAGTAATAGTATCTGTTCTTTATTACCCCAGTGTGAGACTATACAAAAGATATGAGACAAATTCTTTATGGCATCCTCATATATTTTGCAACGTGCAATTATTATATCGTTTGTTAGAGACGAAATTTGAAGAGGCATCTTGGGGTTAGAGGTAATATTCAAAAATTTCCTAATTTCGCCCATTGCAAAATCATGTAATTCTATTTTCTTAGATGGCTCTGATATAAGCTCTTTTATTTTTGAAGTAATTGGAGCGATATCTGAATTTAAATACGAAGGGATTTCGATTAAAACGTCTGTGTCATGCTCAGGATTTGATTTTATTTCATTGAGGACATCATCAGTAAATATAAAATCGCCATCGCCTTCAACATATCCATAATGTGGCGTTTGATGAGAATGAGTATCATTGCCAACTTTTTCGTAAACATATGCCATAATGCTATTTGCAGTTATAATTCCAGTTTCGGATGCTGCAGCGCCATTAAGACCTTCGAGCAAATGCCCAGTGAATATGGAATGACCTGCTAAAGGACCACCAGCATCTGCCACACTTTCGTCAGCTTTACCTGCAGTGACAACTTGGCGTGAAAAACGTTGGCACATATCTTTTAAAAATCTTCGACTTCCTACGGTCGGAGCCCTAGTGACTGCTAATCCTCCATAACAAGCATCCATAATGAACAAAATGTGTTTAGCTCTTATTAATTCAGCATTTCGAGTCAAATCATCCCATCGGATTAATGTAGAGGTATTAGCCGGTGTTCCATCAACTGGAACAAGAAATCCTATTTCACCACGATTTCCAGTAATTGTGTGACCATGACCAGCAAAAAAAATCAGTAATTTATCATCTGGATCTGTATTAGTTTGTGTAAAACTATGAAATTGCTTAACTATATTGTCCTTTGTTGCTGTCTCATCGCTCAGAATAATAATTTCCTCTTTTACGAAATTGAACTTATTTTTAAGTATTTCAGCTATGGAATTTGCATCATTCGCAGCATGAGACAAAGGGCTTACATTTTTATATTTATTAATGCCAATAATTAATGCACGCCGTCTATTATAAATAGGTCGATAAATCATATATATCTCGTTAACTTCTCATTATGGTATTTCACTTGAAAATCCGGGAACACCAGTAATTTCCATTATTTTTTAAAGCATTTTCAATAGGAAAAAATTGCCGTTTAAATTACGGTGTCCTTTGAATGCAGTATATTATTGGTCTGGAAAGAAGACAAGGAATTTTAACAAATACCAAATCTGAAACCCCAAATCCGCAATCAATTCTTCGCCTTCTGTCTTCAGTCCTCCGCCCTCTGTCAAGATGGGTTCACACGGGGTCAAACTGGGTCCGTTTGGAGCACATTGGAGATCACGGCGTACTCTTTAAGGCAAAGCCGGGATGCAATAACCTTGAGAAAAAACTCTTAAAATCATTCTTGACAATCCGGCCGTAATAAATTATTTATATTCGTTTTTAACCGAGGATTTTGAGTCAAAAGCAGTTTTTTGGAGTCTAAGTTAAATGTTACCAATTAAAAAGATTAGTAAGAGCAGAACACATTCACGCAGGTCGCACCACGCTTTAAAGCCGGTGAATTATTCTTTATGCCCGAAGTGCGGACAGGCCAAATTACCACACGCCGCATGTGAAAAATGCGGGTATCTCAATTCTAAAATATCCTTGAAAATAGCGGAAAAAACCGAAAAAAAGGGGTAACGCAGGATGCGTATCGCTATCGACGCAATGGGCGGAGATAAAGCACCGGATGCGATTATTTCAGGCGCTGTTGAGGCCCTGTCTTTGCTCGAAAAAGGCGATGAGGTCATTCTTGTCGGGCCAAAAGAAGTTATCGAGTCTAAAGTTCCTGCTCAAATCACCTATCCTGCCGCACTTACCATTGTTCATGCGCCTGATGTTATCGGAATGGATGATGCGCCTATCGATTCTCTGCGGAAAAAACCGCGAAGTTCAATATCGATTCTTGCAAAATTAGGCAAGCTTGATCGCGCTGATGCCGTAATCTCTGCCGGCAATACAGGCGCCTGTGTTGCTGCATTCCAGATGCGGATGCGTAACCTTAAAGGCGTCAATCGTCCAGGAATTGCTGTGGTTTTTCCGACATTCGAGGGGCCCGTTACTATTTGCGATGTAGGTGCTAATATCGCCTGCAAACCGATTAATCTTTATCAATACTCTGTTATGGCTTCAATATATGCAAGGGAACTCTTTGGAATACAAAATCCAAGGATTGGCCTGATTAGTATCGGTGAAGAGGATGCCAAGGGCAATGAGGTTGTAAAAAAGGCCAGAGGACTAATAAAGCAGGACCAGAAGATTAATTTCATCGGCAATATAGAAGGCCGTGATATCTTTAAAGGTGCCTGTGATGTCGCAATATGCGAAGGATTTGTAGGTAATGTAATTTTAAAATTGACAGAAGGGCTTATTGAAGGTCTGGTTAAAGCATTAAAACAGGATATTATGACATATAAGCTTCGTTTTGTAATCGGGCCGATGTTCAAAGGATTAATGAAAAGATTTTTCAAAAAGCACGACTATCACGAGTATGGCGGAGCTTTGCTTTTGGGAATCAATGGAACAGCTTTGATTTGTCATGGTGCAAGTGAATCAAGAACGATAAAAAATGCCATAATGGCGGCAAAAAAATATCACAGTATGGCCATTAACAAAAAAATTGCTGAATATCTGGAAGCCAGCAGCATCGAAGATGATGAAAAAGATGATGTTATGGCTGACGCATCTTTGAGGGTAACTGATGAACAAGACAATTGAGTCGCACCGTGAGGAATTCAATGCGGTAATCACTGGTCATGGTTCGTATACGCCGGACGGGATTCTCTCGAACGAAGATCTCGCTAAAATGGTTGATACATCTAATGAATGGATAAAGACCAGGACAGGCATCGAGCGGCGTCATATAAGCAAACCGGAAGAAACTACTTCGCTTTTGGCTACCGAGGCAGCAAAAAAAGCCCTTGCAAAAGCTGGACTGGCTGCCGAAAAGCTTGAGCTTATTATTGTAGCTACAATTACACCTGAAATGGTTTTCCCCTCAACGGCGTGTTTTGTTCAGAAAAATCTTAACGCAAAGAATGCATGGGCCTTCGATTTGTCTGCGGCATGCAGCGGATTCCTTTACAGCATTTCTATTTCCCAGCAGTTTATCGAAAGCGGCAGAATTCATAATGCCCTTATCATAGGGGCTGAAACTCTGACCAAAATCACTAATTACAAAGACCGGACAAGCTGCATACTTTTCGGAGACGGTGCAGGAGCCATAGTCCTTGAAGGCAGACCAAAAAAGAAAGGCGAAATTCAAAGCGGCGTTATTTACAGCACAATGTATGCCGACGGCAGCTCATGGGAGGCCCTTAATTGTCAGGCATACGGCTCGCGAAATCCTGTCAGCAGGCCTTTGGATGACCCAAAAAAGATGTTTATGGAAATCAAGGGACGTGAGGTTTATCAGCAGGCCGTCCGCAGAATTGTCGAGACAGTGACAGAATGCCTTGAAAAATGCAATGTTACCATTGATGATGTAAAAATGATTGTCTCGCATCAAATGAACGCTCGAATCATCGAATCTGCGGCAAAAAGGCTGGAATTGCCTGATGATAAAATTTTCATCAACATAAATGAATACGGCAACACTTCCGCGGCATCAGTGCCTCTTGCCTTTGATCAGGCTATTCGGGAAGGAAAAATAAATAAGGGAGATATCGTTATTCTTGTAGCTTTCGGAGCCGGTCTCACCTGGGCAGCAAACGTTATACGTTTTTAATTAATAATAAAAATTAAATTCGTGCAAATCGGTGATAAAGGATTGAAAATGAAAACAGCGTTCTTATTTCCAGGGCAGGGTGCGCAATTTGTTGGAATGGGTAAAGACCTCTATGAGTCATTTCCCCTGGCAAAAGATATATTTGATAAAGCCAATCAGGTTTTAGGGTTTGATATTACAAAAATTTGTTTCGAAGGACCTGCCGAAAAACTGAATACGACAATAATGTCTCAACCGGCAATTTTTACAATTTCAGCCGCGATTCTCGAAATTTTAAAAGCAAATGATAAGACAAAGAATATAAACCCCGATGTCACCGCCGGTTTGAGTATGGGAGAATACACCGCCATTTATTCGGCCGGATTAATCAGTTTCGAAGATGCATTAACATTGGTCCAAAAACGCGGACAGGCTATGCAGGAGGCCGCTGAAAAAACCAAAGGCGGTATGGCTGCAATAATAGGTCTGGACGAAGAAAAGACAAAGGCATTGTGTGCAGAAGCAGCCAATGGTGAATTGCTTGAGGGAGTCAATTTCAATTGCCCCGGCCAAATTGCGATTAGCGGTACAATATCAGCTTGCCAACGCGCATTAGGATTAGCAGAGAAGTTCGGCGCTATGAAGGCAATCCGGCTGGAAGTCGCTGGTGCGTTTCATACAAGTATGATGTCTCCTGCTGCCGAGGCACTTAGCCAGACGCTTGCAAAGACCAGTATTAAAGAACCAGCACAGCCTAAAGTAATCGCAAATATATCTGCAGATTATTACACCGGGGCAAATCAGATTCGTCAATCCCTGGCAAAACAGCTGGTCCAGCCGATTTATTGGCAAAAATGTATCGAACGTCTGATTGCTGATGGTTTTGATTGTTTTTATGAAATTGGCCCCGGCAAAGTCCTCACCGGCCTGATGAAACGCATTCACCGCAGGGCAAATATAATTAACATTTCTTCAGCCGCGGCGATTAACGAATTATAATTTGTCTTTTAGAAGTGCAATTTCTGATAGGCATGGTTACAATCACAAATCAGAAATCATAAAACAAAATTCTGGTGTATCATAAAAGGAGTTAATGAGATGTCAGAGAAACGTTTAGCAGTAGTCACCGGAGCGGCCAGAGGAATCGGCAGGGCAATTGTATTGGAACTTCTAAAGCAGGGGCGCATCGTCGCGGGTTTAGACCTAAATGCCGTGCAGCTTGAAGAGCTTGTAGATGTATGCAAACAGCAGGGACATGAAGTTATAACCAAGTGCATCGATATCACTAATTCCGAGAAACTGACCGCTCTTCTCGAAGAGCTTGCAAACCAGTTTGGCGGCATTGGAGTTCTAGTTAATAATGCGGGTATTACCCGCGACAAATTGATGATTCAGATGGATGATGAAGATTTCGATAAGGTCATAGCAGTAAATCTTCGCGCGGCATTTGTCGCAACCCGTGTGGCCGCCAGGTCGATGGTTCGCAATAAATTCGGCAGAATTGTTAATATAAGTTCAGTTGCAGGCGTTATAGGTCAGGCGGGTTCGGCCAATTACGCATCAAGCAAGGCTGGGCTTATTGGAATGACCAAATCAATAGCGAGAGAGATTGGCAAAAAGAATGTAACAGCGAACTGCATTGCTCCCGGCTTTATTCAGACAGATATGACGGCCGTACTGCCCGATGTGGTAAAAGAAGGTGCATTGAATTTCATTCCAGTCAAGCGTTTCGGGAATGTTGAGGATGTCGCAAGGGCGGTGGCGTTTCTCGCCTCCGATGATTCAGGCTACATCACAGGCCAGGTCCTCGGCGTCGATGGCGGCATGGCTATGTAGTTTATTTCGATTCGGATTGCGGCTGTTCTTTTTCTGCTGTCCGGACGACGAAAATTGGGATATCAATAGCATGGCGGACGCTATCAACTGTCTGGCCGTAAACGATGTCACCTAAAAGGCGATGCCCGTGAGAACCCAGGACCAAAAGGTCAAAACCGTTCGTTTTGACCGATTTTACAAGCTCATTTACCGGTTTGCCGAAACGTAAATCAGTATTAACCTGAAAATCTCTTTCTTTAATTTCTTCCGACAATTTTTCAAGGTATATCTGATCGTTTGAACTGTGCAGGCTTTCACTTTCTTTTCCATAAACCGACACACCGGGTGTGTCTACAACATGCACAAGTGTGATGCTTGAATTATAAGTTTTCGCCAAAGTAATAGCGGCAGATACGATTTTTGCGTCTCCTTGTGAGTGTTCTACCGCAACACCGATATGTTTTATTTCCAATGGTTTGATATCTTTTGCTAATCTCTCGCTCATTCGCCCCTCTTCCGTAGTCCAGTCTTTGCCTCTGCGCAACAATGGTCTAAATACGATATAAATAAGCGAGCTCACCAGCAAAATTGCTAAAGGGGCCAGAATTAGCCAGAGCCATTTTTGTTCGCTGGTCCAAAGCATAAATTCATCGTAAACCAACTTAAGATTCAAAGCCGCGATAATTGCTGCAATAATCCAGGCAATGATTTTGATTAAATAATTATTTGCGAATATACCCATTTTCTTATTATCTGATGTGAAATGAATCAATGGAATTATTGTAAAAGGCAATTGAAGACTCAAAACAACCTGAGAAAAAATCAATAATTTGTATGTCCCCTCATCGCCTGCTATGGCAATTACTATTATTGCAGGAATAAGGGCAATGGCCCGTGTCATTAATCTGCGAAGCCACGGCCGCATCTTTATATTGAGGAAACCTTCCATTACGACCTGGCCTGAAATTGTGCCTGTCACTGTCGAGCTTTGACCTGCGGCAATTAGGGCGATAGCAAAAGCTACTGGTGCAATGGTAGAGCCCAGAATCGGTTCAAGCAGCTTGTGCGCATCCTGAATTCTGGTGACTTCTATGCCTCTGCTGTAAAAAAGAGCTGCTGCCATAATCAAGATAGCGGCATTAACAAAAAATGCCAGATTTAATGCGAAAATAGAATCCAAAAAATTAAACCTGCACGCCTGTTCTCTTCCAATAAATGTTTTAGATATGCGGCGTGATTGAACCAGGCATGAATGGAGGTAAATATTGTGAGGCATTACCGTTGCTCCTATCATACCTATCGCAATGTATAAACTTTCAGAATTAAGGCTTGGTTTAAATCCCGCGGCGATACTCGTCCATTCAGGTTTGGCAAGAAATATTTCTAATATAAAACATCCTCCAATCAATGCTACAAGCGATATGATAAATGCTTCCATTTTGCGGATGCCCAGACGGAATAATAATAAAAGAAGAAAAGTGTCACATGCAGTGACTAAGCATCCCCATAATAAAGGCAATTTGAAAAGAAGGTTCAATCCAATAATTGTCCCTAAAGCCTCGGCCAAATCAGTTGCGGCTATTGCAATTTCCGCAAGCACCCAAAGCAAAAAATTAAAATATTTCGGATATTCCCTTCTGCAGCCCTGTGCAAGGTCAAAACCTGTAACAACACCCAGCCTGGCCGCAAGAGTTTGAAGCAAAACGGCCATTAAATTTGACATCAAAAGGACCCATATAAGCTTATAGCCGAATCTTGAACCTCCTTCGATATCTGTTGCCCAGTTTCCGGGGTCCATATATCCGACGCTGACCAGATATGCAGGTCCTAAAAAAGCGAATAGACGATGCAACCATCCTCTTTTTCGCACGTCTATCGAGTCAGCAAAGTGATTGACTGGTTGATTATTTATATCTCGATTCATACATTGTTTAGCTATTCTTGCAGTTTTGGCGTAATTGGCAAGCATTAATGGTTATTTTTATTGTGAACTATCAGCTTAAAATAGAGTTTTTAAAAAATTTTCAAAAAAAATGGTTGTCGAGATTGCTTTCTATGGTTAAGATACCTGCCTAACCGTCATTGGATGACGCAGCGTTGACGTTTATATCCGCTGTAAATAATATTTAAAAAAAACGAACGTTGTTTTTGGAGGACAAGCAAGTGAGTGCTGATGTGGATGTCCAGCAAATAGAGCAAAAGGTTATTGAGATTATTAGCGAGCAAATGGGCGTAGATAAATCGGAAATAAGCCGCGATACATCCTTCATTAACGACCTGAATGCTGACTCGCTCGATACTGTCGAGCTGGTTATGGAATTTGAGGATGAGTTCGGTATGAGCATTCCCGATGAGGAAGCGGAAAAGATTCAGACGGTCGGGGCGGCTGTTGACTACATCGTTAATGCGGCTAAGGCAGCGAAAAAGAAATAGCAGCTAACGAAATGGCAAAAAGACGTGTAGTCATAACAGGCTTGGGCTGTATAACCGCTCTTGGCGAAAACGCTAATGAATTCTTTGAATCGCTTTGCAATGGAAAAAGCGGTATCACCAAAATAGAATCATTCGATACTTCTGCATATCCAGTCCATTTTGGCGGTGAAGTAAAAGATTTCAATGTAACGAAATACATTGACTTCCGTGAATCTAAGAGAATGGATAGATTCTCTCAATTCGCCGTTTCCGCGGCAATTCAGGCGGTCAAAGAAAGCGGTCTGGATTTCAGCAAAGAAGATCCATACAAAATAGGTGTTATTGTCGGCACAGGTATAGGCGGAATAAAAGAAATAGAGGAACAGCACCTCATCCTTTTAAACAAAGCACCTATGAGAATTTCTCCATTTACCGTCCCCAGGCTTATGGCTAACGCCGCAGCCGGCAATATTGCTATACAATACGGCCTTAAAGGCCCTAATTTCTCTGTTTCAAGCGCTTGCGCAAGCAGTAATCACGCTATAGGGGAAGCATTTTTTAATATTGCCGCAGGCAGAAGTGATGTTGTTATAACTGGCGGAACGGAAGCAGCCTTAACACCGATAGGTTTGGCCAGTTTCTGTGCTGCCAGATCACTTAGCTTAAGAAATGATAGTCCCACTCAGGCTTCCAGGCCTTTCGATAAAGATAGGGATGGATTCGTTCTTTCTGAGGGAGCCGGTATAGCTGTTCTCGAAGAATATGAACATGCAAAAAAACGTGGGGCAGATATATATGCGGAAGTCCTTGGATATGCCGCGACTGATGATGGCCATCATATTACTGCTCCTCTGCCGGATGGCGCAGGTGCAGCTAAAGCAATGGAATTTGCCTTGCAGAGTGCTCAGATTGCCCCTGATAAGGTTGATTACGTTAATGCACATGGAACAGGAACCGAACTCAATGACATTGCTGAAAGCGCGGCAATAAGAACTGTTTTGGGAGAGCATGCATACAAAATAATGGTAAGCTCAACTAAAGGTGCTCACGGCCATTTACTGGGTGCAAGTGCGGCCGTCGAATTAATTGTTTGTGCACAAGCTATTAAAAAATCGATAGTTCCGCCTACAATTAACCTGGATAATGTTGATGAAAGATGCGACACAAAGATGGATTTTGTTCCTTTAAAAGCCAGGGAAAGCGAAATTCGAGTCGCTATGAGTAATTCGTTTGGTTTCGGCGGCCATAATGCATGTGTGGTTTTCGGCAAAGTTTAAACATTTCTTATTTCATTTCTTATTTTTTTATTAACAATTCACCTTTCACCATTTACTATTAATAATCTTGCTGCACTGCCTTTTGATTTGTTTTCTTTAGGTTTTAATTATGACAGATATATTTGATGTAATTATAATTGGTTCAGGTCCCGGTGGTTATTACGCGGCCATTAGGTGTGCTCAAAAAAAAGCATCTGTTGCGATCATTGAAAAGGCCGAAATCGGCGGCGTTTGCTTAAATTGCGGCTGTATCCCATCAAAATCGCTGCTTGCCTCAGCAGAGGTTTTATTTCAGGCAAAAAAAGCATCAGAAATGGGAATTGATATCCCTTCGGTAATACCCAATTGGATAAAAATGCATCAGCGAAAAGATGGAATAGTTACTCAATTCAGGAATGGAGTGGCAGGTCTCCTGAAAGCAAATAAAATTAAAGTGTTTTCAGGCAAGGGCCTTATTTCTGATCCGAAAATAGTTTCTGTCGAATCACAAACTGAGAAATTCGAGCTGAATGCTAAAAATGGAATAATTATAGCTACAGGTTCGGTTCCTTATGAAATACCCGCATTTCCTTTTGATAGAAATATTATAATCAGCAGCACTGAGGCGTTAGCATTGCCCGAAATTCCCGAATCTCTTGTAATAGTAGGAGGTGGTATCATAGGCTGCGAGCTCGCGTGTGTTTATGCCGCTGTAGGGACAAAAGTTACAATCATAGAAGCGCTCGAACGTATCATTAACAATGAGGATAAATGGGTCAGTCAGCTTCTCGAAAGGGAACTTAAAAAAATTGGTATTACAGTTTTAACTAATCAGACCGTAACAGCGGTTGACAAGAACAATGGTTTAGCAAAAGTTATTTTGTTGTCTGGTCAGATTATTGAAGCCAAAAAAGTCCTTGTTGCAGTCGGAAGAAGGGCTGTATGTGATAAGCAAACAATCGATAATTTGAATTTAAATACAAAAGGTTCTGTTATCACAGTTGATGATGAAATGCAGACCAATGTTCCAGGTGTTTATGCGATTGGCGATGTCGTGGGAACTACATATCTTGCGCACGGTGCCTTTGCTGAAGCGGAAATTGCCGTTGACAATATCTTAGGCGGTAACTCAAAAATGTATGATTATTCACTTATTCCAAGAACCATTTACACATTTCCCGAAATCGCTTCAGTAGGCAAAAACGAGCTGATGTGTGCTAAAGATGGGATTGATATATCGGTCGGAAGAGGTTTTTTCAGGGCTAATGGCAGAAGTTTGGCTCATAATGAAACAACCGGTGAAATAAGGGTTATTCGAGATAAATTAAGCGGCAAAATTCTTGGTATAACAATGGCGGGTGCCCATGTTACCGAACTTATTGCTTCTGCGAGATTTCTCATTGGCACCAATGAAAAGTTCCACGATGTCAGTTTTGCCCATCCGACTGTTTCCGAGGTTTTAAAGGAGGCATGGGAAGATGCCTTTGATTTAAGTGTTCATCAGCCTCCAAAAAGGGCTTAAAAGTAAAGATTTTAGTTGTAAAATCATTAAAATATAGTAGATTACTTTGGAATCCGGCGGCGTACCCAAGCGGCCTAAGGGGACGGTTTGCAAAACCGTTATTCGTGGGTTCGATTCCCACCGCCGCCTTTTCTTCATTAGAAAATCATTTCCTGCTAAATATGCTGTTAAAAATTTACTTACGGCTGATTCGTTAAGGTCTTAATTAACTCTAAACTCCTCCGTTCAGAAGATAATTAATAAATAGTGACTTTTAAGCGATATTTTTCACTTTTATTGATGTTTTTGGCTTATAAAAGCCAAAAAACCTCTGTCACTACCCAAAAAGCCCTGTTTGGGCTCTAATTTAATAGTTTTTAAAGGACTATCGGTTAATGTACCTTCTGAAAAGAAGCTATATGGTAAATTTTTTAAAAAACCAATTATTTTGATTGACTTGGGTACCAATGTAATGATAAAATACTACATAAATAATGTATAAGTAGTTTTTGAGAAGAGAATTAAGCTTAAATTTATGGTCGGGAGAAAAAAATGAAGTGTGTAAGTGTATGTCTATCTGTCATCGTAATTTCCCTTGCTCAATTAGCAATTGCTGGTCCAACATCACCATTGGATCTTTCAACTGCGGGTACAAGCGGGTACATTAATGGCGCTTATTTTGAGCAAATCAATCCTCAATCAACGGGCACCGGAGTTCTTCAGCCTTTCTTAAGGATTGGTCCGGCTGACGATGGCATTGAATCCGGGTATAACTCAAATGGGGGACAATGGGCACAAACGCATGACAATGCGGGCACCAACTGGAATCATTCACTTTTCATTAATGATTTGGCTGTTGTTAATTATAACGGCACAGATTATAGGAAATTTATGCTTGATATCAATCAGCAGGGCGAAACAACCGGCCGTTTGGTTTCACTCGATGTCCTCAATATTTATTTGTTACCCACTGGTGGCATGACAGGTGACCCGGCTGCGTTTGGAACCCCGATTTACAGCTTTGATACAGGAAGCTGGATTCTTCTTAATGAAAAGCTTAATAATGGCAGCGGCTCTGGTGACATGTATGCATACATTCCGAACAGCCTATTCACAGGCCCTAACCAGTATGTATATCTATCTTCAAAATTTGGGGTAAATCAGTCGGCTAATGATGGTTTTGAAGAATGGCATGCAATAATGGGAAGTTCATCGGTAGTTCCGGCTCCTGGCGCGGTTCTGCTGGGTGCTATTGGAGTAGGTCTCGTAGGATGGATGAGACGTAAGCAAGTTATGTAATAAAATAATCTTTTACAGGGCCTGCAGAGATCTGCAGGCCTTTTTTATTGCGCATCCAGAATTTCCTTTCAATTTGCAATACCTTCTGTAATCTATTTTATTATGAAAGCGGATATTGGTGATAGTGTTCTGGAATTGTTTAATGGCGATATTACTGAAATGGATACTGATGCTATTGTCAATGCTGCAAATAAGCAGCTTATCCTCGGTGGCGGCGTTGCTGGAGCTATAAGGCAAAAAGGAGGTCAAATTATACAGCAGCAATGCAGTGAAATCGGCGGCACTTTTGTAGGAGGGGCGGTAATAACTCAAGCCGGCAGCTTAAAGGCTAAATTTGTCATTCATGCAGTCGGCCCAATGATGGGAGAAGGACAAGAAGATGAAAAGCTTAAAAATGCGACTTTGAATTCCCTCAAATTGGCAGATAAAAATAATCTCACCAGTATCGCTTTTCCAGCGATTAGTTCCGGAATTTTTGGATTTCCAATTCAAAGATGCGCCGAGATTATGCTTCATACAGTGATTGAATACCTAAATAGTAAAACTGGTTTGAAAAGAGTTGTATTCTGCTTGTTCGGCATGGAAAATTATAAAATATTTGAAAATCAGCTCAAACATGAATTAGCAAAATGAAAGCAATGATTTTAAAAAAACCAGGTGAGCCTCTCATTCTGCAGGAAGTGCCCATACCCTGGCCAAAAGAAAAAGAAATTCTGATTAAAATTTCAGTTTGCGGTGCATGCCACACAGACCTCGACGAGTTAGAAGGCAGACTTACGACAAAGCTGCCGGTAATTCCCGGCCATCAGGTGGTCGGGATAGTTTCTCAATTAGGCAAAAATGTGACCAAACATAATATCAGTGACAGAGTTGGAGTCACGTGGCTTTATAGTTCATGTGGAAACTGCAATTTCTGTAAAACAGGCCAGGAAAACCTTTGTGAAAATGCCAGATGGACAGGCAAAGATGAAGATGGCGGTTACGCCGAATACATGGTTATCAATGAGGAATATGCATATCCAATTCCCAGGCAGTTCACAGATTCTCAAGCTGCCCCTTTGCTGTGTGCCGGTGTAATTGGTTATCGAACGTTTCGTCTTTCTGAGATAAAAAAAGGAGAAACAATCGGTCTCTACGGTTTCGGTGCTTCAGCTCATATAGTAATACAAATTATAAAACACAAGTTCCCTGATAATCCTGTTTTTGCTTTTACAAAAAGCGGCGGACATGCTGAATTGGCAAAATCTCTTGGTGCTGCATGGACAGGCATTTCAGGGGATATTCCTCCTGTGAAGCTCGATAAAATTATGGATTTTACCCCCGCCGGCGAATGCGTAAAGGATGCATTGAAGATTCTTAATAGAGGCGGAAGACTCGTCATAAATGCGATAAGAAAAGAAACCCCGATACCTGCTTTCGATTACGCAGAATATCTATGGCTTGAAAGAGAAATTAAAAGCGTTGCCAATGTTACAAGAAAGGATGCTCAGGAATTTATGACGCTTGCCGCAGAAATTCCAATTATCCCCACGATAGAAGAATTTCCGCTTGAACGGGCTAATGAAGTTTTATTCATGATAAAACAATCAAAGCTTAAGGCCGCAGGTGTATTAAAAATTGGCACTCTTTGATTTCACATTTCTGTTGCTATAAATTTTACTTACATTAAGCAAATAGCTTATCGATTTTATAAAAATAATTCCTAACATATTACATTATGAATAATGAAAAATATACAAATAAGCTTGCTGGCCAGACCAGCCCTTATCTCCTCCAGCATGCTCATAATCCTGTTAATTGGTATCCATGGACCGATGAGGCGATTGAAAAAGCCAAAAAAGAAGATAAACCCATCTTTTTATCAATCGGTTATTCAACCTGCTATTGGTGCCATGCGATGGAGAAGGAATCGTTTGAAGATGAAGATATAGCAAAAATCCTAAATGATAATTTCATTTCTATTAAGGTTGATCGCGAAGAGCGTCCCGATATCGATGAATTGTATATGCTTGCAGGTCAAATCCTCAACGGCCGCGGCGGCTGGCCAAGTTCAACATGGCTGAACACTGATTTAAAGCCCTGGCTGGCCGGCTCATATTTTCCAAAACAGCAGTTTACCAGCATCTTAAATATCAGTTCAGATTACTGGAATAAACAGCGCCATAAAGTCGAGCAGCTGGCAGAAAACCTTACTGGATTAATAAAACAGGCCTCTTTCGTCCCGTTTGTTTCGCAGAGGGTTATCGATGCAGAACCATTGAACAAGGCGATAAAGCAATATACCCGGATATTTGATGAAGATTACGGCGGTTTCGATGGTGCCCCGAAATTTCCGCCGCACGGTGCCTTGAGGTTTTTAATCGAACAATTTCGGCAAACTCATAATGAAGCACTTTTGCACATGATTACCCGCACATTGGATAGTATCTGGATGGGCGGCATACATGACCATATCGGGGGCGGATTTCATCGTTACAGCACAGACGAGTTCTGGCTTGTCCCTCATTTCGAAAAGATGCTCTATGATAATGCACAATTAATAAGGTCTTTTACTGATGCTTTTCTGCTTACAAATCAAAATCATTACAGGCTTGCAGTTGAGGATATTTTCAATTGGCTTCAAGATGAAATGATTTCTCCCGAAGGTGCTTTTTATACTGCGCTCGATGCTGGAGAATTCGGCAAAGAAGGAGAATTTTATTTATGGCAATATAAGGAAATTTTTGAAGCCCTCGGCGATAAAGATGCTCAAATCTTTGCCAAAGTTTATAACCTTTCCCCCGACGGCAATTTTACAGAAGAACGTTCAGGCGAAAAAACCGGCAATAATATTATTTATCTTCGAGAAACGATTAAAGAAATAGCTAAATCGATGAATGAGGACCCACAGCAATTTGCAGTCAAAATTGCTGATTTGAGGACAAAACTGTTAACAAAGCGCAAAACCCGAAAAACGCCTCACAAAGATGATAAAATAGTAACCGGTCTTAATGGCTTGATGATTGGATCGCTTGTATATGCAGGAAAACAGCTCAATGTGCCTGAATATACCCGCACTGCAGCTAAAGCTGCGGACTTCATTTTAAATAATCTAAATGACTCAGAAAATCACCTATTAAGAGTATATCGGGCAAATGTCGCCAATGTCCCTGCTTTTCTTGATGATTATACATATTTTATTGAAGGACTATTGCAGCTTTTTGAATCAACAGATGAAAAACGCTGGCTTGAGGAATCAAAGAGACTTGCAGATATTATGCTTAATGAATTTGAAGATAAACAAAATGGCGGCTTCTTCTTTTCTGCTGAATCTGTCAAAAATCTTATTGTTCGTTCTAAAAACCTTTCAGAAGGAGGAAATGTCCCCTCTGCCTGCGGCACCGCCGCTGTTGACCTTTTAGAGCTTTACCGGTTAACAGACGAGTTTAAATATGAAAAAACAGCCCAAAAAACCGTTCAATTCCTTTATAATATAATTTCCCAAAATCCACTTACATTAACTTCCGGTTTATATGCAGCAGCTTTATATCTGAAACATAAATTTGTAAATATCAGTTTGTGAACAGAGTGGTCTACTGAAACCATAATCTTATTTTTCAATTTATTATTTCAATGTTATAATCTGCGATATGAAAAATTCTGAGGCAAGCCGATTATTTGAAGAAATGGCCGATATAATGGAGATTCTCGGCGAGGATGTCTTTCGCATTAATAGCTATCTCAAAGTCTCACGGGTAATAAGCGGTTTGCCCGGCGATATCGATGAAATGTTTGCATCCGGTAAATTGGCCGAAACTCCCGGTATAGGCAAATCATCATTAAGCAAAATTGAAGAATTTATTAAAACCGGAAAAATAATCCATCATCAGGAGTTATTAAATAAAATTCCCGTGACTCTTTTGGAATTGCTGAAAGTCCAGGCAATGGGGCCAAAAGGGATAAAGGCCGTCTATGAAAAACTTAATGTAAAAACCATTGACGATTTAAAGAAAGTTATTCAGGAAGGAAAATTAGCCCAGCTTCATGGGTTCGGTGAAAAGAAAACAGCGGCTATTGCCAAAGGAATTGATTCTCTCACGCATTCATCAGGCAGAATTCATCTTCATGAGGCCTTCACTGCCGCAAATATTGCCATGGATTTTCTTAATGGTTTAGATGGCATTGAAAAAATTGCTTTTGCCGGTTCTCTTCGACGCTATGCTGAGACAGTAGGAGATGTCGATATCCTTGTCGCCGCAAAAGATGGTAAAAGAATTATCGATTCCTTTGTAAAAGCATACTTTGTCCGGCAGATTTTGTCTTCAGGGGACACAAAAGGTTCCGCAATTATAAATACTGAGATTTGCCCCGTTCAAGTCGATGTCCGTGTTGTCCCCAAAGATAGTTTCGGTGCAGCGTTAAATTACTTTACGGGTTCCAAGCCGCATAATGTTCATTTACGGGATTTAGCTCTCAAGGCAAAATTAAAATTAAATGAATATGGCCTTTTTCGCGGCGAAAAAATGATAGCCGGCAAGACCGAAAATGAAATTTACGAAAAGCTTGGTCTTGATTATGTTGAGCCGGTGCTTCGCGAAGACAGGGGGGAAATTGATGCAGCAATCAAACATAAACTGCCCAAGATAATCCGTTTGGAGGATATAAAAGGTGATTGCCATATGCACACAACTGCCTCGGATGGCCGCTGCGAAATCAACGAAGTATTAGAAGCAGCACGCGGCAGGGGGTATAAATATATATGTATAACTGACCATTCAGGCTCAGCAGGGATTGCAAACGGATTATCGCCTGATCGTTTATTTAAACACATAGAAAACATACGGAAGGCAGCACAGAAATTTAAAGATATAGAGGTTTTTGTCGGCTCGGAAGTAGATATACTCGCTGATGGAAGCATGGATTACAGTAATGAGATAATGGCCAGGCTCGATTTTGTAATTGGCTCAATTCATTCAGGAATGACAAGTCCCCGCGAGAAGGTTACAATGAGGACATTAAAGGCAATGGATAATCCTTATGTTCATTGCATAGCTCATCCTACAGGAAGACTCATAAATGAACGTGAGCCGATGGATATCGATATGGAAGCAGTAATCAAGCATGCCTCGCAGACAAACACTGCATTGGAAATCAACTCAAGTCCATACAGGCTCGATTTGAAAGACGTTCATGTTAAGATGGCGATTGATGCAGGTGTCAAATTAATGATAGGGACAGATTCGCATAAATTATATGAGTTTGCGCATATGAGCTATGGTGTGGCAACCGCGGGCCGCGGCTGGGCGACAAAAGACGATGTAATTAACGCATTGCCCTTGGATAAATTTAAAAAATGGCTTTTTGCAAAAAGAAAAAGATGAACCCAGGTATGATTCTTTCTGGCTTCCATAACAATTCGTATGAAAGTCCATAAGAATATTTTAAGTTACGAATATTATGAAAGCGGAATTTACCTTTTTCTCGGGGCAACTGATATAGGCAAAACTACACTAATCTCTTCAATAGCTTCTAAAATAAGCGGTAAAAAATCAATTGCCATCGTTGATGCAGATACAGGGCAGTCGCATATCGGGCCGCCGACAACAGTGGGATGGGCCATAGCAAGACAGGGAGAAAATGATTTATCGAAACTGCCTGTTGAGGGAATTGCTTTTACCGGATATTTGAATCCGATAGGGCATATGCTTCAATTAGCCCGTGCTATCATCAAATGTGTTGAAAATGCATCGAAGAAAGCTGAAACGGTTTTAATCGATACCCCCGGCTTTGTTACAGGCCCCGCAGCATGTGTTTTTTGGTGGGAGATTGTTACAATATTAAAACCTAAAGCAATTATCGTTATTAATCGGGAAAATGAGTTGTTTGAAATAATAAAAGGATTGAAAAATCCCGGCTGCTATATAGAAATGATTAGATCTGCAAGTAAAGTCAAACAAAAATCTGCAGAGCAAAGAACGGCATATAGACAAAAAAGGTTTGAAGAATATTTTGCCCGGAGTAAAGTTTATAAAATAAACCTTAAGAATATCGCGATTCAAACCACCAAAATACTGAATATGGATAAAGCCAATGGTTTACTTTTAGGTTTACGTAATTTCGAAGGAGACGATATATCTATAGGCGCTCTTATAGAATGGCGCCAGGACGACAAAATTATTCTAAAATCCCCGGTAATTAATCCCAAAGACGTTTGTTGTATTATAGTCGGTGACACGGCGATTGATTTGCCCGTTTAAATATATGGAAAAAGTGGAAATTGATGGCAGTTTTGGCCAAGGTGGTGGACAGATTTTAAGAACCAGCCTTTCTCTGGCTTGCATAACCGGCAAGCATCTTTATATGAAAAATATACGTGCCAACAGGCCCAGACCCGGTTTACGTAAACAGCACCTGGTTTGCGTCGAAGCCGCCAAACTAATTTGTAATGCCAAATGTTCAGAGGTGCAAATTGGCTCCAGTGTCCTTGAGTTTAAACCGGAAAAAGTCGTGGCTGGAAATTACAATTTCGATATTGGTTCAGCAGGTTCGGTATTTCTTGTAATGCAAACAATTTTACCTGTTCTTTTCACAGCCAATGAAAAAAGCAATGTAACAATTACCGGCGGAACACATAATCTTTGGGCGCCCCCACATGATTTTATAAAAAATAGTTTCCTTCCCGCGATAGCGGCTGCGGATTTCAAAGCCGATTGTAAATTGCTGAAATATGGTTTTTCGCCGGGTGGCGGGGGACAAATAAATTTTACTGTCCGGCCCCGGCATAACAGTGATTACATTATTAATTTATGTGAACCGATATTAAATCCCGTGATTTCAGCAAAAATTTACACATCGAAATTACCCATTCAAATTGCTCAAAAGCAGCAAAAAATGCTTTTAGACTCAGGACTGAATATAGACATTTATGAACATATTGACGTTGTCGATAGCAATAGTGCAGGCAATTGTATTGTAATTTATATTGCCGGCGATAATCGCTTTATTATATGTACCGGCTTCGGTGCTAAGGGTAAATCTTCCCAAAAGGTTGTCGGAGAGGTTGCAAACGAAGCACAAGATTATCTAAACAGCCGTGCAGGTATTGACCATCATTTGGCAGACCAGTTAGTAATTTATATGGCAATGCAGAAAAAAGGATTTTTTACCACAAATCAGCTTTCAAAACACCTGATTACGAATATTGAAGTAATAAAAAAGTTTTTGAATGTTGATTTTACTGTTGAACAAAAACAAAGTTATTATAGGGTGTGCTGCTCGTAATCCTCGATACAAACTGGAGAAGGCATACTGCGATTTTCTTGACAAATTGCGCAAAATGTGCTATTATAGGATTATAACCAAATCTCTATTAGCGGGTATATATGGCCAAAACAGCACGCAGACATTTGGGGGAAGTATTATATAAGGCAGGTCTTGTAGAAAAACAAGCCCTGATTGATGCTATTAAAACAGGCCAGGCTACAAAAAAACGCCTCGGCGAAGTTCTTGAAGAAAAAGGCCTTATAGATGCTGAAACCCTCGCAAAAGCTATTGCAAAGCAGCATGACATGAAATATGTCAATCTGGATACCATCACTATTACACCTGAAATTCTGAAGCTTGTTCCGGAAGACCTGATTAAAAGGCATGGCGTCTTGCCAATCGGGGCGGAAAACGGCCGATTGAAGCTGGCTATCTCTGACCCGGTTGACCTTGATGCAATGGACTCAGTCAGGTTTCGAACCAATAAAGAGCTTGATTGCTATGTAGCCAATCCCAAAAAAATTCGCGGGTTTGTTACTGATAGTCTTGAGCAAAGCAGGGCAGAGGAATCAGACCGGCTAAGGCATAGCATAGACGCAACTGCTGCCGAACTCGCTGAGGCGGGGCACGAATTTCAGGCAGAAGTTCTTAAAGCTGGGCAAGTTGCAGGCGCAGATGACGGCCCAGTTGTTCGGTTAGTTAATCTTATCATCGATACAGCCGTAAATATGCGGGTCAGCGATATTCATATAGAGCCTATGGTCGATAGAGTTCGCATAAGATATCGTTTGGATGGTGTCTGCTTTGAAAAAGATAACATTCCAAAGAATATGCAGGCCCCTTTAATGACGCGTCTTAAGATTCTTTCCGGCATGAACATAGCCGAAAGGCGTGTTCCGCAGGATGGACGTATTAAAAGAAGAATTGGCGAGCAGGATGTCGATTTCCGTGTATCGGCCTTGCCTGGCAACCACGGTGAAAGCGTTGTGCTTCGTATCTTGCGTCCCGATGCCGTAAATATCGGTATTAAGGCACTTGGCTTTGAATCGGATGACTACGACCGTTTTCAGCGTATTATCCGCAGGCCTAATGGCATATTCCTTGTAACAGGCCCTACAGGAAGCGGAAAAACAACTACCCTTTACGCCGCACTGCAGGAGCTTAATAAGCCCGACAAAAAAATCATTACTGCCGAGGATCCCATTGAATACAGTTTTGCCGGCATGAACCAGGTGCAGGTCCGAGAGGATATCGGCCTTTCATTTGATAAAATTCTCCGTGCAATGCTGCGTCAGGCTCCTAATGTGATTCTTGTCGGCGAAATCCGCGATGGTATCGTTGCTGATGTTGCAATTCAGGCCGCACTCACCGGCCACCTTGTCTTCAGCACGCTGCACACAAATGATGCGCCTAGTGCAATAACACGTCTAATTGATATGGGTGTTAAGCCTTTCCTTGTTGCAAGCTCAATTCAGGCAATTATGGCCCAGCGTCTTCTAAGAGTTATTTGCAAAAACTGCAAAACTGTAGATAAAGACCCCGATCCGCGTTATTTAAGACTTTTGAATATAACACCCGAAGACCTGAAAACAAATTCTATTTACAAAGGGGCAGGCTGCAGTCAATGTAATGGAATTGGCTATAAAGGCCGTAAAGGTATATTTGAGATGGTTGAACTTAATAACGAAGTAAGGGAACTGGCCTTTACAAAAGCTCCGACAAGCGAGCTTCGCAAAGCCTGCATTGCCAGCGGCATGAGAACGCTTATGGAAGACGGCAAACTTAAAATCTTCAA
>CAYSKP010000206.1:0-3080 GCA_964431645.1 uncultured Pirellulales bacterium
AACCGCGAAAAGCAGCATGATTCCTTTTTCAACTTCTGTTTTGCGGCGTTTAGTAAAAACATGATATAGGCATAGAAACAATCCAAGCATAAAAATAGCCAGATAGATATACCTCCGCCATATATCAAGCCGCGTCAAAAAAGCATTTATATCATCCTGCAATTTTATATTAGTAAAATAAAGCAGGACAAATACCCCGGCCATAAGAAACAGCGATAATTCATCATAATTGGGGACAAGAAAGCCGAGATTTTCCGCGAATATTTCCGTCGTATCCTCAGGCGGCGGAAACTCCTGAATAACTGAAGGCTCATTATCTGATGTTTGCGGAACCGGTGCCGCTGCGGGCTGAAGTTTTAAAGTTGGATTACTATCGAATTTTAACTGAGGAACATATATTGTGTGGCCGCATTTGGGGCATGTGCCTTTTTTGCCCCGGCCATCCTCCAGTGCTGCTATCCTCTGGCCGCAATATACGCATTTGAAGTGAATCAATGCCTCACCTCTTAATTTTACAGATTACATTAAACGGTTGCGGTTGCGCAGCTCGTTTTTTAATAATCTACAAAAACGATATCCTCAGGTATTGCCACAACGTCGCGGCGTTTTGGGCCAAGCAGCTTTCGAATCTCGGTTGAATGCTTGCCGGCGAGGGAGTGCAGTTCAGCGCTAGAGAAATTCGACACGGCCTTTGCCTTGTCGTTTAGCCAGACGATTTCACCGGCCTCAAATGTCCCTTCGATGGATTTTATGCCGCTTGGAAGGAGACTTTTTTTATTCTTTACGGCCCTGATTGCTCCCTCATCAATTTTTATGATTCCTGCCGGAGCGCTGTTTAAAATCCATCTTTCGCGATTACCAAGTTTTCGTTTTGGCATAAATAATGTGCCGATAGTCTCTCCATTGATAATCCGCTCAATGACGTTTTCTGCTTTGCCATTGGCAAGGACGATTCGACATCCCGCGTTTGAGGCGATTTTTGCGGCCTCGATTTTGGTTTTCATTCCGCCGGTGCTGAAACGGCTGCCCCTGGTTCCTGCGCTTTTGATTACTTCATCTGTGATTTCAAAGACTGTATTTATCGGCTTTGCATCTGTGTATTTCTTGGGGTCCTTATCATATAAGGCATCGATATCGGTTAAAATTATCAAAAGGTCGGCATCGATTTTACTTGCGACAAGTGCGCTTAGACGGTCGTTATCGCCGAAGGCAGTGCCGATTTCATCGGTAGAAATACTGTCGTTTTCATTCAAGACTGGTATAACGCCGAGTTTCAGGAGTGTTTCAATCGAATTTTGCAGATTTAAATAGGTCTTTCGATTATTAAGGACCTCCGCAGTAAGAAGGACCTGGGCAACTGTAACGCCGAACTGCTCAAATGCCTTACGGTATTCGGCCATTAACATCGGCTGGCCTATGGCGGCACAGGCCTGCCGCATCCTGATATCGGATGGCTTGCTTTCCAGCTTCAATTGACCGGCACCCATGCCGATTGCGCCCGATGTTACGATTACGACCTGCTTACTCATTTTTAGCAGTGTATTTATCTGGCCGGCCATTAAGCCCACGTACCCGGCATCGATACTGTCATCTTTTGACAGGATGTTGGTGCCGATTTTGATTACAACACGTTTTGCTTTTTCGAAATTTCGCATTTTTTGCCACAGAGTTTTTATTTATTATAGCCACTCCCATTAGGGATGCCAACTGGCAAGAGGACACACCCCTGCTAACAACCTGCAGGGGCAGGGAGGACACGGAGAATTTTAACCACAGATTACACAGATTTCCACTGATTTTAAAATCAATGTGAAGAGACTTGTCCTGCTGATTCATTGATGTATAATCATTGCAGGAGATAAAAAATGTATAAAGAAATAAAAAAGGCCGTATTAGCTATTGTATTAATATCGATATCTGTTGCCGGTGCGGAACAAGCTGCGCAATCGGCAAGTCCCGAGGTCAATAATGGGCCAATGATATATCGCGATTTGGCTTATGTTACAAATGGCCATGAGAGGCAAAAGCTGGATTTGTTTGTGCCGAAATCCGAGAAGCCGCTGCCTTTGATTATCAGGATTCACGGCGGGGCGTGGATGATGGGCACTAAGGATTGGGAAAAGCCGGAAGATTTTATTCGCAACGGCTATGCCGTAAGCAGTATCGGTTATCGATTGAGTCAGCATGCGAAATTCCCCGCGCAGATTGAGGACTGCAAGGCGGCCGTGCGCTATCTGCGAGCAAATGTCGAAAAATATAATCTTGACCCGAACAGATTCGCGGCGTGGGGAGGTTCTGCGGGAGGACATCTGGCCGCAATGCTTGGCACAACCGGTGATATTAACAAATTCGATGTGGGAGAGAATCTTTCCTTTTCGAGCAAAGTGCAGGCCGTAGTTGATTATTTCGGCCCGACGGATTTAATTGATTTTCATCGCGGGCCGGATGGCAGGATTCTCAGCTCACCAGATACTCCTGTGGCAAAGCTGATTGGAGGCCCGGTTCAGGATAATCTTGAAAAAGCCCAAAAAGCCAATCCAATTATTTATATTGACAAGAACGACCCGCCATTTCTTATCATTCATGGAGATAAAGATAAAATTGTGCCGCTTCATCAAAGTGAGTTGCTGGAGGCGGCACTGAACAAGGCCGGCGTCTCTTTGACGTATTACATTGTCAAAAACGGCGGACACAGCGATCCGAACTTCTTTCACGATCCTAATGTGTATAAACTAACTAGGGAATTTTTTGAAAAGAGTCTGAAAAATAAATGAGCGGCAGAGATTTCCTTTTTAGCCACAGAGCACACAGAGAACTTAATTTTTGAGAGCAGGGTGACCTGGAGCCCACGCCTAATAAAATTCATGAGCTAAAGCCCATCCCTAGAAAATCTTTTTGTGGGTGAATTTTTTGTGATGCCAAGAGTGGTCTGCGACGATTTGGGCGGAGCCGCAGAGTTTCCATTCGTATATAACGAGGCCTTCGAGGCGGATGGGGCAGCGGGAGTGGATTTTTGCGGTGCTTAAATCATATGCCCACATCATCCGTATCGTAAATTTACCCGGTATTTCACGGATTGA
>CAYSKP010000207.1:0-33792 GCA_964431645.1 uncultured Pirellulales bacterium
CGCCAAAGACCTCGCTGACGGCGGCAAAATGACTGACGATAACTCCAACGCCGCCAACAGCCCTTCTGTGACATTGGATAAAAATCTGGACACATGGTGGGAAGCCGCACCGGGACACACTACTGCCGCCTTGACGTTGACAATGCCGGTATCGGTCACGTTTGATGTTGTTTCGCTGCAGGAAGCGGTGGATCATCGCGGCCAAAGAATCGAGTCCTTTGCGATTGAAACGTGGGATGGAAAAGCGTGGAGCAAGGCGGCGGCAACAGAGGAGACGACAACAGTGGGTCATAAAAGGCTGATAAGGCTGAGGTCCCCCGTAACCACAAACCAGGTGCGTATTCGAATTACAGGTTCACGGCTGGAGCCGACGCTGGCTGAAATGGGATTGTTTAAGCAGCCCGCGGGTTTTTTACCTCCTGTTATTTCAGAACGTGACTCTAACGGTATGGTTACTATCAGCAACACCGCCGGTTTTAAAATGGTTTATACTGTTGATGGTAACACACCGACGACCAAATCGGCTGCTTACAGTTCTCCGATTTCGCTGCGGCTGGGCGGCAATATTCAAGCCGCTTGTCTTTTGCCGAGCGGAGATCTTGGCATGACGGCTTCCAAATCCTTTGCCGGACTGGCACCGATTGGTTGGAAGGTGGTCCAAACGGATAGTCAGGAAACCACTGAGGCAAACGAAGCCGCGGCCAACGCAATTGATGACAACCCATCCACTATCTGGCACACCCGTTGGCGCAGCGACCTGGCATTGCCGCATTCCATCACCATCGATATGGGGACAACACAGCGAATCGGCGGATTTGCGTATCTGCCGCGGCAGGATGGCATCGCGAATGGTATTGTTGAAGGTTATTGCTTTGAAACCAGCATCGATGGACTTGCCTGGACAACTAATATCGAATCGGGCATGTTCGCCAACATTCGGAACAATCCGTCGCTCCAGCAAGTCAATTTCGAACCCGTCGATGCCCGGTTCTTCCGCTTTACAGCACTGCAGGAGGTCAACAAAACCAGCTGGACAAGCGCTGCCGAGATCTCTGTGTTGCCGGGAAATAGGAATTAGGATAATATCTTATTCTAAAAGGACGCACCCCAAAGGCGAACCGCAATTTCTTCTTAAAGATTTAGAAAATATGATTAAGAAAATAAATCTCATATTATGGAGTTTATTATTGTCTTTGATTGTGTCACTATCAGCCGCATCTTTATCGGCGGCATCTGCAACCCGTATGATTACCGCCGATGTCAATGTCGATAAGGGGCCATTGAATCAAATGTTTAATTTATGTGTAGGCGCGGGCCGGGCTAACGAAGGTCTGCGCGCAGATTGGCAGCGGCAGCTTGGCTATGTGCACCGTGAATGCGGTTTTCGGTATTTACGCTTCCATGGACTGCTCTGCGATGATATGGGCGTTTATAGTGAGGATAAAAACGGAAAACCAATCTATAACTGGCAATACATCGATGAGCTATTTGATTATATGCTGAGTATCGGAGTCAAGCCCTTTGTTGAAATTGGCTTTATGCCTACGGCTCTGGCAAGCGGTCCAAGCACTATTTTCTGGTGGAAGGGAAATGTTACACCGCCGAAGGATTATGAAAAGTGGGAAGGTTTGATTAAGGCACTGATAACGCATTGGAAAGAACGCTATGGCGAAAATGAAGTTGCGACCTGGTATTTTGAGGTGTGGAATGAGCCGAATCTTGACGGCTTTTGGCTTGGCTCCAGTGCCAAGAAAGGCAAAACAGATGAAGAGTTTGCAAAATATGCCATGCAGGAGTATTTCAAACTTTACGCAGCGACCGCTAAAGCAGTCAAAGCAGTATCATCCCGTTTTCGTGTGGGTGGTCCCGCCACAGCCGGATGTGCCTGGGTACCCCAAACAATCGATTTCTGTGTAAAAAACAATGTACCTATAGATTTTATTTCGACCCATCATTACTGTGTTAATTCGGGCTTTCTCGACGAAACCGGGACATCTGGGACGGTTTTTTCACAGGATCCAAATGCTATGTCCGGACGTGTGCATGACGTTAGCAAGCAAATTGCTGCATCCGCCCACCTCAACCTCGAATTGCATTTCACCGAATGGAGCGCTTCGTATACTCCCAGTGACCCGATTCACGACAGCTACCACAGCGCTGCATTTATTTTAAACAGCTTGCGGCGCTCCGGCAATGCCCCGCAGTCTATGTCATACTGGACTTTCACTGACATCTTT
This sequence comes from uncultured Pirellulales bacterium, assembly GCA_964431645.1. Classification (GTDB taxonomy): domain Bacteria; phylum Planctomycetota; class Phycisphaerae; order Sedimentisphaerales; family Anaerobacaceae; genus Fen-1362. The sequence continues at coordinate 2,238 of CAYSKP010000207.1, forward strand.
GAAGAATCAGGACCTCGGACAACACCATTTCACGGCGGCTTCGGTCTCCTTAATTATCAGGGAATCAAAAAACCTGCTTTTTATGCCTATCAGTTTTTAAACCGGCTTGGGACAATCGAACTTAAAAGTAGTGATGAAGCCTCATGGATTGCCAGAGATGAGAAAGGCGGAGTTCAGGCTTTATTCTGGGATTTCACGATAACGCATCCCGGTGCAAAAGTGCTCAATCAGGATTTCTATAAACGTGACCTGCCTCCGAAAAAGGCGGTGCAGACGACGCTGAAAATCAGCGGTCTGAAATCCGGCCGCTATGACGCAACTCTCTATAAGATCGGCTATCGGGTCAACGATGCCTACGCCGCCTACTGCGATCTCGGCTCCCCCTCCCAGTTGACCAGGGCACAAGTCGCCATCATTAAGGATAAAAATGATGGCTCACCGCTCGATAGCAAGGTTGTTACTATCGGTGAAGATGGAATCTTTGCCGGCGACTATGAGGTACGTGAAAATGATGTGTGCCTGGTAACGCTTTCGCCGTTGTAAGACTAAGAAGCGACCTTCCTCTCAAAAAGTGTGCGAGTTGTAATTAGAGTGCCGGCATGATAGAACGCGAAAAAAAGAGATAAACGATGCTTGGCTCAAAGCAAAAAAAATGGCAAAGAACAGTCGAGGACTGATTTTAAAAATGCCTGCCTCGTATCACTCCGGCACGAATAAACAAAAAGGGCCGCATTTTTATGCAGCCCTCTTTGCCACATCCTTATTCGTTGAATCATTCACCGCCATAAAGCCACCAGTTCTCGGAAAATGACATATCCTATAATAAACACGAATCCACCTTTGGACAAAAACGGATTCAGTTCTCACCGGAGATCGTCTGGATATAAAGTGCATCTACGAAAACTGTACCCAATGACCTGTTCCCTTGCGTCCTGTCGGTGTCGATTACTCGGATATAAACCGTTCCCCTTAAGTCTTTCGGTAAGACCGCACTTTGTGTGCTATTGTCATCGGAAGTCTTGGTTATCGTAATTACATCCGTAAAGTTAACATTGTCTGTTGAATAAGCAAAAACAAAATCATCGCCTTCACTGTTGAGGTTATGGTATGCCTCGACCATCAGGACCGGACTGCCGCCGGAGCCAATATCGATCTTCCATGTATAATCGAGCAGAGAATAACGATTGAACAGCTTTTGGCAGGTTTCGACTTCTGTTATCGCTTCATAGACGTTGTCACTGGCAAAAGTATCCGCATAGGAGCCGGATGCCGCACCGGAAATCACTGTCGCCGGCAGTTTCCCTTTTTCTGCTGCTTTTCCATTCTGTCCGGCTTTTCCTCTTTGGAGTGTTGCGGTTTCATCGTATACATAGTGATTAACAGGAGCGGCCGGGATATTCAGCAGCATCATACAGCTTGCCGGCAGTTTGACCGTAAACGCATCGCTCAAAGCAAATGACTTGGAGGGCATTGCCGAGACCATCAAAGGATCCGGATGGACAACGCCGTTGATGCTGATATCTCCCTTATCCTGAATATTGACGCCTCCGGGGATTATTGATCCGGCGGGTTCTGCAACCCAGCTGCGGCCCTCAGATCCGGTCAAAAAACCCGAAATATTAATATCAGCAGTGATGCTCGCATTGTGAGAATTATTCACGATAAATACCGTTAGGTTTCCTTCTGTGTCTTTGGCGGCGTATACGCGGACCAGTGGATTGGAACTGGATGCCTCGACCATATCCCGCCCAAAGTAATGAATCAACAGTGGATGGACATACCAGACCGGCCAAACCGAAAAGCCCTGACCGAACTCCGGTATCCAGGGATTGGATCCTTCCCAGTTATATTTGGCCATTTCCAGAATGTATTGAGCATGAAACAACGCATTAATATAACATGTTCCGCGATTATAGGTGGCGTGACTGCCGGTATCCCATTCGGTCATACAGTACCGAACCTGCCCGACATATTGCTGCCCAATCGCATTGGCTACAATCTCGTCCAGGTTCGATGTGTAGATCCCGATAGTATCGATATCCGAGCTTAAAAGCTTTGGATTGTACGAGGCATCTGCACCCGAACCGGGATATTGATGAATAATCAGAAAATCAGGCACAACACCCTTAGCAAAAGCAGCCACAAGCGTATCGTATGTCCAGTAGCCCTGATACCAGCCCCACTCCTGAAGCTTGTGTACCGGTTCGGCAACTGCGCCTATTTTAATGTTTGAATTGACCGCTTTCATACCGAGAGAAAAATCGGCAAAGTAATCCCCGTAAAAAGTGCCGCTGATTTCGGGAAAATAACCCACTTCCCACGGGCCGCCGATTTCGTTACCGATTTCCCAGTATTCAGCACAAACAGGTCTGGAAGTTTGGTCCTGGACCCAGGCAACCGCCGCATTGACGGCATTTACATGGGCAATGGCATAATTTTCATTTACGTCATCTCCGGGGGTTTCATCCTGGAGGGTTTCGTACCACCAGCCGGGGAAATTAACAATCGGCTGAAGGGTCGGATGGATTATTTCGCCGGGCACACTGATGGCATCGAGCAGGTTAAGTGTCTCGTTATAACTGACTTTCCATGCACCGAAGCCGTTGGGACCTTCAATGTCACTCCAGAGATGGCCGTTGGCCCACGAGCCGCCAGGCATACGCAGGTATTTGCGTCCCGAGGCAATCATTAAATTGTTAAAAGTCGTATTCGTGCCGTCCTGAGAGCCGTCCCAGGCCGTCAAATTTGTCCCGTACATCGTCATCGGAATGGTCCGAATTGGCGAAGCAGCGTCCACTGTGATGACCGCATGCCGAGATGCTTTGATCTGATCCGGGGTTAAAGCGGTAAATGTCCGGGTCCCGGTTTCCGTAGTCTGAATTATAAACCCGAACCAGTTTATTTGATCCGGACCAATTATGTCAAGATATGCAGTGCCGGTCTGACCGGGATTTAGCCAAAGGCCGGAACTTGACTGCCAACCACCATTTGCCGCAGTGCTGCAAATCAAAATCAGATTGATGCTGCCAGCCTGAGACGTATTGGTGATGGTCATCTTCCAGCCGCGGGGCAAACTGGATGGGAAAACGCAGGGATCTCCTGTTATGTTAAATTGCATCCACCACTGTTCAGATCCTGTGATATCAGCCAAAGTGCAATCAGAACCATCCCAGTCCATGGTAACCGAACCACTTACTGCTCCATCAAATTGAGACAACTCCGGTATATCCATTACATAATAACCATCAATATCGATAAAATGCCCGTTGGGATCCGGTATCATGGGTGTCGCCGAAACCTCAACGGAGTACCCCGATTCATTGGCAAGGGTGTCAACTGCCGTGACTACATAATAATACGTCGTGCCGTTAACGACGGTGGTATCTATATAATCGCTGTCAGAAATACCCGATGCGATCTGAGTGTAAGGGCCGCCTGATGTCACACTCCTATAGAGATTGTATCCGGCCAGATCCGTCTCACCATTATTGGCCCAGTCAAAACCAACGATAGTGTCGTTACCCCAGGCAACGAGGGCGGTTGGAGCCGACGGAGGTAAAATATCTGGACCATCCGGGTTGACAACGGTAAAAGTCCTTGTCCCGGTTTCCGGGGTCTGAAATGCAAACCCGAACCAGTTTATCTGGTTCGGTCCTGCAATATCAAGATATTCGGTTCCGGTTTGGCCGGGATCAAGCCAAAGGCCGGGACTCGTCTGCCAGCCATTTGCCGCAGTGCCGCAAAGTAAAATCAGGTTGATGCGGCCGCTCTGGGATGTATTTGTAATCGTCATCTTCCACCCGCCGGACAAACTGGATGGGAAAACGCCGGTATCCCCAGTCACGCCAAACTGCATCCACCACTGTTCAGCTCCTGTGATATTAGCAAGCGTGCAATCGGCACCGTCCCATTCCATGGTGACCGAACCGCTCACTGCTCCATCGAATTGGAACAACTCCAGCGTGCTCATTACATAATAATTGTCGGTGTCGACATAACCCGCCTGCGCTGCTGACGTAACCACTAAAACCAATAAAAAAACACTTACCCTCTTCATAACCACTCTCCTAAAAACAAATCTTTAAAAACGTTTGCCTCCAACTACACTTTTATTATACCCACTATTTCCTATTTGAACAAAAAGAATTACGCCATTTTTTGCTTATCTTCCATTTTGTGTATTGTTTTCAGCCTGTAAGCAAATCAAATTGCTCCGGACTTAAAGATTGTCTTAGCTTTTGAAGTGCGCTTAGCTCAATTTGACGCACTCTTTCCTTGCTTAAACCTAAATCATCCCCAATCTGCTTTAAAGTTTTTTTGTTCTTTTTGACTAAGGTGCCTTCAAGGCCGAAATGGTTTATGATTACATACTGCTCTCGCTGTTCCAGTTCATTTCTTATGACACCTCTAAGGTCGCTTCTCGCTCTTTCAATTGCCGCGAAATCTGCCTGCCCTGCCTTTGCTTCCTTTTGAAATTCGTTTATATCTGCTGTAATTTTATCGGCACCGGCCTTTTGGCCTGGTACTCTGCGAGCGAAATCCTTGCTTATTGCCCAGCTTGCGTATGTTGAAAATCTGAAACCCTTGGTGTAATCGAATTTCTCTACGGCCTGAACAAGCGAAACATTGCCCTGGCTCACCAAATCTGCCATGTTAGCACCGGTAATCGTGTGCTTGCTTGCGATACTTACAACCAGCCGCAGGTTTGCCTCAATCAATGTCTTTTTTATTACCTCTGCTTCACTAAGGTATTTTTCTATCTCATTTAAACTGACACTGCGAACCTTGCCTGTTCTTATCTGTTCACGGATATTATGAGCCAGGAATTTGAGAAAATTATATTTCCTGAAAAGCTCCATTTCTTCCTGCCGGTTAAGTACAGACAAGTCTTTTAATTTTGAAGAACTGAGTAATATTATTTCCGCTGCCGACGGAGTTGAAAATTCGCTGCTCGGCACAAATTCTATTTTTTTAGCGACTAATGATTGTGCCCTTCGGTGTTTCAAAATCCTGTATATTGAGCTTCTGCTTTTAGCAAATCTCCTCATCAGCTCCGTTATCGATGTCCCCTGCTTATGCATCCGGTCAAGTTCTGCCGCCTCCGCCGGACTCAACAATCCGTTTGTTTGCCGAAGGCCTGCGGCTTTATTTGAATTGGATTTCTGATAATTTATTAAAATTAACCTGATGGTTTCCTGCCCTTTTCCTGTTTGTGCCTCGATTTTCTGTATAATCTGACGTCTGCTTAAATTGGTTTCACCGCTTAATTTGCAGGCCTGCTCAATTATCTTTTTTTTATCTGCTTGCGACATTCTTGAAAAATGTCCGGCTTTTGCTGCTATTTGCGGATTCTCTGAAAGAAAATTATCCACATTTGACTGTGAAAAGCCAAACCGCTTTCTTTTATCCTCGAACAAGTATTTTCGAACCCTAAGCCCCCGTCTTCTCCATCTGTCGATTGTTTTCGTTGAGACATGCAGTTTTTTGGCAAGCTCTTTTTTTGTATAGATATTTTCAGGCTGCTCTTTAACAGGCGGGGCGACCTGCCCGCTGAGCTTCCATATAAAAATCCGCAAATCCTCTAAAAGTTCATCACCCCTGATGAGCTGGTGTCCTGCTTTTTCGTCCGGCCTGTATCCTGTAATCTTATAACAAACAAACTCAAACGGATATTCTTTATCCTTCTCGATTAAATTAAGCAGCTCTTCGGCCCTGGCGAGCTGTTTTTGGCGCTGTCTTGCCGGGGCAAACCGGACCTGCATAAGTAATTGAGCTAATTCCTCGCTTTTTATCTTCCTCATAAGATACACTGACTTACATTGACTATAACACTGACAGACACCGACTGAAACTTTTTCGGTCAGTGTAAGTCCGTGTTTACGTCCGTGTCAGTCCGTGTTTTACTCAATCAGCCTTTTTGCTATATCAACTGCTGAAGCGGCATCCGCAGCATAACCATCAGCGCCTATTTTATCGGCATAATTCTGCGTGACAGGCGCCCCGCCGATCATTATCTTTGCATTAATTCCAGAACTTCTTAAATCCTTTAAGGTCTTTTCCATCTTCGGCATAGTCGTTGTTAGAAGTGTGCTCATACCAACAAGATGCGCCCCCGTTGATTTAACTTTTTCAACAAATTTTTCCGAACTTACATCGACACCCAGGTCGATTACCTCAAAACCGGCGCCCTTCATCATCATCGCAACCAGGTTTTTGCCGATATCATGCAAATCCCCCTGGACTGTCCCTACAACAAATTTTGCGACAGGCTTTACCCCTGCCTTTACCAGTTCCGGCTCCAAAATCTGCATCGCCATCTTCATTGCGCGTGCCGCAATCAAAACCTCAGGTATATAAACCTCATTATTTTTAAATCTCACCCCGACAATATCCATCCCTGCTATCAAACCATTCTTCAGGATATCTCCTGCAGGCATTTTTTCCTCAATTGCCTGTTTTGTGATTGTTACTGCTGTATTCGGGTCTCCCTTTATTACCGCCTCAGCTAAAGCCTTTAAGTCAGCCATTTTTTTTCGTTCTCCATAATTGGCAAATTTCGTTAAAGCAGTATTATTAAACACATTGATGGCCTTTTAGGCAAGAAATAATTATCTTGTAACTGCCTCTTGCAGTTGGGTAATAAAGGTCAATTGAGAAATAGATTAAACCAATCTCCCATTTATGCCTTCTCAAACGTGAACCTGTGCTGCTTGGCGTCTATTTTAATTGTATCTCCATCTTTGAATTTACCTTCCAGCAGTTCCGCCGCCAACGGATTTTCCAGCCGCTGTTGTATGACACGCTTCAAAGGCCTTGCACCAAATGTCGGGTCATATCCCTCTTCGCTAAGCAGATTTTTGGCCTCATCTGCAATCTGAAGGTCCATTTTCCGTTCTTTTATACGCTCTTTAAGATAATTAAGCTGAATATCAATGATTTTTTTCAAATGCTCCTGTGAAAGCGTATGAAATACAATTACCTCATCAACACGATTTAAAAATTCAGGCTTGAAAACGACCTTGAGGGCCTCTTTAATATGCGCTTCAATCTCCCATTCCTCCCCTTTTTCCTCCGTCATCTTTTGTATCTGCTCGCTTGCAATGTTGCTTGTCATTATTATCACACAATTTTTAAAATCTACTGTCCGGCCCTTACCATCGGTTAGACGGGCATCATCGAATACCTGTAATAGAACATTGAACACATCGGGATGAGCTTTTTCAATTTCATCCAATAGAATCACTGAATATGGTTTTCGCCTTACTGCTTCAGTCAGCCTGCCCCCCTCTTCATATCCGACATACCCCGGAGGCGCCCCTATCAGCCTTGCGACTGAATGCGGCTCCATAAATTCGCTCATATCGATTCGAATCATTGCGCTCGGGTCATTGAATAGAAAATCAGCAAGCGCCTTTGAAAGCTCGGTCTTGCCAACACCTGTGGGACCAAGAAAAATAAAAACGCCTATTGGCCTGTGCGGGTCGCCTAATCCTGCCCTATTTCGCCTGACTGCATTCGAAAGCGCCTCCACTGCCTCGTCCTGACCGACTACACGGCTTCGAATATGGCTTTCCATTTTCATCAGCCTCTCTCTTTCGCCGCTTAGGAGACGCGCTAAAGGTATTCCCGTCCATTTGGCGACAACTTCGGCGACGTGCTCTTCGGTTACTTCATTATGCAGCATCGATCCATCCGTCTTTGCAAGCTCGGTCTCTTTTTGTGCAAGTTCTTTTTTCAAATTTGTAATTGTCTCATATCTTAGCCTGGCCGCCTTCTCGAGCTCTCCTTTTCTTTGTGCCTCATCAAATTCAAGCTGTGCCTGCTCAATTTTTTCCCGCAGCTCTTTTATGTAATTTATATTTCCCTTCTCTCTATTCCATTGCTCAGTAAATTTTTTATCCTGTTCCTGTAAATCTGCTAATTCCTTTTCAGCCTTTTCGAGCCTGTCCTTGCTCGCCTCATCGCTTTCTTTCTTCAGCGCCTCACGCTCTACCTGTAACTGAATTATTCTTCTTCGTATAGTATCCAGCTCTGCGGGCAGCGAATCGTTTTCAATCCGCAATTTTGATGCCGCTTCATCTATCAGGTCAATTGCCTTGTCCGGCAGCCACCTGTCTGTAATATATCTATTCGATAAAGTTGCCGCCGCAACAAGTGCCCCATCTGTTATCCTCACCCCGTGATGTGTGTCGTAACGGCCTTTAAGTCCCCTTAGTATTGTTATTGTGTCTTCAACACTGGGCGGGTCTATCATAATCGGCTGAAATCGTCTTTCAAGCGCGGCATCTTTCTCGACATGCTTTCTATATTCGTCAATTGTTGTCGCCCCGATACATCGCAGTTCCCCTCTTGCAAGCGACGGCTTAAGCAGGTTTCCAGCATCCACCGCCCCTTCTGCCTTTCCGGCTCCGACAACCGTATGCAGCTCATCAATAAAAAGAATTATCTCCCCTTGTGCGGCTATAACCTCTTTTAGCACTGCCTTGAGTCTCTCTTCGAATTCCCCCCTGAATTTCGTCCCCGCTATAAGAGACCCCATATCGAGTGCGATAATTCTCTTATTTTTTAAACCCGTTGGCACATCACCTGCCACTATCCTTTGAGCCAGTCCCTCAACAATAGCAGTTTTACCTACACCGGGCTCGCCTATCAATACAGGATTATTTTTTGTCCTCCTGTTCAATACCTGCATGCACCTTCGTATCTCTTCATCCCTTCCTATAACTGGATCCAGCTTGCCTTTTTTAGCCATATCCAGCAAATCGATACCGTATCTTTCAAGTGACTTGTATTTTCCTTCAGGACTCTGGTCTGTTATTTTCTCTCCTCCTCTAATTTCTTTAATTGCCTTTTCGATCTGCTTTTCAGTTACTGAGTTCAGCCGCAATATTTCTTTTGCGTCACTTTGAACAGAAGCCAGAGACATAAGCAAATGTTCAACGCTTAAGTATTCATCACCCATCGAATCGGCTATATTCTGTGCATCTAAAACAATTTGATTAAATGCGGGGTCAGGTATCATCTGCCCGCTGGTCTTTCCCTGGGGCAGGCGATTCAATTCACTATCAATCATCTCCTTGATTCGACCGATATTTGCCCCAATTTTCTTTAGAATTTCAAGGCCTATCCCCTCCTCATCGCTGATTATGGCGCTTAATAAATGCATCGGAGACAAAATTGTGTTTGATTTCGCCATAGCTGTCTGCTGGGCGGTCGCTAATGCCTCTTGTGTTTTTAACGTAAATTTATCAAACTTCATATTCGTGCCCTTTCTTATCTTTTTCCTAGAAGCAAAGACCGTGCCCAAAATCGTAAATATTGTAAAATAAGTAAATAGCTGAGTTTATGGTTCTTAACGACTTTTTTGCTTATGCCAGTTTGGCAGTTTTAACGAGGTTAATTATTAGTTTTTTGGCGTGCCGAGAATCTCAAGAGTCTCTTTAATTACAGGCAAGGGCATTGTAGTAATCTCAGGTTCACTTAGTTTGCCTTTGATATCGACCCGCACAACCGCTCTGGTTAACCCCTCAGTTAATGACTGCCATATAGAAGGATTTGCCGGTCCCAGCCTCCGGCCGCGTGCCATAAGTGACATTTTTATTTCTTCGGTTTTCAGGTCAAGCCAGCCCGAACCGTAAAAAGCGACTGATTTACCTGACAAATCCAGCTGCCTTAGAAACATCTTGTTGTCCTGAATATACGCATCCAGGGTCATCTGCTCAAAGGCGTAATCACTTGGCTCTGTGAGATTCAAAACAAAAAGCAGATTTGCTAAAGGCGACATCTTTCCCACCTGCATATTGTTGACTTTTATCCTGCAGCGGCCAAGATGTATATTATCATCAGCCAGTGAACCGATCATACTGAGAGAGCCGCTTATTGAACCAGTTGAATAATGTTCATCCGGCCCTTGCTCTCTATCATTATCTAAAAGAAATTTCTTCAGGTCTGCCCCTTCAACGCTGGTCTCAAGAAGATAATCCAGTCCACCCTTGCCTGATTTTGCAAGTTGGAGCTTGCCTATCATTTTACCATCATAAAAATTCGCAGTGAAATACTTCGAGAGCCATTGCCCCAAATCACTATCATAACTTATTATTGAATCCATTTTGGCAATTGATTTCTTTTTAAAGCGGATATTTTCTCCTGAAATATTCAAGTCACCTCCTGTAACGTGAATTTCCTTTTCAGGACTGTTTGCTTCACTTAAAGCCATACTGCCGGTAAGTCTCAAAACAGAATCAAAAGGTGAGCCCCTGACAATTCGTGTTGAGATCGCCTTAATATCATTAATTGTGATTGCCGAATTTTTAAAAATAATTTTTCCGCAAATACTATGAAGTGAATATGGCAGCAGATTGCTATCTATCGAATTATTCAAGCATTCAATAACAAATTGATTTTCATTGCAGCCATTTGCGCCATAAGTGCTAAAATCTGCACTAATATTCACTTCGCCTGCCGGGCGTAATTGCTGCATCAGTTTACCTGCGGCTCCTGGTAAAACGCCTGACAAATCCTCACTTACATTGACTTTGCTGGCCCTCATTGATAAACAATAATCTGATTTCTGCAGGTTTGCCCGCGGCCAGACTTTTCCTGAAATTTCTACTGTCCCGCCTTTATAACATCCCGAAAGAGCTTCTATATCAATAATATCCGGAGTAAAAATTAATTTACCATTAACATCACTGATAGCTAATGGGAATTCCTTAGATTTTAAAAAACTGTTTTTAGGAAAAACTTCAGCTCTAAAGATATCGTTTGTCTCAGTGTTGGTGACTTTTATGACCATATCGAACAACCCGCTTGATTCGAATTGCTTATAAAATTCCTTCTGTGAAGCGGGAAGCGCTTCTTCCAGTATTGTATCCATTGGGATATCCTGAGCGGTTGCAGTGACATCATATATTATCTTTTCTGCTCGTCGTAAATTAATATTGCCGTTAATGATTATTTTTCTCTTTTCCCAAACTGATGTTACATCATCAATAATCATGTTGCCGTCACTAATAACCATTTTCCCTGTCATATTTTTAAGCGGATAACCGAATCTTGCGTATTTGCCTTCTACATCAATAAGCTGCACGGTAAGAGTACTCTTTTTATTTGCAGGGCCCTGTCTGATGCGCAAATAATTTGTTGCAGCTATACCTGTTGGCGATAAGTCTCTCCAGAATCTCTGCTCTCTTGGATTTATTGCGTTATAAAGCTCTTTATCAAGCAGCATATTATTGCTGCTTATTTCTAATCTGTATTTGTAATCAGGGCCGAAATCGTTTATCCACCCGTCAAATATTAATCCCACTTTTCCATGTTTTGCGGTTATATTTTTCAGCTTTGCGCTTTTTTCAGTAAATTCAATTTCCCCGGTAAGATGTTCAATTGTATATGGAAAATTGCTGTCGCATATTGATGCCTCTTTACAGGTAACCTTGCCGGCAATCGCGGCTTCATTTAGATGTCTTGGATTCCCGTAAGCCTGTAAATCTATATCGATTGTCCCTGCAGGATTATATTGTTTAAAAAACTTTTGCAGGGCATCAATAAAGGGCGCCTTATCAGCGATTGTTCTTGTATCAAAAGCAAATAAATTTTTAGACTCGCCATGCATAGACGTAAATCCTTTTACCTTTGCCATAACCTGGCAAAATCCGTTCGGCTCACGAGTCATCTCTGCATCCAGCGACTTTACAGTCCATTGCCTTTCAAATCCTGGAATGTCACTAGACGAAATTCTCCCTGCGATTACTAATTTTCCCTTTTGCCAGCTTCCAATTATTGCGCTTTTGCTTAGATTTTGTCTGCCTGAACTTGAAATATCAAAGCTGTATCCTCCCATAATTTTCTCTGCCGGGCGAAAACCCGCAGATATAGGAGAGCTTGCAATTACTCTGATGCGGTTGTCTATAACTTTGCTGTATTCTATTATGCCGTATTCGAGCCAAACAAGCGGTATACGCTCAAACTTACCGCCGGGCAATTGTATTTTCATTCCCGAAAAGTTCCAATCACCTTTATCGTGATTGTATTGGATTCTCATCGTGAAATCGTCAACGTATATTTCACTTACCTTCGGACTAAGCGTAAGAAGACTTCTAAATCTGAAGTGCACACGAACGGTATGAGCCTTTAGAATTGAATTGTCATAAATGGCTGATTGTTTAGGCTTAACTAAAAGGTCGTTTATAAAAACAGAGCCATCGTATCTAAAATCAATTGATTTTGCTTCTATTTTGGTATTGGTTAATTCAGAAAGCTGCTTAAGTGCAATTTGAGGCAGCAATTTGCCGGCAATAGCAAAAATAAGCCAGATCAAAAAAGCAAATGCTGTGAATTCGAGAATCCACCTTACGGCTGGCCTTCCATGAGCATCGCCTAATTTCTTATCATATCCATTATTTAAAACCGACGGCATACTTCCTCGCCGTTAAGTCACTTTTTAGCTTTTATTGCCTTGTCTGCTATATCATGTCTATACTGTGCACCATCAAAGCTGATTTTTTCTGTTGCCTCGTAGACAAGCTTTTTTGCTTCTGCTATTGTTGCGCCTATTGCTGTAACACCTAAAACCCTGCCGCCGGCTGTCACCAATTTGCCATCCTTCTTTGCGGTTCCCGCGTGAAATACTGCAACATCTTTTAATTGCTCGGCCTCATTTATTCCGTTTATAATTTTTCCTTTTTCATAATCACCTGGATAACCTCCTGAAGCCATAACAACACACACCGAAGGCCGCCTGTCCCATTCCAGCGTCACATGGTCCAGTTTCTGCTCACAAACAGCAAGGCAAACCTCCAGCAGATCGCTCTTGAGACGCATCAGAATCGGCTGTGTCTCAGGGTCACCAAATCTGACATTAAATTCCAAAACCCTCGGCCCGCCTGCCGTCATCATCAGCCCGGCGTAAAGCACACCCTTATAGGGCGTGTCATTGCGATTCATGCAGTCTACAACAGGGACCAGAATTTCACGTTCAATCTGGCTCATTATCTGGTCAGTAACTATAGGTGCCGGACTGTATGCCCCCATGCCTCCGGTATTCGGGCCTGTGTCCCCATCACCGACCGGCTTATGGTCCTGGGCTGATTCCATAATATATATGCTCCTGCCATCTACAAAAGCAAGTATCGATGCCTCTTCCCCTATCAGCTTGTCCTCTACTACCACCTTATCACCCGCCGAGCCGAATATCCTGTTTACCATTATCTTTTCGGCCGCCAATATCCCGTCAGATGGCTCATTACATACAATTACTCCCTTACCTTTAGCTAATCCCGCCGCCTTAATAACTACTGGCTCATCTCTGCTGGCTATATATGCCTTGGCATCTTCGAACCTGGTAAACGTCCTGCCTTCGGCGGTAGATACTGCACTTGAACGCATTATTTGTTTTGAGAATGATTTGTCTGCCTCTAATTGTGCCGCGGCTTTGCTGGGCCCGAATGCTTTTATTTTAACTGCTTCCAGTGCATCGACGAGTCCTTCTGCCAGCGGGTCTTCAGGACCTATTATTACAAGTTCTACCTTATTATCTTTTGCGAATTTGACTATTTCAGTGATATCTTCTGTTCTTATTTCAACATTTTCGCCCCACCTGGCAGTCCCTGGATTTCCAGGTGCTATATAGAGCTTTTTCAGCTCTTTCGATTTTGATAATTTCCATGCTATCGCGTCTTCCCGGCCGCCGCTGCCTATCAATAACACTCTCATCCGAAAAATCCTTTCCGCTTTTTGACTTTGTTTTTACATTGCTCTTACTTTACCAGTGATTCCGAAATCTATCAAGGCAAAATGGTTGAGAACAAAAGCGGAAATCTGCGCATAAAAAAACCGGCCGCTGTTTCGGCAGGCCGGTTTAAAACGCACTCATGAAAACTCGCCTACTCTTGTTTTTGTGCCTCTTTTTTCTCCCGCTGAATCGCCTCATATACTTCTTTGCGATGAACAGAAATATGCTTTGGAGCGGTAATTCCTAAACGAACCTTATCGCCCCTGACATCAACTATTGTCACTTCTACATCATCACCTATTACTATTGACTCATCTTTTTGTCTGCTCAGCACCAGCATCATTAACTCCTTTTGCAGATTGTGCCGCTATTTAGTTTACGCCTATGCCAAATCGGCTGTTCACAATCCCTTTATAATTAACTTTTTCGATAAACACTAAATCTGCAAATCCAATTAATTCTTCGGCTAATTTAAAGGGTGAAAACACCTAAATTCCAGATTGTCAGTTATTGAATTGCCGGTTATAGGACTTTTAAACCATAAGAAATGGTTAAAAAAGAACTTATAATAATGAATACTTATGAAAAAAGGAGCTGAGAACTTGAATTTCGCGTTTATTTAGCTTTTTTAGTCGGCTTTGGTCTCATCCTGATGCCAATATTCATAACGTACACCCATCCAATACCCTGCTATTATCCCGATTGAGCCGAAAGCCACCATTTGAATCGGCAACACAGTTAAAACTGAACTCGAAAAGAACACTGCAGGCCATCGCTGAATAAAAAATTCCAGAATATCGTATTTAGCGTAACTGCTCACAGCCACAAAATTGACAAGGCATGTCCCAATCAATGGCCAGATATAATCAACACCAAGTATAATCTGCACTAAAAAACCAATAAGCCCGAACGAAACAAGAACAGCAAAAATAATCTGACCTGTGGCGGGCTGGCCGACCGCGGCCCCTGATGTCGGATCCCATATTGCAAAATCACGCGCCAACATTCCAATGAAAAATTGAGCAACTATAGCAGAACCAATAACTGCTACTATAACATTGACTACAACACCGAAGCTGGTTTTTTTTGTAGTTGAGGGCTTCTCTTTTTTGGCTGGATATATTATCTGCGATGCGAGAAATGTCCCTAAATAGCCCGCCAGCACTATTGCAAGCCATATTAGCGGCTCCCAGCAGAATGTCGCAAAGATTTGCTGCCTGCGCCCGATTTCGTTGTTAAGCTGCATTAATGTCCCCACATATCCGCAGCGTGATGCGCAGTATGCTAAACCTACAGGCACAGCCAGAATTGCTATCTGCCTGCCGTAGGGCCAGCATAAAAAATAGCAGACAAAACCGATACCAAAGGCTATAGCTGATAATACAAGAATATCATAAAAACTAATTTTGCCGTTTACAAATGATATTACGTCAAATGGGTCTTCAGGAGTCACCCATGACCATGCATACATACCTATAATAGCAATACCGATTGCGCCTGCAATCGCTATTCGCAATTTAATTGGCCATGTCAATTCCACAAAATTACTCCATCAAAATTATTGCATTAAAATAACAAAGGAAATCATCATTAGCAATAAAGAAATGTTTATCCGGCAAAGCTACGTTGATTGTCTTACAAGAGTTTGCGATTCACTCGATTCATCAATTACGCGGGTATTTTCGCTTTTTTTTAACAATATTTTAAAAACATTAAATACATTAATTATTCCAACGACTTTTTCATCTGCATTTACAACCGCAAGACTCCGAATTCCCAAACTGCACATCTTAGTTACGATCTCATCGAGTGTTTCAAAAAGTCCAACAGTCTGCACCGGTGCAGTCATAAACCATTTAATTTTTATATGTAAAGAAGAATCATCCAATGGTCTGTGCCATTGAGCGAATTCCGGTTTTAAAAATGGACTAATTGCTTCTGCAATATTTGACCTTGATATAATCCCCTGGCAAACACCTTCATTGCCGATAATTACATATCCCGTGTTGTGCAGGTCCATCAGCTCTATTACAGCTTCTATGCTGTCTTCCGGGCTCGCCCATATGGTTTGGCGATCCATAATATCGCCGGCGGTTAATGTAAATATATCATTGTTCTTCGCAGTCGTATCTTCTGCCGCCTTTTCTTTGTGTTCTGATGTGAGGGCAGTCAATTCACTCTTTTCCTGATTGTCTGTTCCTTGCTCATTCATGCTTTTCTTCTAAGTAGTTTCTTATCAATACACTAACCCCATTATTATCGTAAGTATGGCTGCAAACTTAAAATTAAGAGTTCTTGAACTTTTTTGATAAAAACTAAAAATTCAGGACAACGATAATTCTTTGTTTTTCAAGTATTTACAATTAAATGTTTAATTGTATTGTGAAATTTTTCACATTATAGTCTTTACAAGTGCGTATATTTTACATATACTCTTTGTATTAGATTTTCTTTGGTGCATTTAAATTCGATTTAAATACAAAATTAGTATCAATGAAAATTATTGAGAAGAAATAATGAATATGCCAAACAGAGCTTGTGTAATGAGGTTATCGAGGTATAGGAACGCGATTATCCGGTTAAAATCGCTGAATTTCGTTAGAGTTTTCTCGGATAATCTCGCTGATGCCGCAAGTGTCACTTCTGCCCAGGTTCGCAAAGATTTCTCCATTTTTGGTATTTCAGGCCATCGCAGGGGTGGTTATCAAGTCGATGACCTGCTCGGTCAATTGAATCAAATACTCGGTAAAGATAACGTTCAGGAAATTATACTTGTCGGCGTCGGCAATATTGGACGGGCACTTTTGCGCTATACAGGTTTTGAAAAAAGCGGCATACGTATTGTGGCCGGTTTTGATATTGACCCTTCTAAATACAACTTAGATACAAATATGCCCATTTTGCCCCTCGATAAAATGCACGATTATATCGTGACAAATAAAATAAAAATTGCAATTATCGCCGTCCCTGATTATGCCGCTCAGCAGGTTTTAGAGTTGATGAAATCCGCGGGAATAAAGGGGGTTCTTAATTTTGCCCCGATTACACTCCGTGAATCTTCTGATTTTATCATTAATAACATTAACCTTCTTACTGAACTTGAAAATATTATCTATTTCGTAAAAGCAGGCGAAAGCGCACAAGGCAAGTAGATGTTTTTAAAATCTTTAAAAAACCGGATTCTGTTTTCGATGTTCGCCATCATAGGGGTGATGACCGCTTTGATAGCAATACTCGGATTCTATGTAATAAAAGCGGATATAATGGACAGGGCCCAGCGCAACGTCAGGGACAACCTCAAGGCTGCAAGAAGTTTTTATCAGGGAGAAATTGACAGGATTGAGGCTGCGTTCAATTTAGTCGGTCTTAACGGCAGTCTTGACCAGCTTTGCGAACGTATGAATCTTCACTATTTGCAATGCATCAAAACTCCACAGATTAAAAATGCAAAAAGTGAAATTGTCAAAGTTGCCTTTGATTCTCATAAAGGTATCGGCGGCACGCGAATAATGCCCGTTGAAGAACTTTTTGCGATTGACCCATGCCTTGTCCCCAAGACGATGATTCAAATCAGGGAAACACCAATGGCCCTGCCGACAGAAAAAAAACAGCTCGACTCTGTAATGGTAAAAGAATACGCATTGCCCATATTTGACAAAGATGGCGAAATAGAAAAAATATATTACGGCGGTAGAATTATAAATCGTGACTATGAGCTTGTAGATAAGATTCGCCTTCTGGTCTTCGGCACTGAGCAATATCAATCCAAGCCTGTAGGAACCGTCACAATTTTTCAGGATGATACCAGAATATCCACAAACGTCCTTGATGCAAATGGACAGCGCGCTATAGGGACAAGGGTTTCTGCGCAAGTTTACAAACAGGTTGTTCAGCAGGGAAATGTCTGGGATGACCGTGCTTTTGTCGTTAATGCCTGGTATAAAACAGCTTATGAACCTATCACCGACATCAGCGGCCATATAATAGGCATCATTTATGTCGGCACACTGGCCGAACCTTTTGATGCTATGACAAGGCATATTTCTTTGGCTTTTATGGCAATTGTTTTGACCGCGACGGCTCTGGCTTTGGTTCTTTCTTTCATTCTCGCAGGAGGAATTACCAGTCCTTTAACACAATTGATTAATGCAACCCATAAACTGTCCAATGGAGATCTCGCATACCTCCCAGGCAAAAAACCCGGCGTTGCTGAAATTGATAATCTGGCCGACGCGTTCAATGATATGTCCCTCAAACTCAATGAACGTGAGAAGAGCCTTAAAGTCACAAATGAGAAACTTGCCGATACAAATAAAAATTATATTGATTTGATTGGTTTTGTTTCGCACGAACTCAAAGGCATTCTCGCAACAGTGATTATGAACGTCTGCTCGGTTCAGGAAGCCATTCTGGGGCCGATTAATGAGAAACAGAAAAAAGCGCTGGATGGCGCTGCAAGAGGCCTGGATTATTTGACGACTACCGTTAAAAAATTCCTTAATCTCGGCAGGATAGAAAAAGGTGAGCTGGAAGTAAAAAAGGCAGCCGTCAAACTGAAAAAAAGCGTATTCGATGCCGCGGTAAATTCTCATCTGGCTGCTGCGGCAAAAAAGAGTATGACCATTCACAACCAGATAGATGATAATCTCTGCGTCGAGGCGGATATGGAACTTTTACAGGTGGCAGTCACCAACCTGATAAGCAATGCAATCAAATACGGCAGGGAGCACGGCAATATTGTGTTAAGCTCGAAAACATTCGATCATATCGGCCAAATAGAAGTTTATAACGATTCGCAGCCGATTCGCCACGAAGAAAAAGAGAAATTGTTCAAGAGATTCTCGCGGCTTGATAATGACATGAGCAGAAATGTTAAGGGAACAGGACTGGGACTTTTCGTAACAAAGCAGATTATAGAAAAACACAGCGGCAAAATATGGATTGAGCCCAGAGAAAACGGTAACTCGTTTATCTTTCAATTGACAATAGGATAATGGTCTTTTTAGAGGAGTTTTGGTTTATGTCTGATGTGCGACAATGTAGTTGTAACATTGAGCTATCCGAAGAAGATATGCTCAAACAGATTGACGGCATTCTGGATAGCTACAAGGGAATCAGCGGGGCGTTGATACCGGTTTTGCAGATTGCCCAGAAGATGTTCGGTTACCTGCCGAAATTAGTGCTCAAACGGATAAGCGTGGTATTGAATAAGCCTTATAGCGAGGTAGCCGGCGTAGTCAGTTTTTATTCCTTTTTTTCAACCGTGCCGCGAGGCAAGTACCTTGTGCGCGTCTGCCTGGGAACCGCCTGTTATGTTCGCGGCGGCAAAGAGGTTTTGGACGCCCTTAAAAAGGAGCTAAAGATTGATGTGGGACAGACAACGCAGGACAAGCTTTTCTCGCTGGATGTAGGCCGGTGTTTCGGCGCGTGCGGACTGGCACCGGTCATTATGATAAATGACGATGTTCACCAAAGAGTCAAAAAGCTCAAAATCGGTGAACTGCTGGACACCTACAGGAAAAAAAGTGATGAAACAACGAAGGAGGCAAACTGATGGCCGGCGGACAGAAAATAAATAGCATTAAAGAGCTTAACGCCCTTCGAGACCAGATACGCCAAAGCAGCGGCTTAAAATCGAAAGAAGAAATCCGTGTATGTATCGGCGGCGGCTGTATCGCGTCTGGCTCATTAGATGTTAAATCTGCATTCGAGAGAGTGTTGAAAGAGCAGGGACTTGAAAGGAAAATTTCGGTTATCGGGACCGGCTGCTTAGGTCCATGTGCCCGCGGACCGGTTGTGTTGATAGGCAAAGACAATACTTTTTATCAGGGTGTAACTTGTGAAGATGCAAAGGACATTGTTGAAAAGCATATAATCGACGGCAAAATTGTTAAACGCCTGACTTGGAAGAAAAAAGCGTCTGAAGAGATCGTCGCCGTTCATAATGATATAGAGTTTTTCAAAAGGCAGACAAAAATAGTTCTGCGAAACTGCGGCCGGATCAACCCTGAAAGTATCGAGGATTATATCGGTAATGACGGCTATCAGGCCCTTGCCAAAACGCTGACGGAGCTTTCCCCGGATAACGTCATCGAAGAGATGAAAAAATCCGGATTGAGAGGCCGCGGCGGTGCGGGATTTCCAACATGGATGAAATGGTCTTTTACCCGAAAAACCCCGGGCAATACAAAATATATTCTCTGCAACGGAGATGAAGGCGATCCCGGGGCATTTATGGACAGAAGTGTTCTGGAAGGCGACCCTCACAGTGTTATCGAGGGAATGGCTATAGGTGCTTACGCAATAGGCGCATCGCAGGGATATGTTTATGTAAGAGCCGAATATCCCTTAGCTGTGCAGCGTTTAGGCAAGGCGATTGACGACGCCAGAAAGAAAGGATTGTTGGGACAAAAGATTTTGGGCATGGATTTTTCTTTTGATCTTGAAATCCGTATGGGCTCGGGCGCGTTTGTATGCGGCGAAGAGACTGCACTTATGGCTTCGATAGAAGGTAAACGCGGCGAACCGAGACCAAGGCCGCCCTTCCCCGCGGTCAAGGGATTGTGGGGTATGCCCACTGTTCTCAATAACGTGGAGACCTACGCCAATGTCCCTGCCATTATAACTAAAGGCGGCGACTGGTTCGCTTCTTATGGAACCCAAAAGAGCAAGGGAACGAAAGTTTTCGCACTGGCAGGGGCGATTAAAAATGCCGGCCTTGTTGAGGTGCCGGTGGGAACCACACTGGGTGAGCTTATTTATGACATAGGCGACGGCATTCCGAATGACAAAGAATTCAAGGCCGCACAAATCGGGGGTCCCTCGGGCGGCTGTATACCAAAGCAGCACTTGAGCGTCCCCCTTGATTATGAATCACTTAATGATCTCGGGGCCATTATGGGTTCTGGAGGTCTTGTAGTGATGGACCAGGATTCCTGCATGGTTGACGTTGCCCGCTTCTTCATTGAGTTTGTCCAGGAAGAATCGTGCGGCAAATGCGTTCCATGCCGGGTAGGCACAAAGCGGATGCTAGAGATTCTTACAAGGATTTGCGAAGGCAAAGGCCAAAAATCGGACATAGATACGCTTATAGAATTAGGCAATCAGATTAAAGATACAGCCCTTTGCGGACTTGGCCAGACGGCCCCGAACCCGGTTTTATCCACGATTAGATACTTCCGAAATGAATACGAAGAACATATTAATAACAGGCACTGTGAAGCAGGCGTTTGTCCAGGTCTTGTCAGGGCGCCGTGTCAAAGCGCATGTCCGGCGGGTGTGGATATCCCCGGCTTTGTCTCGCTTGTTGCTGAGAGAAGATATGCCGAGGCCCTGCGTCTGCACAGGAATCGTAATCCCTTTGCTTCGATATGCGGCAGGGTGTGCTTCCATACATGCGAGAACAAATGCAGACGAGCAACGCTGGATAATCCAGTCGCAGTGCGGGGTATAAAGCGATTCATGGCAGACCAGGAAATTATAATTCAGTTGCCGGAAGTGCGAGAAAACGCTGAAAATGCCAAGCGAAAAGTCGCAATCGTAGGGGCAGGGCCTGCGGGTTTGTCCTGTGCGTATTTCCTTGCCCGCCTGGGCTATCGGCCAAAAGTTTTTGAGGCGGAAGCAAGACCAGGTGGGATGATGGTCCAGACAATTCCCGGCTATCGATTGCCCAGAGAAATAGTCGCAAGAGAAATCAGAATGATAGAACGAATGGGAGTCGATATTGAAACTGGCAAGCGGCTGGGAAAAGATTTTACTTTATCGAGTCTTCGCGCGGATGGTTTCGAGGCGATTTTTGTCGGCGTCGGTTCTCCAAAAGGCGTTAAACTGGATATTCCGGGTAATAACGTTCCCGGCGTTACAGATGCGATAAGCTTCCTTAAGAATTATAATCTCAAAGGTTCGGTTCCAGTCGGTAAAAAAGTAGTCATTATTGGCGGAGGAAACGCCGCTATAGACGCGGCGCGCACGGCAATACGTCTCGATGCCAAAAAGGTAACAATCGTTTACAGAAGAACGATGGACGATATGCCTGCCTATATGGAAGAAATTGAAGAAGCCGTCAACGAAGGCATTAAATTTAAGGCACTTACCAATCCCGATGAAATCATCGTTGCAGACAACAAAATAACCGGCGTGAAATGCCATTCGATGAAGCAGGGTAAGTTCGACAAATCGGGAAGACGAAGGCCTGAAATAGCAGGAGAGACATTTGTTATCGAGGCCGACCAGGTTATCTTCGCCTGCGGACAGACACTCGAATCGTCGGATCTGTTTGACCGTGATGAGCTGCAGCCGGTCAGCGGTTACAGGATAATGACTAATTCAATCACGGGTGAGACTTCGATTCCCTGGCTGTTTTGCGGTGGCGACGCGGCCAACGGACCAATGTCGGTAGTTCACGCCGTGGCAAACGGGGAAATCGCGGCTGTGGGTATAGACAAATATCTGACGGGCGAAGAGCATGCCTTCTGGCGCGCCGAACAGATAGTTGACACCTTCTATGACGTTAACGCCGACCCTGTTCCGTATCAGCGGGTAAATATGCCCGTGATGGCTGTTGAGAGGCGAAAGGATAATTTCAATGAAGTCGAACTGTCGTATATAGAAGCCGAAGTATTAAGGCAGGCGCAAAGATGTCTCCGATGCGATTACGGCAGAACAATTACCAAGGAAAGGAAATAAACCAGATGATTTCCCTGCATATAAACAATATAAAAGT
This sequence comes from uncultured Pirellulales bacterium, assembly GCA_964431645.1. Classification (GTDB taxonomy): domain Bacteria; phylum Planctomycetota; class Phycisphaerae; order Sedimentisphaerales; family Anaerobacaceae; genus Fen-1362. The sequence goes on from CAYSKP010000207.1 coordinate 24,692, forward strand.
TGAAGTTGAAGAAGGCACTACAATTTTGAATGCTGCCAACAAGGCAGGCGTAAAGATTCCTACACTTTGTTACGTCGAAGATAAAACCCCGCGCGGGGCCTGTCGTGTTTGCGTCGTGGAAGTAGAAGGTGCCAGGACTCTTGTTGCGTCCTGCTGCACCCCGGCTTCGAACAATATGAAGGTCTTCACTAATACCAGGCGTGCCCGCGAAGCGAGACGCAGTGTCGTCGAATTACTTTTATCCGAGCATGACGGCGATTGCAAGACCTGTCAGCGAAACGACGATTGCGAGCTGCAGGAATTGGCCAGGCAAATCGGCATCGACGATATTCGCTACCCGGGTGAAAAGACTGCGAAAAAAATCGACGATTCGACAAGTGCGCTGACAAGAGATAGCGGCAAATGTATCAAATGCCGCCGATGCGTCACCGTCTGTAGTGAAGTCCAGACGGTCGGCTCTCTTTTCCCGCAGGGACGGGGATTTAAATCAACTATCGGCCCGGCTTTCGCGTGCAGCCTGGAAGATGTTATTTGCGTGCAGTGCGGCCAGTGCTCGGCTATTTGCCCGGTAGGCGCTATCAGTGAGAAAAACCATATCGATGACGTATGGGCTGCTATAGACAACCCGGAAAAATTCGTCGTCGTTCAGACTGCACCGGCAATCAGGGCGGCGTTAGGCGAGTGTTTCGGCAATGAGGCAGGAACGCTTGTTACAGGAAAAATGGTTACTGCCTTGCGACAGCTCGGTTTTGACGCCATATTTGACACAAATTTCACCGCAGACCTTACGATTATGGAAGAAGGCACGGAACTTTTATTGAAACTAAAAAAGGCGATTGTCAATAAAGAGAAGGTAGCTTTGCCGCAATTTTCAAGCTGCTGTCCGGGATGGATAAAATTTGCGGAGCACTATTACCCGAAATTTTTACCGAATATGTCGAGCTGCAAGTCGCCGCAGCAGATGTTTGGCGCAATAGCGAAGACCTATTACGCAAATAAAATCGGTAAAAAGTCCGAGGATATGGTTGTAGTGTCGATAATGCCCTGCACTGCCAAAAAATTTGAGAATCAGCGGCCGGAAATGAACGCAAGCGGCTTAAGAGATGTCGATTACATATTGACAACGCGCGAGCTTAGCAGAGTGATTAAAGAGGCAGGCATCGATTTTAATTCACTGCCGGATGGAAAGATGGATTCGCCGCTTGGAATTTCTTCCGGTGCAGCAGATATTTTCGCCAATACAGGCGGTGTTATGGAAGCCGCTATACGCACCGCTTATGAAATTGTTACTGGAAAAGAGCTGCCTGCCGGCAATCTTCATATCGAATCTATAATGGGTCTCGATGGTTTAAAAAAGGCCTCTCTGAAGATTGAGGGGACTCTCAAAGAATGGTCTTTCCTCGAGGGCGTGGAATTGAAAGTCGGAGTTGCTCATGGCCTCAATAATGCCCGCAGGATGCTTGAGGCAGTCGAGAAAGGCGAGGAATTTCACTTTATCGAATTTATGACATGTCCCGGCGGCTGTATCGGCGGGGCGGGACAGCCCAGGTTTACCAACGATAAGATAAGACAGAAAAGAATCAAAGCCATATACAAAGAAGACGAAGGTAAAAAGCTGCGCAAGTCCCACGATAATCCTGAAATCACGCAGATATACAGAGAATTTCTCGGTAAGCCCTTAAGCGAGAAATCGCACCAGCTTCTGCATACACATTATCACCCCAGAGTGATGGAATAATAAAATTTAGAAAGGAATATGGAAATGGCTAACAGAGTGCTTGTGATTGACGACGACCATGAATTCGCAGACGCGATGGCCAACGTTTTAAGCGCCAGGGGTTACGATGTATCTCATGCCCCCAACGGCAAGGTCGGAATCGCCAAAGCCAGGGAGCGAAAACCTGATATTGTCCTGCTCGATGTTATGATGACCACTAAATCCGAAGGTTTGGATGTAGCCAGAGAACTGCACAAGGATGAGAAGCTCAAATCCGTGCCGATTATACTGATAACAGGCGTCAAAAAAGAGATGTCTTTGCCGTTCGGATTCGAGCCGGATGATACCTGGCTGCCTGTAAAAGGGGTGCTCGAAAAACCTGTCAAACCAGATGTTCTGCTCAGGACAATCGAGGAAAACATAAATGCTTAGCATCGAGAAGATAACTGCATTTTAGAAGAAGGCATAAAATGATTACTGCTGAAAATACAAAACAAAGAAAAACAAGATCGAACGTCAAAGGCTGGATTCAAGAAAGGATTAAGCCGGAGCAGATTGCTAAATATCTCGAAAACGGAAAGCGTTTCATTGATGAAACTTTAATAGAAAATGAACTTGCCTCTAATTCGAAACCGGATACCGAAAAAATTCGTGAGATTTTGACGAAGTCCCTTTCTATACAAACGCTTACCCCCGCCGAAACAGCAGCGCTGCTTAATGTCGATGACCTAAGTCTGCTTGCCGAAATGGAAGAGGCTGCAGCCAAAGTTAAGAAAAGGGTATACGACAATCGCATAGTAACCTTTGCACCGCTTTATTTAGGCAATTACTGCGTCAACAATTGCGTATATTGCGGCTTCAGATGCAGCAATAAAACAATTAAGCGAAATAGACTCAATCTCGAGCAGGTCAGGACTGAAACCGAGGTCCTCGCAGGCAAAATAGGTCACAAGCGTCTTATCGTTGTTTACGGCGAACACCCGCAAACCGATGTCGATTACATAGCCGACACAATGCGGATGATTTACGATGTTAAAGTCAAAACCAGAAAAGGTGTTGGCAAAATACGCCGAATAAATGTAAACGCCGCCCCTATGAGTATTGAAGAGCTTCACCTGCTTAAAGAAGTCGGCCTGGGGACATTCCAGGTTTTCCAGGAGACATATCGAAGAGATATGTACGAGCAGCTTCATCCGCAAAACACTATTAAAGGCAACTACCTCTGGCGTCTTTATTCTATGCATCGTGCGATGGAGGCAGGGATAGATGATGTCGGCCTTGGTGTGCTGTTTGGCCTCTACGACTGGAAATTCGAGGTAATGGCACTGCTTCTGCATGCCATTGAACTGGAGAAGAAATTTGGGATTGGACCGCATACAATTTCCTTCCCGCGTCTTGAGCCTGCTGAAAATACGCCTTTTGTCGAAAAACCGAAATACAAGGTTAATGATGCAGATTTCAGAAAGCTCGTTACCGTAATCCGCCTTGCCGTTCCTTATACCGGAATGATTCTTACCGCAAGGGAAAACGCGAAAATCCGCCGTGAAATCCTGCCGCTTGGCTGCACGCAAACGGATGCATCTTCGAATATCGGTATTGGCGGTTATGCTGATATCGATACAGACCAGAAGAGTAATCGTCAGCAATTTATTTTGGGCGACATAAGGTCTCTCGACACAGTTGTTAGAGAGCTTGCCGAGGCAGGTTTCATCACATCTTTCTGCACGGCCGGATACAGGTGCGGCAGAACAGGCTCCAAAATAATGGGCCTCCTTCGCAGCGGCAAAGAAGGATGCTTCTGCAAACTCAATGCCGTAATCACCTTCCGCGAATGGCTTGATGACTTTGCGACAGATGCGACTAAGATTGCGGGAGAAAAAATAATCTCGCAGGAAATAAGCCAAATAAAAGAAAAGATGCCGGAAATTTTACCGCAATTTATGAAATTTTATGAAAATACGTCCGCTGGAAAAAGAGACTTATATTTCTAATCTGTATGAAAACAAAAACTTATGAAAGTTGCACAATATAAACGGGAAAAAAGCAATAAATGTCCAACGAAACTTTACAAACTGTTTTGAATCGGGTTTATAACGAAGATATGCCTCAAAAAGCCGATATCGAATATCTTCTTTCGATTCAGGACCGGATGCAGATGTCTGAGCTTTTTACCTTTGCAGATAAAATCCGCAGGCAATACGTTGGTGACGGCATTTTGCTGAGAGGCATAGTGGAATTTTCTAATTATTGTGATAACTCCTGCAAATATTGCGGCCTCAATAAAAAAAATAGAAAGCTGCAAAGATATAAATTAACAGATAAACAAATTCTCAATTCTGTCGAACAAATAGCCAAAGCCGGTATAGGGACGGTCGTTTTGCAATCCGGCGAACAGCATAAACTTGATGCATATTGGATGGCCGCCATTATCCGTGAAATAAAAATCAGGTTTGATATGGCCGTAACGCTTTCGGTAGGCGAAAGAAGCTTTGAAGATTACACCATGTGGAAAGAAGCCGGCGCAGACAGGTATCTTTTGAAGATAGAGACAACTAACCGGCACCTATATGAGGATTTGCATCCAAAAATGAGTTTTGATAACCGGCTTAAGTGCGCTCAAGATTTGGCAATGCTCGGCTATCAAAACGGCTCCGGCAATATCATCGGTCTTCCCGGCCAGACTATCAGTGACATAGCCGATGATATTATATTTTTCGCGGCTCAAAAGTTTGACATGATAGGCATAGGTCCTTTCATACCACACAAACAGACACCCTTAAGCAATTGCTCTACCGGCAATGTCGAAATGGTTTTAAAAACAATTGCGATAACAAGAATAGCAACAAAAGATGCACACATGCCTGCAACAACCGCAATAGGCAGCTTAAACGGTATCGATTATCGTCCCGAGGCCCTGATGGCAGGGGCGAATGTTTTAATGCCGAATTTCACACCCCAGCCCTATAGGCAATTTTATGAAATTTATCCCGGCAAGAGGTGCTCGAAAGAAACTGCCGGAACATGCGGACCTTGTATGGACATAATGGCAAATTCAATTGGCAGAACAATAAAGCTTTCACGCGGCGATTCGCTGAAGAAAAAAATAAATAAATGCGCTTAAATATTATTATTTTTAAGGAGTAGAGTTCATGGCAAAAAAGGTATTAATGATTGATGATGATCCTGAATTCATCGATGCGATTACCAATATCCTCGATGCCAAGGGTTACGATGTAGTCAGCGCTGTAGACGGCAAAGAAGGCGTTGCCAAGGCCAAAGTCGAAAATCCGGATATAATCCTGCTGGATGTGATGATGACTACAAAATCTGAAGGATTCGATGTCGCACGCGAACTAAGTAAAGACGCATCTCTAAAGGGAACACCGGTTATTATGCTGACAGGTGTAAGAAAAGAGATGAATCTTCCATTCGGTTTCGAGCCGGACGAGGACTGGCTGCCTGTAAAGGCATTTCTCGAAAAACCTGTAAAGCCGGAAGTTCTTCTCAAGGCAGTAGAAGAAAATATAAAAAAATAACTTTTTTGATGAGGTATATATTATGAACAGGACTCCAAAAGCATTGCGCCTGCATATTGGAATTTTTGGACGCACCAATACAGGAAAAAGCTCCATTCTAAACGCGATTGTAAAACAGAATGTCTCTATCGTTTCCCAAACACCCGGGACAACGACCGACCCTGTTGAAAAAGTGATGGAGCTTAAACCCATCGGTCCTGTTGTCTTTATCGATACCGCAGGTATTAATGACATAGGTTCTCTGGGTAACAAACGTATCGATAAAACTTATCAGGTCATCGATAGAACTGAGCTTGCCGTTCTTGTGACAGATGAGTGGACAGATTACGAAAAACAGCTGCTCGAAATTTTCAATCAGCGAAATATCCCCTGTGTAGTGGCGGCCAATAAAGAAGACCTCAGACAAAATAAAGTCCTCGAACGCGCAGCCGACCAGGCAGGAGCCGCTTTTATCGCAAGCACAAATGCTATCACCAGCACTGGAATTGACCGCCTTCGTGAATTGCTCATACTTGCAGCGCCTCAGGATTTTATCGAGTCTGCCCCAATTATCGCAGATCTTGTAAAGACCAATGATACGATTTTACTTGTCACGCCAATCGATATCGAGGCGCCCAAAGGCCGCCTTAAAATGCTGCAGGTCCACTGTATGCGTGAAATCCTCGATAAAAACGCATGTGTGATAGTCACCAAAGAAACCGAATTGCCGAATGTCTTATCGAATTTGGCCAAACCGCCCGCTCTTGTTGTCTGCGATAGTCAGGTCTTTGAAAAGGTTGCAAATATAGTTGATGAAGCAATACCCTTGACCACATTTTCTATCTTGATGGCTCGCTTCAAAGGTGATATCAATGAGATGCTCAAAGGCATTGAAAAGATAGATACCCTTAATGCCGGTGATAAGGTTTTAATCGCCGAGGCCTGCACACATCATCCGATAGGCGAAGATATCGGCAGGGTCCAGATTCCCAATCTTCTCGAAAAGGCCGCAGGCGGAAAACTGCAATTTGATATTTGCGCAGGGCATGATTTCCCGCAAGATTTAAGCAAATATAAACTGATAATTCACTGCGGAGCCTGCGTCTTAAATCGCAAGGAAATGCTTACGAGAATCGATAAGGCCCAAAAAGCAAATGTTTCCATTACCAATTACGGCCTTGTGATAACATGCTGCAATAATCTGCTTAACAGGGCAGTTGCACCATTGCAAACCAAAGATGCGGTGATAACAGCAAAATAGAACTATTCAATCGCCAGAACAATGACTGATTTTGCAGGTATTGTCGCAAGGATTTTGCCGTCCTTTATTTCGGCACCTTTGAATTCAGCGGGCTTAACTGCATCTGCTTTTTCAAATGTATTATGCGCGTTCATAGCATCGGCAGTAAGGATTCGGCCTGTTACTTTTTTGGCTTGAAATCCTTCCAAAGCACATTCAAATTCAGCAGGCGATTGGGGATTAAGACTGCAGATTGAAATATGAATCTTGCCTTTCTTATCCTTTGATGCAGAGGCTGAAATAGCCGGCAAGGTATCCGAACCGTTCTGATATGTACCAGAATTGACATCAATCGGCACCAATTTGGACCCCTGATGAACCTTATACATCTCAAAGACGTGATAAGTCGGCGTGACTATCATCTTCTCGCCTTTGGTAAGAACCATTGCCTGAAGGACATTATTTATCTGAGCGATATTTGCCATTTTGACCCTGTCGCAATGCTGGTTCAAAATATTCAGAAAACATCCGGCGACTACCGCATCCCTCAAGGTATTTTGCTGATACAAAAATCCAGGGTTTTCGCCTTTCTCAACATCCCACCATGTTCCCCATTCATCGACAAAAAGTCCTATGCGCTTTGGCTTATCATATTTATTCATAACGGCGGCAGTTTTGGTAATCAGTTCATCAAGGTTCAAAGTATTTTTTAAGACTTTAAACCACTCGCCTTCATTGAAATCTACCGCGCTTCCCTTATGTTCCCAGGACCCGCTCATCACATAATAATGGAGGCTTATCGCATCCATCTGCCCTGCGGCTTTGCCCAAGAGCACTTCGAACCAGTGGTAATCGGCCCAGCCGGGTCCAGAGGCAACCTTGACGACATTATTGCCGGGGTAATTCCTCACATATGTGGCGTACCTTTTAAAAACATCAGCATAATATTCAGCCGACATATTCCCGCCGCAGCCCCAGTTTTCGTTTCCCACACCAAAATATTTTACCTTCCAGGGTTTTTCACGGCCGTTTGCCCGCCGTAAATCCGCCATCTGGCTTTTACCCGCAAACGTCATATATTCAACCCAGTCCTGCATCTCCTCGGGCGTGCCTGAGCCAACATTTCCGCTGATATACGGCTGACAGCCGAGCAGCTCGCATAATTCCATAAACTCATGCGTGCCGAATTTATTTGACTCTGTAACCATTCCCCAATGAGTATTGACCATTTCAGGACGCTTCTCTGCGGGACCAACACCATCTTTCCAGTGGTACTCATCGGCAAAGCATCCTCCCGGCCAGCGTATGACAGGGACATTAATTTTCTTTAAGGCCTCAATTACATCTTTTCGTGTCCCGTTAACATTAGGAATTTTGGAATCTGGACCAACCCAGAATCCCTCATAAACACATCTGCCGAGGTGTTCCGCAAAATGCCCGTAAATTTCAGGATTTATCGTCTCCTTCGCGGCTTCTGCATGGATAAATATTTTGTTGATGATGTTTGAATCTGAAGAAATCTCTGTAGCCGCAAAACAAGCACATGCATTTAAAATTAGAATTGAAACGATACTAAGAGTCAGTTTCCTAAACATATATTTTCCTTTAATTTTAAATTATTAATTGATTAACCCGGCAGCGGGTCTTTCTTTCTGTATACCATTCCCTGAAATACAGCGATTATCTCGCCCTGCTCATTTTTAACATCAATATTGTAAGTAGCAAGTTTCGGATTACATGCAATTTCTCTTCCTTCGGCGATAAGCGTTGTGCCGACTGGTGATGCCTTTATAAATGAAATCGAGGCGTTGATTGCTACAGCCACTGTTCCGTGAGAATTTGAGGCGGCGGCAAAGACAAGGTCGGCCAGAGTAAATATCGCCCCGCCGTGAACGATATCGACACCGTTTAAATGCTGCGGCCCGATTGTCATTTTGGCCTTAGCCTTTCCGGGTGATATCTCCAAAAGCTCAATACCGGCCAGCTCCGCGAATTTATCCCTTTTGAAAAACTCTTTTATCTTTTCCATTCTGCGATAGCTCCTTAATTCAAAAAGGCAAATTGTAATCGCAGATTACTCAGATTTCACGGATTAATTTAGCTTAAAAACTTTCAAATAATAAGAGAAACGTTAGAAAAGTTTGGGAAAATGATCGAAAGTTTTGGAAAAACATACGAAAGCTTTGGAAATTTTTGGAAATTTTTTGACGTATTTCATGCAAAATCCTCGTTATTAATCGAAAAATCAACTTTTCATATTTTTCCGCTTTCCAAGTTTCAAAGAGGATAAGTCAGTTGCTCAAATTTTATTGTCACTTGCTCATTAAAACCGTTCAAAATCGTTGTTTTTAGAGATAAAAACGTCACTTGCTCAAAGATGCTCAAAGATTTTGATAGAGACACAATCCTCGTTTTTAGGCTGAAAATCATACTTGCCCAACTTGCCCAAGAAAATGTGTGTGTGCTCAAAAAAGATAGAAGACAGGAGACGGAATACAGGAGACAAAGTTTAATGTCTTCAATTTTCAAAGTGCAGAGGAAAAAAGAGGTTCCTTGTATATTGACAGATATCATGGTTAAAGGTTCTATAGTAGATACGTCTTTCGGTGAGGCGAGCGCAGCGAGCCGA
>CAYSKP010000208.1:0-20055 GCA_964431645.1 uncultured Pirellulales bacterium
AAATTAGAAATTGCCTCATCCCATTTTTCAAGCAAAAGATAATTGGCGCCTGCATAATAATACAGATAAACTAAATCTGTCGTTATATTGAGATTATTACTTTGAATTTTTTCCCACACATCCGCAGCTTTGGCGGCATATTTTTTTGATTCTTCTTTTGTATTTTGAATTCTTAGCTCTGTTGCTTTTGTATAAAACCCAATTTCAGCCCTGCCAAGGCAATCTCCGGCATAATAATGCTGATTGAAATCTTTTATAAACTGGTCTAAGTGCGTCAATGAGGAATTAATATCTCCTGCATCGAACAAGTCGCACATTATCCTTCGGCGAAGGTCAAGATTTGCCCTGTCTGCCTCTTCCGTCCCCGGGCATTCTTTTAATAACCGTTCATAAATCTTCTCCGCCTCTGCTAATTTGTCTGGCTGCTCCTCATAACCAAAGGCTACCCAGTACAATTCTACCGAAAGCTCAGGCCTGTCATTTAGGTCTTTTACCATTGCTTCTATAGCGGCATCAGTTGTGGCCTGATTTGGCTCTTTCATCAATTTATAGATTTTCATTCGATGAGAGAGTCTCTTTTGGTCCCATTCAGCCTCTTGCCCGTAAGGCGTATCGCTGAAAGCCTGCATTATCTTCTGATAAACGCTGTTTGGCGTGTCATACCATCCCGTCCTGTTAATCGTTGTCCCCTTCTTCCACTCGTATTCTTTGCCTATCCAGTATAGTGTTTCCGCTAAACCCGAGTCTCCAGCAAAATCACTCATCAGCTTATCGATTGCGGCCGTAATCTCATTATCATTAGCACCGTTAACAGGACCTTTGCTGATAATTGAGCACACATTCGACCTCGCTGACCATAACTTGGCTTTTTGGGCAAGTTCGCTTGTTGTAGATATGTTATTAAATGCGGTTATCGCCTCCTCAAACCTGTGCCTCCACGAAAATTCCTGCCCTAAATGAAATAACGCTATTCCAATATCCGGCTGCTCGTTAAAATCGGTAATCATCGAATCAAGTTTTTCTTTTGCCTCTGTAAATTTCTTTTCATTGATGAGCCCGAGAATCTCAACTCTTGTCATACCCAGCTTAGATTTATTCACTAATGAATTATCGTTCGATTTATCAATTACAAGCTGATAAAGCCGTTTTGCTGGGTCATTTATCTTCCGCCACGCCAGACTATCAGCAATTATATAATAGTTTATGGTTAAAGTAGTATTATCTTTCACGGAAGTTGAAAGTCTATTTATGAGCGCATTCATGTCAGCTATTTTCCCTTCATCTGCCAATGCAATAATTTGTGTCCTCGCCGCATCTGCATCAAAAGGGACACTCGGCTGACTATGAACAATACCTGTTAAAATAAGCGCGATTACTGCAATCGCGATAAGAATTGGAAATGATGAAATAATAATTATCCTTTTTGCCATAGAATTACCCTCCATTTAAAATTTGTCCTGAAATTGGGCGTATGTGTATTCATAAGTTTTTTCTTCCTTTTAAAACTTATAACTACCGTCTAATTTAGTGACATTAATGCTTGTGTCAAGAAAAATTTTCGATATTTTTGGTCGATTACCCCCCCCCATATGCAAGTAATTGCAAAATAAATACTTACGATGGTGACATAATTTTGACAATATTTTTCTTTTTTTCCATTATCCAAATTTCAAAATCGCAGTGCCAAACGTATGTCACTCCCCTCATTTTTATTTAAATAATACATCTTTTTTTAAAATTTATGGCGCAGATAACTTCGCGATCTCTGCGACCTCAGCGGTAAATCTTTTTTTGAAATGCTAATTTAGGCAATTTGCCTCGCCCTCAAAAACAAATGACAAGTAATGACAACTAATGACATCTGTGGCATCTGCCCCCTCCGTCTTCCGTCCTCCGTCCTCTGTTAGTGTAAGTTCGTTTCAATGAATGTTTTGAAGTCAGTGTTCATCGCTGTAGACAGGGGTTCACACTGGGGTCAAACTGGGTCAGTTTGGTATACATTAGGGATACGTTCATAGCACATTGGAGACCACAGCGGAGCCTTAAAAGGCTCAAAAAAGAGCCTGCCCCGAATACCCGGTAACCCGATTTCCTGATATTTTTTCTGCCCTCTGCCCTCAGTCCTCTGTCTTCTGTCATCCGTCCTCCGGACAGTGTCCTCTTGACAATATATCTAAAATCGTTATTCTTAGCGAATCCCGAGTTTCAATTAATATGAGAAATAGCTATGCGCTTAAAAGTCCTTATAATTGCTATAATTTGCGGTTTTTGCCTTTCCGGCTGTAACCCCAATATGAAAGATTTGGGGGATTTTAACGGCCATTTCGAGTCCGGAAATTACGCCGGGGCCGAGCATTTCGCACAAGCCAAAATCAAAAATAACGGCAATCCATCGGGAAATGACCTTCTCTGGACGCTGCAAGCCGCTGCTGCACAGCGGGCACAACTGAATCACTCAATAAGTCTTGAAACCTTCGACAAGGCCGAGGAAATGCTCAACTACTATTCGCCAAAATCGGAGGTTCTCGATAACGTGAGCGCCACGATTGTTAATGATAACGCCATGCCTTACCGCGGCGAGCAATACGATGGAATAATGGTAAATACATATAAGGCGATTGATTTTCTGGCAGAGAAAAAACTTGACCTTGCCAGGGTCGAATTGAACAGGGCTCTCGACAGGCAGACGCGGGCAAAAGAACACTTCAATAACGAAATAAGGAAACTCGAAGACCAGCTCAATAAACAAAAAGAAAAAACAAATACAGATGCAAAGGCAATGGCCGATAGTGAAGGCGTCCAATCGGTTATCAACTCTAATTACTCGAATCTAAGCGATTTTGCGCCGTATCCGGATTTCGTAAATCCATTTACAACATATCTGGCCGGGATTTACTTTATGTTGATAGGTGAAAACGGCAGGGCCGCCGACCTTCTAAAGGAAACGGCTGGAATGGTGCCGGACAATGATTATATTAAAAATGACCTTCAGCTTGCCGACGACGCGGCCGCGGGAAAAACAAAGATTGAAAATCAGTGCTGGATAATTTTTGAAAACGGGCTTGGCCCCACAAAAAGCGAAGTCCGGCTGGATTTGCCTCTGGCAATCGTAAGTGATAGAGTTGCATATACAGGCATAGCATTGCCGCAGCTAAGCCCCAGACCCCCTGCTTATCCATATTTGACGATAAAAACAGATAATGCCGAATATACGACACGGCAGGTCGCGGATATGGAACGCATAATACAGACTGAATTTAACAAGGATTTCAAAGGCATCCTGATAAGATCTATAGCATCTGCTGCCGTAAAAACAGCGGCGCAGGCAGCGCTTAGCAGTGATAAAAACGGCGATGGCGGCAAAATCGCGGCAATAGCGCTGGGCATTTACAGCGCGGCAACTACGGCGGCGGATTTACGGATTTGGACCAGCCTGCCTAAAGATTTTCAGATTGCACGATGCAATATTCCCAATAACAGTCCCCTGCTGGTTTTTACGCCGGCAGATACGATGTTTGAGGTAAATATTCCTCCTTGCAAAAACGCTATTGTATACATTAAAATTATTAACGCCGGGGCTCGTCCTGTCTATGAGGTCCTTGCATTTTAAAATTCTCTCGGAGGTAAAAATTTATGAGATTGACATTGAATATTTTACTGCTTACAGCCGCAATCGGCCTTTGGGGCTGTCAGCAGCAGCAGGACAAAAGAATCAATATGGCCTCAGATGTAGCCAGCGATAACGCGCTGGTAAATATTGTCACCAAACCCGTGGTTTATTCTTTTAGCTGGATTACAGGTGAAGGGCTCGAAATCGATAAAGCTGTTACTTACGTCAATAAAGACGGCTTTATGGAATTAGAAATCCAGGGGCATAACAGGGCCTTCAATCCTATAAGGTTCGAATATAAAGTCGAATGGCTCGATGGCGCGGGATTGACAATAGCTTCATCCACAAGCAAGTGGCTGACGTATTCGGCGGCCGCAAAGGGGCCGTTTGTAATAAAAGCAGTGGCTCCAAAAACTACAGCAGTTGATTTTCGTATGAACACTCGAAAAATTCCCAAATAATAACTGGAGAAAAAAACGATGATTAAAAAATTATTAACTATCGTATTATTTGCATCAATAACTCTCATTGGCTGCACCGCGCCAACAGAAAACATAGACACAATTAACGACCAGGGTAAGGCCGTGATGCAGCTCGATTACCGCGATTTTGAGAGGGCGGCAAGCCAGATGGTCCAGTCGCTCATCGCATCGGGCCAATTGAAAAAAGAAGGCGGAAGATACGTTGTGGCGTCCGGCAGAATAGTAAATGACACGATGCAGCGGGTCGATACCGACCAGTTAATGGTAAAGATTGAAAAAGAGCTGATGAACAGCGGGCTTGTTGTAATGACCTCGGCCGTAAGCGGCGGGACATCGCCCACCGACAGCATGGTCTACGATGTCCGCGACATTAGAGATTCCGAAAAGGGCAGCGAATTTAAGCAGGATACCCTTCAGCAAAAAGGCCAGCTGATAGCCCCCGAATTGAGCATGTCTGGAAAAATCATCCAGAGAAATATACGCTATGACAATAATAAACAGCAGGTAGAATACTATTTCCAGCTCCAGCTTGCAAACCTGGGGACAGGGCTAAGATACTGGCAGGATGAAACAATTATTGGCAAACGCGGCGACAGAAAAAATGTTCCGTGGTAATGTGAATTAAATTGGCGGAGGACACAAGAGTTTCTTGAGTCCTCCGTTTTTTTTGCGCTGAGTGAGTAATGAAACTAATAACGTTTAAAAGAAATGGAATCGAATCAACAGGTGTTTTAACCGAAAAGGGAATCGTTAATATATCAACCCTCTGGCCGGGACCGAATCGGCCCGGAACTATCATCGATATCTTACGGCGGGATTCAATTGCTAAAATCAAAGAACTATCCGAAAAAAGTGAATTTACAATACCTATTGATGATATAAAAATTCTTGCCCCGATTCCGAGGCCGGGTAAATTGCTTGCTCTTGCGGGTAATTACGGCGAGCATATCAAGGAGGCATCTGTAAAACGCGGTTTCAATCTGGGTCTTTCAGACGCGAAGAAACAAACGACCGTTCCGCGGCCATTTTTGAAACCATCAACAACCATCATCGGGCCCGATGTTGAAATTCCATGGCCGGGATACAGCGAGCAGATTGATTATGAGCTTGAGCTGGCTGTAGTCATCGGCAAAACTGCAAAATGTGTTGAGGCAAAAGATGCGATTAATTTTATCGCCGGGTATATGATTGCAAATGATGTATCAGCGCGTTCGGTTACATTTAAACAGAAACGAGAAAAACGGCCATGGGACGAATTTTATGACTGGCTGGCGGGCAAATGGGCGGATGGATTTTGTCCGCTTGGGCCGTATTTAGTCACTGCTGATGAAATACCAGATGTTCAAAATCTTAAGATGGAATTGAAGGTCAACAATGAGGTCCGTCAAAACGCCAATACAAACCAAATGATTTATCCTGTCGCCGATATAGTTTCATTTTTGAGTCATATTATGACGCTCGAGCCCGGCGATATTATTTTGACTGGAACGCCTGCGGGTGTGGCCGTGGCAACCGGTAATTTTCTCAAAGAAGGCGATAAAATCGAATGCTGTATCGAAAATTTGGGAGTCCTTGAAAACACATTAGGCCAAAGACCCGCTGATTTTTACAGGCCGCTTGCCTGATACAGATTGTTTTGCTATTGGCAAAACAGGCAAAATATGAGATAATCATTCCTGATTTTTAAATAATAAATCTTGGATGATAAACAGATGGAAGTTCGCGCGATATGGGTTCGTTTCAGAGGGTGGCTGCGGAACAGAGGGTATGCAGTTAACGGCGATTTTGACCAGCCGCCGCTCAATGACGATGGAATGATAATTCAAAAAGAGGCTGGAGAAGAAAGAAATCCGGTTCAAACCGTGGCAGTTCGCGGAAAGCCGGAGATGGAAAAGTTTCAGGCCGGCTTCGAGACGCTCGTTGACAAACTCCAGAGTATTAATGACCATCTAAATAAACAGGTCGTGCAGCATGAAAATCTCATGGCGAGAATCGAACAATTCCCAAAGCTTCTCGAGAGCTTTCCCGCCGTAGTCGATAATCAAAAGCTCTTATCAGAGCAGCTTGTTTCACAGCTAAAGGCCGGCATGTTTAAAGACCAGCAGCTCCTTTCGGCCGTTGAAAGAATCCCGATGGAATCTGCCAAGCAGACAGATGTCCTTGCGGCAATCGACAGGCAGCTTACTGCGGCGGCTGATGTCGATATCCAGATGACAGAAACTTTTGGGAAATTCAACGAGTCAATAGCCAAACTCAGCCAGGCAACAAAAGAGCACACCAACGGCCTGACGCAAATGAGCAGGACATTCGCGGCAAGCGACAGGTTCCTTAAATTCATGGTGGCACGCCAGACCAGGCAAATGATTTGGATATTTTATTCCGCGTTAGGCATCTGCGTTGCCGTTATACTTATACTGGTCTGCATAATCCTGTTCGCACACAAATAATCAGCGGGAATTTATGACGCCAAAAGTTTATTTCATCAAATCGACAATTAATGACGGCGAGCAGATAATTTCTGATAAGGCAAGAAAGGTCTTTATCGAGGCCGGTTTCGCTAAATGCTTTAAGGAAAATGATTTTACCGCGGTGAAGGTCCATATCGGGGAGAAAGGCAATAAAACTTATATAAAAGCGCCTTGTCTTCGGGGAATAATTGAAGAGCTTGTAAGCTTACGCGCAAAACCATTTCTAACAGATACAAGCACTCTGTATCTCGGCAGGCGGCATAACGCCATTGACCACGCGGCGCTTGCCTATGAGCACGGGTTCGATATGCACAGGCTGGGAATACCCTTTATTCCTATAGACGGAATTTTCGGAACAAGTGAGACAATAGTGAAAATTGACGGCCAGCTGAATAAAGAAGTCTCCGTCGCATATGATATCACACGGGTACAGTCTATTATGGCGATATCGCATGTTACAGGCCATATAGGGACATGCTTCGCGGCGGCTATGAAAACTCTTGGAATGGGCTGCGCAAGCAGAAAAGGCAAGATGCGCCAGCATTCATCGATTAAGCCCAGAGTCGATACGGAAAAATGCAGGGGCTGCGGCGAATGCTACCGGCACTGCCCGGAAACAGCGATTACGATGGAAGACCTCAAGGCACACATTAATCAGAGTAAATGTATCGGCTGCGCGGAATGCCTGGCCGTTTGCAGGTTCGAAGCCGTACAGCATGACTGGAACAAAGACGTAAAAATTCTCGAATCCAGCATAGCAGAGCACGCAAAAGGGGTGCTGGCGGGAAAAGAGGGACGCGCGGCTTTTATAAATTTTGCGATTTCTATTACAAAAGATTGCGACTGCATGGGTTATCCTGACCACAATATCGTTAAAGATATCGGGATACTCGGCTCAACCGACCCTGTGGCTGTTGACCAGGCCTCGATAGACCTGATGGAAAAAACAGCAGGCAAACCGCTGGATAAAATCTCCGAATATCCGAATCTCAACGGCAAATGGCAATTAGAACATGCTGAAAAAATCGGCCTTGGAACCAGAAAATATTCCCTCGTCGAGATTAGTTAGATTTTTTGATTTTGCATCTTCCTGTCTGCAGAAAATTCTCTCATCAAGATTAAGCATTTTCCTTATTAGTCTGCAAGCCATTGTTAATTATAGTAATGGCTGACCAAAATAATTTAAGGAGATTTGCTATGAAAAAAATAATTGTTTTGACTATCCTGCTTTTTTCAAATTGTTATGCCGCCGAAGTCTATGATAATCCGATACGTATCCTTGTCTATAAAGGAACTATCAAATCTACTTCTTTTTTTGACGTAAACGATACAAGCCGCCTTGTTTCTCAATGCATAAAAGGGTATTGGGTGATAAAATTTGTCTGCGATGGTCCCTCATCTGGTTATATACTGGATGCCAATGCCATAATTTTTCAAACCAAGCCTGAAAAATTTTATAAAGTGATACCTGATGAAATCACAATTGACCCGTATGATCCCGGCGGAGTTGTGATGATTCATTTTAATGCGTCAGATGCGGATGGAAACATGGTGTTCTATGCGACTGGCAAATTCAAGCCTGTAAAATATTGCAATGAACCAGGGATTGATAAAGATTTGCTTCCCGTTTGCCTCACGGGGACAGGCAATCTCGACAACTTCGACCTGTTTGACCCCGCTTTTACATATTCAGGACCATATTGTGTGAAATTGGTTCTGGATTCGCGGTTAACCAGGCAAGCTAATACAGAAATCGAATGTTCTGCGGGTGAAATTCTTGATGAATTGGTCGAAGAATTAGATGAAAAAGGATTTATAGGCTGGCCATATTATCCCAGAATAGAAGAGCCGGCAGATATTTAATGATTTATAAAAGTTATTTGAACTTCAGGAGAGGTAAGATGAGCAAAAAACTTTTTTCCATTTGTTTTTGTGCCGGATTGATAAGTTTTGTTATTTATCCGGCCGGCTGCCAGAAGGCTTATTACAAAACCATGGAAACGTTCGGCAAGCACAAGCGAGATATCCTTGTAAGCCGCGTTGAAAAAGCCCGCGATGCTCAGCAGGACACAAAAGAGGAGTTTAAAAGTGCCCTTGAACAATTCAGCTCAGTCGTCAAAGTTCCAGGCAGCGAACTGCAAACCAAGTATAACAAGCTCAAAACCGAGCTGGATAAATGCGAAGCAAGCGCAAAGGAAGTTTCATCACGAATAACCGATGTAGAAACCGTCTCCAAGGCCCTGTTCAAGGAATGGAAATCCGAGCTTGAGCAGTACACCAATAGGCAGCTTCGCAGCGCAAGCGAGCAGAAGTACAAACAAACTCAGCAGCGATACGAACAGCTGATTGGCGCGATGAAACAGGCAGAAAGTAAAATTGAACCCGTTCTTTCGGCTTTTCGCGACCAGGTTCTGTTCCTTAAGCATAATCTTAACGCCCAGGCAGTTGCTTCGCTTCAGGGAGAGCTTGTTTCAATCGAGTCAAATGTTGATTCGCTCATAAAAGAGATGGATAAATCTATTAGCGAAGCCAACGCCTTTATCAGCACAATGGCCGCGGAACAATAATTGGAATTTATTTTTAAAAGCGATTTACTCGCGTAAGGAAAATAAAATGAAAAAAATAAAGTCAGCATTTATAACCTCAGGGCTTTTGCTGTTATTAACTGTATTTATGTGTTTTAAATCTTACGCACATTGTGATACACTTAGCGGCCCCGTAATAAAAGATGCACGCATTGCTTTGGAGAAAAACGATGTCACCCCTGTTCTAAAATGGGTAAAAAAAGATGCTGAGCCGCAAATTCGCAAGGCCTTTAATGAAGCGATTTCTGAAAGAGCCAAGGGCAGGCAAGAAAATAATAAGGCAGATATGAAATTTTTTGAGACCCTTGTTCGTATTCACCGGGCGGGTGAAGGAGCATCTTTTACAGGTCTAAAACCTGAAGACTCAATTGACCCAGTTATAGCCCACGCTGATAAGGCACTGGATACCGGCTCATCTGACACATTGAATGAAGAAATATCAAAACATCTTACTAGTGAAATTAAAAAAAGATTCGATATCGCTTTTGAGAAGAAAAAACACAAGGATGATAGTGTTCAGGCCGGCCGCGAGTATGTTGAGGCATATGTAGAATATGTGCACTATATAGAAGCAGTGCATACAGCAATATCACAGAATGGTGCGGACCATCACGAATAACTCTGTCAGCCTTTTATAATTTTTATTTTGGCTGGAGAATCCTTGAAATACACCAACATCTTGCATGGCTGATTATATCGGCACCAAAAAAAGCCCTCAAATTTCGATTACATGTAAAAACTACCGGTTTTGTTTATTTAATTCAAGCCTTTATACTGTTTTTCCGAATTTGCTTTATTGAAGAATTGTATTTAGCCGATGCATAAGAAGAAAGGAGAAGTTAACATGAAAAGAAGTTTAATAATGATTTTGATATTGGCCCTAATCTGTTTCAATATGACACACATATGCGGTTGCTCAAATAATGCCCAGACCTATGGTGCGGTAGGCGGGGTCAGCGGTTTAATCGTCGGAGGAATAGTCGGCGGCGTCGGAGGAGCTATTGCCCTTGGCGCAATCGGAGGCGGTGCCGGCTACGTTATAGGAAACGAGCAGGATAAACATTAAATGGAGTTAATATTTTAAAAATAAAAAATATTCTTCCTTTGTTGATTGTTCTTTTTTCAGGCATTTCTTTTACGGCCGCAAAAGATATCATTGGAATAGCGGCTCAGCAAGATATTAATCTGCCGTTTAGTAACTACATTACTGTTAACGATGGAACTGACAGCAAGGCCATTATTAGAACCAACAGCACCTCGCCCGGTGCGGTAAACCTGGGAAGCGTAACAATAAATGGTGATATCGTAGTAGGGCCCGGCGGCGTGCCTTCATCGGTTATCAATAGTCAAAACGCATTTATTACCGGCAATGTTTATGCAGCAGACCAATTAATGTCCTTTGCCCCTGTAATAGTGCCGCAGGAACTAGTAGATATGGCATCCAAAGGAAACCTTAGAGTCAATAATCCCAGAACCGTTCAATTTGTAAGCACTTCTGGCAAATACGACAGTTTATATTTAGCTAATTCAAAAACCTTGATAATTGACGAGCCGGTTTCGCTTTATATTACCGGTGATATTGATTTGGCCCCTAATTCTTCTATTATTATTCAGGGGCCAGATCTAGATATTGATAATGATGCTTCTTTAAAAATTTATCTTGCCGGCGATTATACGGGTTTGCCATCAACTATTAATAACCTTACCAAAGACCCAAGCCGCTTCACAATATATGGTTTGGATTCATGCACATCACTTGAAATTAAAAACGGCTGCAATTTATATGGCACATTTTATGCTCCTAATGCTGATTTTCAATTGGATAACTCTGGGGATGTATACGGCTCTGTCGCAGTTAACAGTTTTGCTATGCACAATTCGGGCACATTTTATTTCACAGATTCCATTCCTGAGCCCGCCACTCTTCTATTTATCGGTCTTGGCTTAATGTTTGTATCTGCAAAACGATAAGCCTTGACAAAACTTCTTAAAAAAGATAAAATAGACGTATTCTATTGAGGAGAACAAGCGTTTTTTTAAAAATTAAAAATTTAATTTAGCTTAAGTTTGTCAATAAGTAATTATGAATCGAAATTAAGGTTTTTACAGGGTTTTTAAATAAAGCACTAAAAAGTATCATCAGGCAAAATGAAAAAGTTAATTAAATTTTATTGTTTGTTTATACTCCTGTTCCTTAGCTGTTCAACGGCTTTTGGTAATGTATCTATTATCAGCACTTCCGTTAGAACCACAGGGCATATAGAAGGTTCTGATTTAATTCGCACGCCGGATTCCGATTATTTTCAACCATTTAGTGATGGATACGACACATCAGGAGTAACAAACGCAACTGAGCAGTCACAGCATACTTACACTAATAATGATGGAATCTTAAAGGTAAACAGCTCTGCATCAATAACTTATCCATCTTCCTCCACAATCCAATTGTCTGCATCGGGAATTGCTGACAACGAACACGCCAGCCAATATGATAATGGCGCGAAGGCATCATTTTTATCTTCGGTTTCATGCCGGTTTCAACTTGTTTCTTTAGATATCGAAGAAATGTTCACGTTCCAGTATGGGGCGCCGGAAGAAAGCGGCACTTACGCATCTGTGAGACTATCAGACATTACAGCAAATGAAATTCTATTCAACCAGGAAAAATGGATTTCAGATGTCTACCACGAACCCGATTTATACACCCTGCCATTAATGAAAAGCGACTTTTCTCATATATATGAACTCGAGCTTTCAGCTTATACATCCGTTGGATGGGGCTGTTATTCCGGCGGCCGTGTATACACTCAAATGAATGTCATTCCCGCACCTTCGGCAATTGTTTTGGCCGCAATGGGTCTGGCGTTTGTAAGAAAAACCAAAATTCTAATACCATAAGCTCAGCTTAAATTTCTCTTAAATCATCAATCCTCGAATTTTTCTACTGATAAGCAGTTTTTTATAAGACCTGCCATAAATTCACATTAAAAAAGAAAAAAGTAATTATTTAGTTAAATAATCTTGCAGATCTGTTTTGAAGGCATAAAATATTTGTTAAATTTTATTTAGAAGCTTTTTACGTAAATATTCCAGGAGAAAAATATGTCACTTGGTTCAATTATAAGGAATAAACGCGAGGAACTCGGCCTTACGCTCGATGAGGTAAGCAGCAGGATTGGTTTTTCGAAGCCATATCTTTCGACAATTGAGACGGGCAGGGTAACTAATCCGCCCGGTGATGAGCTGCTGCGAAAATTAGAGGCCGTTCTCGGTTTTGAAACCGGCACTCTTCTTTATGTAGCTCATATGGAAAAACTACCTCCGGATGTCCTTATTCATATTGAGGAAGTGGAAAATGAAAATCAACAATTAGGCGGCAAAAAATCAAATAAAAGAAATATTACTCCCGGCAGGTTAATACCTATTATCAATAAAGTGGCTGCAGGTTATCCAACTGATTTCAACGATCTCGATTATCCCGTAGGCATCGCTGATGAATACATCCGCTGCCCTGATGTTCATGACCCTAATGCATTCGCTGTTCGGGTTATAGGCGATTCTATGGAACCAAAGTATCACGAAGGCGATATTATCATTTTTTCACCCAATGCAGCAGTTCAAAGCGGTGATGATTGTTTTGTGCGATTTGCCTCTCCTCATGAAACGACATTCAAGCGTGTATTCTTTGAGAACGAAATAGTAAGATTGCAGCCGAGAAACGAAAAATATCCGCCAAAGATTGTAGATGGAAAAAAAGTAAACGGTATATATCGTGCAATCATAAGACAGGAAACACTTTAGATTTATTATTTATTATTTTCTGTTTATTATTTAAAATGATTTCTGATGGCAGGAATAAGTTTAGAGTTTATAATAAATCATCAATAATAAATTATAAATAATAAATGGAAACGAGTCAGGGATGGCAATCCTTATTGGCATAGATGAGGCGGGTTTTGGTCCAATTCTGGGGCCTCTTGTAGTCTCGTCAAGCGCATTTCGAATAGCGGATAATCTTGTCTGGGCAAATCTCTGGAAAATACTGCGTTCAAGCGTAGCAAAAAACCGCACATCACTGCGCGGACGATTACTAATTGCCGACAGCAAAAAGGCATACTCTCGCCAAATCGGTATAAAACACCTTAAACGAACTGTTTTATCTGTTCTCAAGCACCTCAATCGCGAACCTAAATCAATGGCCGAACTCATAACCGCGTTATGCCCTGATTGTCTTGAGCATATCGGCCAATATCCGTGGTATAAAAATGCCGCCGAATTCGATCTCCAAAGAGAAGAGCCTGTCATCGATATTTCAGTTGCGATGCTGAGAAGAGATCTAGAAAAGCAGGGTTTCGAACTTCTAAATTTAAAAAGTAGATGCCTTGAAGTTGCACACTATAATCAGATGATTTCGGCCATAGACAATAAGGCAAAGGTGCTCTTTACAGCCGTAGCGGAATTGATTCAATCAGCCATCGATGATTTTCCCGGTGAAGACCTCGACATTGCTATCGACCATCAGGGCGGCAGGTGTTATTATCGCCGCGAACTGCAGCTTATGTTCGGCGATTGCGATCTGCGCATCATTCACGAAGACCAGAATAGAAGCAGCTATGAGTTAACAATAAGAAATCCCACCGCCGAGCGCGCTGAGAATGTAGGATGGGCTTCAGCCCATCAATCAGATTCCGCGTGGGCTAAAGCCCACCATACAAATCCGGTCTCGGCGGTAAAACAAGCAAGGCGTGTGCGTTTGCATTTTATTGTTGGCGCTGATGACCAATTTCTGCCGGTGTCGCTTGCCTCGATGGCCTGCAAATACATGCGTGAAGTCCTCATTGAAAATCTCAATAATTACTTCCTGGGCTTCAATCCGGAAATTAAACCAACCTCCGGTTACTGGAAAGACGGCGAACGCTTTATCAAAGACATAAAGACACATATACCGAATTTGACTTTCAACACTAACCAGCTTATCAGATGCAGATAAAGGAGAAAATGTGAGCATTAATAAGATAACAGTAGTTGGAGCCGGAAACGTAGGTGCGACAACAGCGCATATCGCGGCTGGAAGGAAACTGGGGGACATAGTTCTTATAGATATTGTAAAAGGACTTGCC
Source organism: uncultured Pirellulales bacterium (assembly GCA_964431645.1). Taxonomy (GTDB): domain Bacteria; phylum Planctomycetota; class Phycisphaerae; order Sedimentisphaerales; family Anaerobacaceae; genus Fen-1362. The sequence continues at coordinate 14,266 of CAYSKP010000208.1, forward strand.
GAGGGCAAGGCACTTGATATGGCCGAAGCCGGTCCGGTTCAGGGATATAGCTGCAAAATAACAGGGACTACTGATTGGGCGGCCGCTGTGGATAGCTCCATTGTTGTAATCACAAGCGGATTAGCGCGCAAGCCGGGAATGAGCAGGGATGATTTATTGGCCAAAAATGTCCAGATAGTAAAATCTGTTAGTGAAAACGTTGCCAAATACTGCCCCAATGCAATCGTAATCGTTGTATCGAATCCATTGGATGCAATGGTTTATGTGGCTTCTAAAGTAACCGGATTTCCAAAAAATAGAGTAATGGGAATGGCCGGAGCATTAGATGTGGCAAGATTTTGTTATTTTATCGCAAGTGAACTAAACGTAAGCAGCGAAGATATTCGCGGCATACTGATGGGCGGTCACGGAGATGATATGGTCCCTCTTCCAAGATTCACCACAGTAGCTGGAATACCTGTTACCGAACTTTTGCCGAAAGAAAAAATCGCAAAAATGATTGAACGTGCCAGAAAAGGAGGCATCGAAATTGTTGACCTTCTCGGCTCAAGCGCGTATTACGCCCCCGCCGCGGGTGTCGTGAAAATGGCGGAAGCGATTACAAATAATACTCATAGTATGATTCCTTCCTGCGTTTACTGCGATAAAGAATACAACGTAGGAGGATATTTTGTCGGTGTTCCGGCTGTTCTGGGCAAAGACGGCGTCGAAAAAATTATCGAATTAAATCTCAATGCCGAAGAATGCGGCCAATTCGATATTTCTGTAAGTCACGTTAAAGAGCTTGCGGCAAAAGTAGACAAACTCATTTGAAACTTTTATATGAAGTCTGGCAATATTATCAAACTGGTTATCTGTTGTGCAGTGCCGCTGCTTATTGGTTTTCTTGGTTCATTTATTACTGCTGATTCATTAACGAATTGGTATGCCGGTCTTAAGAAGCCTCCTTTCAATCCGCCCGACTGGATTTTCGGCCCGGTCTGGACAATCCTTTATATCATGATGGGTATCGCCGCATTTCTTATCTGGCGAAAAGGTCTCCATGACAAAATCGTCCGCATCGCTCTTGGATGTTTTTTAGTTCAACTTTTCTTGAATGCAATCTGGACTCCTTTATTCTTCGGCTTACAATCGCCGCTTCTCGGGCTTATAGATATAATTTTGCTTTTGAACGCAATCATAGTGACTATTTATGTTCTTTCCAAAATATCGCGTCCGGCCGCTTTGCTTCTTGTCCCCTATCTGCTCTGGGTATCATTCGCGGCCGTTCTCAATGCCTCCATTTATCTGCTCAATCGCTGATAATTTTTTTTAAATTACTGTTGCAAACAACTCGTCACTCCCTATAATATAATTGATATGACTAAGAGCTATACATGCAGTTCAATTCTTAACGGGCTTAGCGCTCTGGCTCTTATTTTGCGCCGCTAAGGCGCAAAATACTTAATTTTCCCACAATCTATTTCTATTCAGGCTTTAAAACAAAACGGTAGCTTTTCTGCCTTTTTTGGGGCATAATATACCGCTTAACTTTCGCTAAAATAAGTAGTTGGAGATAATAAAATGTCAAATAGAGTGATAATATTCGATACGACGCTTCGCGATGGCGAGCAGGCCGCAGGCACAAGATTAGGTGCCGGTGAAAAATTAGAGCTGGCGCATCAGCTTGCAAAACTCGGCGTTGATATCATAGAGGCGGGTTTCCCGATTTCCTCACCGCAGGATTTCGAGGCCGTAAGCTTAATCGCCCAGCAGGTTACCGGAGCCACTATCTGCGGCTTGTCTCGGGCTATTGAAGCAGACATCGATGCCGCGGGCAAGGCCCTGAAAAAAGCCAAGAAGGCCCGTATTCATACCGGCCTTGGCATAAGCGATATTCATATCACCAGCAAATTCAAGGACGACAAATACGGCAAATCCCTCAAGGACAAAAAAGAAAAGGTCATTGAAATGGGTATCAAGGCCGTCAAACGCGCCAAGCAATACACCGATGATATCGAATTCTACTGCGAAGATTCCGGCAGAGCGGAAAAGGAATATCTCTATCGAATCATCGAGGCGGTAATCGATGCCGGGTCAACAACTGTGAATATACCCGATACAACCGGCTATTCGATACCGCAGCAGTATGGACAATTAATTGCCGGCATCTTCAGCAATGTCCCCAATGCGAAAAGGGCGATTATAAGCGTCCACTGCCACGATGATTTAGGAATGGCGGTCGCCAATACATTGGCAGGCGTTGCAAACGGCGCAAGGCAGATTGAATGCACAATTAACGGCGTCGGCGAGCGCGCGGGCAATGCGTCATTGGAAGAAGCGGTAATGGCGATAAAGACCCGCAGGGACTTTTTCGGCCTTGAGACAAGAATCAACACAAAAGAACTTTACAGGACAAGCAGGATGGCCTCCGAAATGCTGGGAATAGCGGTTCCGCCGAATAAGGCCGTCGTTGGAACAAATGCCTTCGCTCACAGCAGCGGCATCCATGTGGACGGATTTTTAAAGAATCCGCTCACCTATGAAATAATGAGACCCGAAGATGTCGGCTCGCCGCAAAGCACGGTAGTGCTGACGGCACGCACCGGCAGGCACGGGCTAAAGCACAGGCTAAATGAACTTGGCTATAAAGTCACTGATACAAAGCTTGAACAGTTGTATGTGAGATTTCTCGAAGTGGCGGATAAAAAGACTGAGGTCTTCGATGAAGATATTGCCGCCTTAGTCAATGACCAGATGAGGACAATCGAGCCGGTATTTCAGCTTGAATATCTTCACGTCGCCTGCGGGACGGGAACTTTGCCGACAGCGAGCGTCAAAATTAAAATCAAAGGTAAAAACGAACCGAAAACCGCCGCGGCCTGCGGGGATGGGCCTGTAGATGCCGCTTATGAGGCGATAAAAACGGCTACGGGGCAATCGCCCAAGCTCGATTTATATTCGATTAAGGCGGTAACCGGCGGCAAAGAGGCCCTAGGTGAGGCAATCGTCAAAGTAATCGATGATGATGGCGTGAGATTTACCGGCAGAGGCATCTCGACAGATATCATAGAAGCGAGCGCAAAGGCATATATTGACGCGATAAACAGAATGGTCAGCAGGACAAACAATAAAAAGCCGGGCCTCAAAGCGGAACTGTAATTTCACCGCTGAGCACGCGGGGGCCGCAGAGAGAAAAGTAAATAAAAGTTAAAAGGAAAAAGGAAAAAGAAAAAATGAGATTGCTTCGCTGCGCTCGCAATGACAGCGAAGGAAAGGCAGTATCTATGGGCATGACTATAACGGAAAAAATACTCGCAAGGGCGAGCGGAAAGAAAACGGTAAAGGCAGGCGAGTTAATAAACGCCAAAATTGATTTAGTAATGTGTCACGATGTGACGACGCCGCCGGCGATTGCGATGCTGATTGAAAAAGGAATCGACAAGGTATTCGACAAAAACAAGATTGTCGTAACGCCTGACCATTTTCAGCCTGCAAAGGACATAAAAAGCGCTGAGCTGCATAAGCGGCTCGATGAATGGGCAAGGCGCCACAAAATCAAATATTATTATAAGCTCGGCAAGGCCGGCGTCTGCCACGCATTGCTTCCTGAACAGGGTCATATCAGGCCCGGCGAGGTAATCGTCGGCGGCGATTCGCATACCTGCACATACGGCGCGTTTGCCGCCTTCAGCACAGGCATCGGCTCAACGGATTTGGCCGCGTCGATTGCGACAGGAGAATTATGGTTTCGGGTGCCGGAGTCAATGAAGTTTGTGCTTAACGGCAAACTTCCGCATGGCGTTTACAGCAAAGATGTAATCCTTGCCGTGATAACCAGGATTGGTGTAGATGGTGCGCTTTACAGGGCAATGGAATTCGTCGGTCCTGCTTTGAAAGATATGTCGATGGAAGCGCGGATGACGATGACCAATATGGCAATAGAGGCCGGAGGCAAAAACGGCATCATTGGCTTTGATAGCCAGACAAAGAAGTATCTCGATAAACATCTGACCGGAAAAAAGACATATAAGGTCTTCGAGTCAGATGCGGATGCCCAATACATGGTTACTGAGGAATTCGATTGCGCAAAGATAGAGCCGATGGTCGCTATGCCCCATCTGCCCAGCAACGCAAAGCCGATTAGCGAATGCAAAGGTATGGCGATGGACCAGGCGTATATCGGAAGCTGCACAAACGGGCGAATCGAAGACCTAAGGATTGCCGCGAAGATTTTAAAAGGCAAAGAAGTGAAGATTCGCACGATAGTTGTTCCGGCCACACCGGTGATATGGAAAAATGCACAGGATGAAGGCCTGTTCGATATCTTCTACAATGCCGGCTGCGTAATCTCCGCGCCGACATGCGGGGCGTGCTTAGGCGGATTTATGGGAATACTTGCTTCAGGCGAAAAGTGCATAAGCACGACAAACAGAAATTTCGTCGGCAGAATGGGAAGTCCGACAAGCGAAGTATATCTTGCCAGCCCCGCAACTGCGGCCGCAAGCGCGATAGAAGGAAAATTGGTCGACCCAAGAAAATATATATAGGAAATCCTAATTAGAATTTAGAATTTATCACGAATGAGGTAACCAAATGAGTAAAGCATGGGTATATAAACGTGATCACATAAACACTGATGAGATAATTCCGGCCAGATATTTGAACACCGATAATGAGCAGGAATTGGCTAAACACTGCATGGAAGATATAGATGCGGGATTCATTAAGAAGCTAAATAAAGGCGATGTGATTGTCGCAGGTGACGACTTCGGCTGCGGCTCGTCTCGTGAGCATGCCGTCTGGGCAATTCGCGGCGCGGGCGTGCAAACAGTAATCGCCCGAACCTTCGCGAGAATCTTCTACCGTAACGCCATTGACTGCGGATTTTATCTCATCGAGAGCAAAGATGCGGTTGAGAGAATCAAAGATGGTGACGAACTGCAAATCGATTACGATAAAGGTATAATCGAGGACAAGACTACCGGCCAAAAAATAGAATTTAGCCCCCTGCCCGAGTTCGCACTCGAAATTATCAAAGATGGCGGACTACTTGAACATATTAAGAAAGTGAAAAGTTAAAAATTTGGAATTTGAATAAAGAACATAGAATAAAGAACTCAGAATACAGAACGAACAGATAAGGAGACAAGACGTGGCGAAGAGTGTTAAGAGTTACAAGATTGCAGTGATAGGCGGCGATGGCACAGGGCCGGAAGTTACGAATGAGGCAGTAAAAGTTATCGATGCGGCGGCTTCGAAGTTCGGCTTCAAGCTGGATTTGACGCCGTTTGATTTCGGCGGCGAAAGATATAAAAGGACAGGCGAGACGCTGCCGGATAGCGCGATAGCGGAACTGAAAAAATTCGATTCAATCCTGCTTGGCGCGATCGGTCATCCCGATGTTAAGCCGGGCATACTTGAGAAAGGCATTTTACTTAATTTACGATTTGCGCTTGACCAGTATATCAATCTTCGTCCGGTGAGATTATATCCGGGCGTTGAGACTCCAATTAAAGGCAAAGGCCCGGAACAGATTGATTTTGTCGTCGTTCGTGAAAACTCCGGCGATGCATATACCGGCGCAGGCGGCATCACAATGAAAGGGACGCCGCACGAGGTCGCGGTGCAGTCTGCCGTCTATTCACGTTTCCAGGTAGATAGGTGCCTAAAATACGCTTTCGAATACGCCAAGAAAAATGGCAAGAAGGCAAGAGGCAAGGGCGAGAACAATACGCTGGCCCTTTGCGGCAAGACAAACGTCCTGACCTTTATTTATGATTTATGGGAACGTGCGTTCCACGAGATGGG
>CAYSKP010000209.1:0-12003 GCA_964431645.1 uncultured Pirellulales bacterium
AATAATGGTCGCCGGCTGAATCGGTGACCTTCGCTGTAAGGGCCACATGATTGGTGTCGGCATTCTCTAATCTTACCCATCCTGAGACCCTGTATGTGGTGTCTTCAACCATAAATTCGCCAGTTGATTGCCATGCACCCTGCCACTCGGCAGACCTTCCGGCTGCAAATCCGCTGAAGAGCCCGCTGTGCGCCTGTTCGGCTGCTACCCAAAAATTCCAGCCCCAGTTATCAACCCACCCAGAGGTATCGCCTGTTTCGAAGTCAGGATTTGTAAGCAGGTTTCGCGCAGTATCCCATGTATGCTGGTATTCGAGAGCTCCCATATCCACAATGGGAGGCATCCCGCTTCCGGTATCGTTTCTGCACGAATCAACAAATCTTGTTTCACCTGCCAAATCTTTTGTTATGTCGCTGGGGACATAGTCGTTATTGCCCGCATCAAGACAGGAAGATGCCTTATCAAGGCTGAAGTCACTATGAAAATACGGATTTACATTAATATTGCCTGTGCCCGGAAAGCCCCCATTGACATCACTGTAATTTGCTGTGATGGCGATTGTATCGTAGACAATCTCAGTGGGATGATTTCCCCATACGATACAGTTGTACAAATGCGTTGAGCCGTACCAGCCGTATATTGCTCCTCCTAATGATGCCGAATTGCCGCTGAATGTGCAGTTGTAAATTTGCGAATAGCCCACAGAATCACAATAGCCGCCCCCGCCGCCGCCGGCCGTATTCTGGGTAAATAAGCAGTTAATAATTTTTGAGTAAGTTGGATTCCAATTATCCATCAAGCCGCCGCCATGAGTTCCGGAGGTGTTTTGTGTGAAGATGCAGTCAATCACGGTGGGCGCGGCGTGTTCGTTGTGCATACCGCCGCCGTGAAGAGTTGCGGCATTTGAAATAAATTTACAATTAATAATTGTCGGGCTGCTGTAATAATTCAACATTCCGCCGCCGCAATTATGAGGAGAGCTTCCGTTGGCGTTGCCTCCTGTGACGGTGAAGCCTTCAATTATTGTATTTGCATCCTCACTGGTATTGCATAAAACGACATGATCGGCACCGCCCCCGTTGATAGTTGTGGAAGTCGGGCCGCTTACAGCATAAAGATGAATCTCCTTGCCTTTTAAATCTATTGCCTCATTATAAGTCCCTGCCGCGACATAAATAATACCTTCCGAGAGGACAGAATTTATTGCATCCTGAATTTTATTGAAGGCATCTACTCCCCAGGCGTGACCATTGTTATAGCCGACTGAGGTGTAATCATCATCAACATAAACTTCACTGTAAGGCTGGGGCTCAATACCAAAGATTCCGCCTTGTGAAAATGAGTAATTATGGCTGCCGGGCGTAAGGTCATTCACATTAAACCAGCCGTTATAGCTCCCGTTCCAGCCCCAGTTGAAATGAAAATTTTCGAAAGAATCGTAACCATCGCATATGAAGGCATGTGCCGATGTACCACCATTATTTCCATAGTACCATACCGGCCGGGCATCATTGAGGTCTGCCCTGAGTTTATTAACCCACTGTGTGTAATCCTGCCTCCATTCCAGTTCGCCTGCGCTGTACCCGAAGTAATTTTGGAATGCCTGACCAGGCCATGCCCCTGAACCGACCGGTGTGTAGTCCATTTCCACGGCAACACCAATATCTCGCATAAGTAACGCAATGGCATTAGAAGGGCCATTTAAAGGCATAGATGAATCGCTCCAGTTATAATATTGATTACCGAAATTCACCTCACGCCATCCGAAACCGGAGCATTCATGACTGCAGGAATATGTTGGAGGGTCATATCCGTGACTGCCTCTGCCCGATGGCGGCCATTGCCAGTATTTCATTATTTGTGCCATTGCCGTAGCAGCGCAGCCTGTCGGACAATATCTCCTGTAAAGATGTGTCCAATCGGTATATTCCCATGGACAATATTTGCTATAGCCTTCATAGCCCCAGGGCCAACCATCTATATCTCCGCCCTGCCCCCATGTTGATAAAATTAAAGGATTAACGGATTCGGCCAAATTAAGCAGGTTGAGGCCTGCATCGTAATTATCCGGCTCTGCGCTTAGCTGCTGCCAGTCAGATGCATCTTTTGGCCGCGCCTTTAGATTTTTTGAAGCTGCATCAGCAATTTGCGAAGCTGCGTTATCCATCCATTCTATAAATGCAGGCGGCTGGTTTAATATATTCGGGTCATAGAAACCACTATGGCTGTAACCTATTACAGGACAGGCCGCATCATCTGCCGAAATTACAATCCAGGCTTCCGGTGAAAAATTGAACACATAATAAACAGAGATGTCTTTTTTCTTGGTATATGAATCTTTAATATCTGCCAATCTTAGCTTTTTAGATACTCCTTTTTGGCCTTTAATGAGGTCTTTGGCCTGATTTGCCTTATTCATGCTGTTAACGGCGGCCTTGCGGGCGGTTTCTAAAGGAACGTGTTTTGCCCAAAGAGTATTAGGGAATAGAATTAAAAAAATGATAAGAGATATTTTAATCTGTGTTTTAACGTCCAATAGAATGATTTTGACCACTTTTTTACTCCTCACTGATGAAATTATTCTAACGAGACTTATTGAAAAAGTCAAATTAAATAAGAAGTGCAGGGCTACACCAGGTTAGTCTGAGTGATACGATTATTTTTTAATTACTGCAATAGTATATATAGACCTGTTTTCTTTGAGATACTTGCGTTCGAAGTTTGTGCCGACCCATTCGCCAATTTGAGCGCCGACCGCGGGGAGAAAATCAATTTGCTCCAAGAAATCAGCTTTTGAGGCCAGAACCAATTTTATCTGCTCGAAATATTCGGTAAAATCCGTGGCCATACGTATGGTGCCATTGGGTTTTAAGCAGCGGATAAGCTGGTCGGTATTTTGGGAATTGAAGAAGCGGCGTTTATTGTGGCGCTTTTTTGGCCAGGGGTCGGGAAAGTAAATGTGAAAGCAATCGACGGAAGAATCAGGGACACAGCCGTTAATATAGGTAACCGCATCTGTGCGTATTATCCGGACGTTGGTCAGGTTCCATCGGCCAATCCGGTCCATGGCGAAACGGTAGTACCTTCGGGCCCATTCAATCCCGATAAAGTTGGCATGCGCCTCTGATTTTGCCTGGTTTACCAAGAAGGTCCCCTTGCCGGAGCCGATTTCAATGTGAGTTGGAGCTAAACGTCCGAAAATATCCCCAAAATTAACCTTGACAGGCGGATTTGGGTGCTCTAAAACAAATTTTGGATATTCAAATAATTGTCTTGACATATTTATAAGCTTTTATTATAAGGCCGGTTTTTGTAACATTTTTTGGCGGCCTGGACTTATTATAAAGAATGGGCATGGATTTGCCAACCCCCGATCGTGGGATACCGCCAAAAGAGTAAAATCGGGGTTTAAAGTATATAAGAAATGTAAACGATATTGATAGCAGCTGGGGTTGTTTGAAAGGCAATATTTTTTGAAAATTTTTTTTGCACCACGGACGAGACTTAAACGTATATACAGGCAAATGGTATAGAGGCAAAGGGACAAGCCAAAGATTAGCGACGCCAGCGGAAGAAAGATCGCGGAATGATACGTCAACTAATAAAAACTCGCCGAAAACAGGTATTGATAGACATCAATACGCAAAAAGACTTTTTTGTTGATGAAGGCAGGGTAAGAGTAGGCAATCGCAGAAGAGTCTTAAGCCATATCAGAAGGATAATCGCATTTGCGCGCTCGAGAAAGATTCCCGTTGTTTCGATTTGCGAAGTTCATCCGGACAACAACGGGGGATACTGCATAGACGGGACTGAGGGTATACAGAAAATCAATTATACGCTGCTGAGCAATCGAGCAAGCTTCGCGGCGGACAATAATACTGATTTGCCGGTGGATTTGCTGCGGGAGTATCGCCAGATAGTTCTTCATAAGAGATGCCTTGACCCGTTCGATGAGCCGAGAATAGACAGGCTGCTGAGCGAAATACGCGCCAATGAATTTGTGCTGATTGGGGCATGCGCAGAGGGAGCAATTGAGGCGGCGGCACTGGGCCTATTGCAGAGAGGCAAGCGTGTCACCGTGATAGTGGATGCTGTCGGGGCACAGGATAAAATTAAGGCAAAGCACGCGTTTCGAAAAATTGCAGCAAAAGGGGCGAAGCTGATAGAGACCAGGAAATTTGCCGGTATATCGCATTTGAAGACGGTCGGCAGCGCCAGCGATGATATTATGCACGATACACAGGCCGGTGTAGTTACGGCTGACCTGCTGGTTCAATAGACATAAGTCAAAGTCAAGTCATAAGACACAAGGCAAAAGATACAAGGCAAAAGACGAGAGCTTGAATATCAAAATTTTTCATCTTAACGCACACATCATAAAAGCAGTAAACGCCAATCATTTTTTCTTGCAAAAATTCATTCTTATACGTATAAAGATGTGCACGGGCTCGTAGCTCAGCGGTAGAGCAGTGGACTCATAATCCATTGGTCGAAGGTCCGATCCCTTCCGGGCCCAGTTGATTCTTCGACAGTGAGAGCTAATGCCAACCCCTGCTATTCATTGCCTAACTGTGTGTTCTGCAATGAGTTACTACTCAAGGTTACCGCTGTTGGTTTCTCTATCAATTAAATTTTCTGTGTCAATCGTAGACTGTTGGTTACTATTAAATTAAAGTTTTATCCGAACCTGCCTGTTATGTAATCTTCAGTCTTCTTGTTTGACGGATTCTCGAAAATCCTAGAGGTGACATCGTATTCTATAAGTTCGCCGAGGCAGAAGAAAGCGGTCGTCTCGCTGACGCGCGCTGCCTGCTGCATATTGTGAGTGACAATAACAATCGTGTAATTGTCCTTGAGTCGACTGATAAGATCTTCGATTTTGCCGGTGGCCAGAGGGTCAAGGGCCGAACACGGCTCATCCATAAGCAGCACACGAGGTCTTGTTGCCAGCGCCCGTGCAATGCACAGCCGCTGCTGCTGACCTCCGGAGAGAGCAAGAGCGGATTTTTTGAGATTGTCTTTCACCTCTTCCCACAAGGCCGACGCCTTAAGGCTTTTTTCGATGATTTCATCAAGAGCTATCCTGCTTGTGATGCCCTGCAGCCGCGGGCCATAAGCCACGTTGTCAAAAATACTTTTCGGAAAAGGATTCGGCTTCTGAAAAACCATTCCAACCTGCTGGCGAAGATTTACGAGATTGACCCGCTTGTCGTAAATATTCTGACCATCAACGCATAGCTTTCCTTCAGTTCTCACGCCTGGAATGAGGTCGTTCATCCGGTTTATGCTTCGCAGGAACGTGCTCTTGCCGCAGCCGCTCGGCCCGATTATCGCGGTGACACTGCAAGGATTTATATTCATCGTAATATTCTTCACGCCCATCGTTGGGCCATAGTAAAAACTAAAATCCGTTGAGCTTATTATTGGACAGGCACATAGTGTTTCCACATTTTGAGCTGTCTTTTCATGGGTATTTTCTTTCATAATCGGTTCAGACCTCTTTTTCTCACTTAATTGTAAAAGCCGCATCGTTGCCATTTTTAATGACCCGCCAGTTTTTTAAATATCCTTGAACGGAGAACAATTGCTACAGCGTTAAGACAAAGAATCAGCAGCACCAGTGTCACAACCATACCGAACTGGTTATGCGGCACCATAGCAGCCAGCTTGTCGCCGACGGCCATATCGTAACTGCCGTAAGAAAGCGTGCGTGCGGGGTCTAATATGGATTTTGGAATCGGCCCAAGCGCAACTGCCCCGGTAAACAATACCGGAGCCGTTTCGCCTGCAACCCTGCTCAAGCTTAATATAACACCGGTTAGAATCCCGGGCAGCGCTGCAGGCAATGTCACTTTCACAAAAGTCCGGAATCTGCTTGCGCCCAAAGCCAGCGACGCTTCTTTATAAGTCTGCGGCACTCCCCGTATTGCCTCCTCGCTTGCTCTTATCATAACAGGCAAAGTCAGCACAGCCAGCGTCAATGAGGCCGCGAGAATGCACCCTTTAGAAGGTCCTCCAAACAAAGGCACGAAAAATAACACAAAAAATGCCAGGCCAAATAAGCCGAATACTATGCTCGGCACGCCCGCGAGGGTGTTGATGCTCATCCTTATTATTCTTATGGCAAGATTCTCAGAGGCGCATTCCACCAGATAGGCGGCGGAAATAACGCCGAAAGGCACAACAAAAAACATCGCAAGCATTGTCAATAAAAGCGTCCCGAGAACTTCCGGGCCGACACCGCCGAAGTAATGACCGGGTGTGCTGTCATCTATGAAGTATTGCCAGTAAAACGTTGTTTTGGGTTTGAGCATTTCGGGTAAATTTTTCTGAATGTAAACGAAAAGTCCTTCAATCTCCGTACCCGAAAATCTTTGTGAACGAGGCGTAAGCTGTCTGACCAGAGGCTCTCCCGGTCCCTGCTTAATCCATTCCTCGTACCAGAACAGCCTATTAAACAGCTTTTCTGCCCGGTCCCAGCGGGTGGCTCCAAAACGATTCATCATCAAGGCAGGGGTCGCTGTTCCGGGCGCAGGCCCCAATAGTTCTGTTAAAATATCCTCCACCTGCCGAAGCTCCTGATAATATTTTTGTCGTTCCGCAAGATTAATCCCGTTTACGTCTTTTCTGTATTGCTCGGCAAGCCCAATGAGACCCGCCGCGGAAGTATTCTTAAACCGCAGGTCATCTTTGAAATTGAGAATGTACGCTAAGGATTCGTTCACTTCTGCCGTGTCAGAGCTTGCTAAAGCCGATTCGAGCCGGTCACGAATCTGTCTTGTAACAGATCTCAGCTCGGCAACCTCATCCGCAGGTTTATCGGTTTGCCGAAGGTCGCTGCCAAACTGACGGTAAATTTGTCTCGCTTTATCTATTAATGCCTCTGAATCGATGCCGCCTTTGAATTTTTCGATTGTGCTGTAAATTTTTGTCCGTGCTATTTGGGCCTGTTTGCTTTCCTCTGCTATCTTCTCCTCATCGCCCCGGCCAAAAAGCACTAATTGCATCTTTCTAAATTCCACTGTCCCCTTAAACGCGACTGCCGAACCACCCCGCCAAACCATGGGCCCCAGCACTCCCAGAAGAACCAGACACAAGCAAACTACCGAAGCCCCCGCGATAACGGTGAATATCTTGTCCAGCGTAATTCGAATATTCGATTTCATCAGTGCTTGCCGCCCGCTTTCTTAGCACGTATAAGAAAATACTCACTAACCAGATTCAGGCACAGCGTAATCACCAGCAGCAGCAATCCTGCGGCAAAAAGAGCCCTGTAATGGGGAGAACCCTTTTCCGTCTCACCCATATCACCTGCTATTGTCGCAGTCAATGTCCGCACTGATTGCGACAAATCCCACCAGGGACTGGGAATCTGAGCGGCATTGCCAGATGCCATCCACACTACCATTGTCTCGCCGATTGCCCTCATCATTCCGAGCACTATCGCGGCAATTATCCCGCTGTGCGCGGCAGGAATAACTACCTTTAAAAGTGTTTCCATTCGCGTCGCACCACAGCCGTAGGAAGCCTCTCTTAATTCCCTTCCTATCGCTGAAATAGAATCTTCCGAGACGCTTATTATTGTGGGTAACGCCATCACCGCCAAAACAAGCGACGCATTTAAAGCATTTGTCCCCGTAGAAAATCCGAACTTTTGCTGCATCCAAGGGGCCAAAACCAGTACCGCGAAAAAACCGTAAGCAACAGATGGTATCGCCGCTAAAATCTCAATAATCGGTTTTACAATACTCCTGATTTTCATTGAGACGATGTCACTCAGAAAGACCGCGGCTAAAATACCGATGGGAACCGAGAAAATAATCGAAACAATTGTTACATAAGCAGAGCCCGCGATTATGGCAAGCGTGCCGAATTTTGGATTTGCGGCTTCAGGATACCACGAACTGCTTGTGAGAAATTCTTTTATGCTGAATTTGGCAAGAAAGGGCATTGCCTCCCTGACTACAAACAGGAAAATTAGAAATACCGCCAGGACAGATGTGCATGTAATAATAAAAAGGGCCGCCCGGCCGATGTGAAGCGCAAGGAATCCCTTGATATCCTCGGTTGGTGTAAGCACTAGCGGCCGAGGTGACTCGGCCGCCGGCACTAATGAATTTTTTCCCTGTTTTTCTTTAATTGCTGCTCTCCCACAACATATTTTTTTGGCGGGGCAAGCCCGCCCTACAATCTTAGTAATTAGTCACGGGAACAAACCCTTTCGCCTCAATAATTTCCTGCCCCTTCTCGGACAGGTAGAATGTGCAGAATTTAAAAACCATTGAGCCCGGCTTGGGGTAGTTGTTCGTGAACAAAAACAGAGGTCTGGCGACAGGATACACGCCGCTGGAAATCGTCTGTTTTGTCGGCTGGACACCTTCGATTTTCAACGCCTTTACATCGGCGTCAATAAAACCAAGCCCTGCATAGCTGATTGCCCCGGCTGTTGTTTTGACTCTAGCATGGCACTGAGGATTCGAATTGACATATTCGACGTTCTTGGCCATCTCTTGTTTGTTCATTACCTTTTCGTGAAAGGTTTCGTATGTTCCTGACGATGTATCCCTGCTGACAACCACTATTTGGGCGTCAGGGCCGCCTATTTCTTTCCAGTTCCTGGTCTTGCCCGTATAAATATCTCGCACCTGGGCAACAGTCAAGGCCGTTAAGGAATTTGACGGATGCACTATGATACATACTCCATCCATAGCAATCGCGTGTGCGACCGGCAATACATTGTGGTCAACTGCCGATTTAAATTCCTTATCTTTCATAAATCTGCTCATAGTCGCTATATCACAGCGGCTGTCAATTAAGGCAGCAGCGCCATCACCGGAGCCGGTTTTCTTTACGGTAATTTCAAGGCCCGGGTTGGTCCTCATAAAGTATTCCGTGAATGCGTCTGCAATCGGACCAACAGTCGTCGAACCATCGATTTGCAGGGTTTCCGCCTGCGCCAACCCTGGAATTGCAAGCAACAGGAACATAAAACTACATAATAGTCTCTTCATTTTACTTACTCCTTTGACAGTTAAATCTATGCCAAAATTGTTAAGATTGTGTTAATAATTAGTTAATATTTTGTTAGAGAAATCCGCGCTAAAACTTGAAAATAAAATCCGCCTGTAACCGGTGATATTCGTCACCGGTACTATTTTCCCTCTCATCAAGAAAATATGTCAGACCTGTCTCGAAGTTCTTCGCCAGCTGGTAAGCCACATTAAACCTGTGCCCTTTGCCATTGGTGCCGCCGCCGACAAAATCTGAATCATTGAATTGACCTACTACAGCATCAGAGTCGATATCTCGATAATCGTAACCGAGCCGCCATGAACCCGGGTCTTTGAGCTTGTTGAACATGCAGCCGACCAGCCAGCCATTGCTTTTTGAACTTGGCGCTGCAGTGTTGTGTGCATAGCTGCCGAACAATGTAACCGGACACTCTCCGCAAACGAAACCATACTCTGCAAATCCCTCAACTATATCAAAGTCGTAAGCAAATACTCCGTTGTCGGCATCGGGACCTGAGAAGGTATTACCAAACCATTTTCTTGTCGTGCCGCCTTTCCATGTCGTGAAAATATCGCCCTCGCCTTCGATATTACCGTAATCATAATAACTAATACCACCGAGCAAATAAGTATCCTTATCAAACTTATTTTTAAGATATGCCTGGGCTCCCCACAAGGAGCTGTCAACGGTATCCGAACCGTCTCTTTCCTCAACCCAGAAGCCGCCTCCGTTTACATAAGCCTTTAAACTTTCACTTATCGGAATTTCGTATTTTGCCGCTACTCCTTCAGGGGACAAGTCATCATCCCAGATTAACTGATTGCTGCCGACTCTGTAAAAGGGTGTAGGCATTTTGCCGCCAATCAAACTAAATGCTTTTGTATCACAAGGATGCCAGTCAAAATAAGCCCAATCCAGCCAAATTGTCTTGCTTGAGAAACTGCTCTCAAGATTCTGATTTGTCGATACCGGATCTGCTGACCCGCTGGCGAGCCGAAAACCGAGGTCCATATCTTCATTGATCTTGCTGTTGACACTCATGCGTGCGCGAATTCTATGCCGGTTGACGCCATCTTTCCATTCGCCGCCGCTTTGCTCATCGATTGACTCATGCCTGTAACGCAAATCGCCGCTGATTTTCACCTTCTCCACCCACTCCGGCAACTTAAATTCTTTTTTCTCGACTGCTTTATTGACTTCCTCGGCAACAACCTTTTTCTGCTGCGCTTCCATCTGATTAATCCTGGTCTGCAAATCAGCTAACTGCTTTTTCATATCGCTGATTTCTTCAGCCTTGACGCTGCAGGCTCCCAAAATAATGATTAGAAAACCTCCACACAAAACAATTAATTTTTTCATTACTCGTACCTCCACAAAAACTGTTTTCCTTCTAGAACGCTGACCCGAGACCACCCCGGACGGCGATGTACCCGGTTTAGAAGGGATATTATTTGAACTTCGCTAGGGGCTTGTTAAATCGATGTTAGAATTGCGTTAATTAAGGGAGGTTATCTTCGACAGTAATTAGAATAAGACGAGAAATATTTATCTAACAGGCAGGTGAATAATGAAAGTGCTTCCCTGACCTGGTGTGCTATCAACTGTAACCGAGCCGCCGTGCAAATTGACAATATGTTTAACTATCGCAAGGCCGAGTCCCGTCCCGCCGAGTTTTCTGGTGCGGGCCTTGTCAACAACATAGAACCGTTCGAATATACGCGAAAGATGGCTCTTTTCTATACCGCAGCCGCAATCCTTCACCGCGATGGTCACTTGCTGGTCGTCTTTTCTTGCGATTATCTTAATCGTGCTTTCAGCAGGACTATATTTAATGGCATTATCAACGAGATTCAAAACTGCCTGTTCAAGCAAAGTTGGATTTATCAGGGCTTCCAAATCGTCATCGCAATCGATATCTATTTTGATTTTCTTGTCGCCTGCCTTTGGCCCCGAAAGCACAATTGCCGATTCCAGCAAAGGCCTGACCGTCAAAAGCTCTCTTGCAATCATTCTCTTCTGGCCATCTTCTTGGAGGCGGGACAGGCTCAATAAATCCTCGATAATCGCCATCAATCTGTCCGTATGGCCTGCTATAATCGTCAGAAAGCGCTTGGCCTGTTCGGGTTCGTCAATGGCCCCGTCAAGGAGCGTCTCAACAAAGCCTTTGATGGAGGTAATCGGCGTCCTCAACTCATGAGAGACGTTTGCCACAAAGTCGCGTCTGATGTTTTCCAGCCGCTGCATCCTGGTCATATCGCTCAATACGATAACTGCCCCGCATTTATTGCCCTGGTGGTCGGTAAGGTATGTGCCTCTGGCACGCAGCGAAATAGATTGTTCTGCCGAAAGAGTAATATCCTCTTCCGTCGGTGCTGACAACATCAGGGTGTATCGCATAAATCGCTGGATATCCACATTTCTGATTGCCTCTTCAATGCTGCGCCCCGCAGCCGAAACACCATCTATCTCAAGCAGTTGTGCCGCTTTTTTATTAATACTAACTACTCGTCCGTCTGAATCGACGGCTATCACGCCCTCGGCCATACTGCTCAAAATCGCTTCGAGCTGATTTTTCTGGTTTGTTATGGTTTCGATTGTCCCCTTGAGCCGGTCTGCGGTTTCATTAAGCGCACCGGCAAGCTCAGCCAGCTCCTCGGACTGGGGGACCAGAACCCTATGGTCTAACTGTCCGGCGGCAAAGCGCTTCGCGGCATCTTTCATTTGTTCAATTGGTCGGGTTATCTTGCGTGACACAACCAAAGTGACGCCGGCCGCACAAATTGCCGCTGCCACTACTCCCCAGACGATTTTTGTATAAATATCTTTAAGTGCCTTGTCAACAGCCGTAACAGAAAGGGACCCGCGAATGGCCGCTATGACTTGGTCCTGCTCTTTGAGAGGTACAGCGATATACATCATATTTTTGCCTAAGGTGTCGCTGAATCGCACACTCCTGCCGGACTGTCCGTTTATCGCCTGCCTGAATTCAGG